>DASVRN010000084.1:0-6557 GCA_036388595.1 Chloroflexia bacterium
CGTTTCACGTTTCACGTTTCAGAACCACGTTTCAGAATAAGGAAGACCCGCCACCATACGATGACGGGTCTAAGTGCTACGCGCTCACAGCCTACGGCATAAGGGCTTGTCCGCTGAGCAGGCGCTGTACGTCGAAGAAGGTAATCAGGGCCATCAGCCCCAGCAGCACAACCATGCCCGCGAAATGCACCACGGCCTCCTTCTCGGGGGCTATGCGGCGGCCGCCACGTAACAGCTCGATGAAGATAAACAACAGTCGTCCGCCATCCAGGGCGGGCAGCGGCATAAGGTTTATCATGAAGAGCGAAATACCCAGCAGCGCGGTGAGGGTCAGCAGGCCGTTGAAGCCGGTCTCCTGGGCTACCTCTCCGGTGAGCTGGCTGATACCCACCACGCCGGTGACGCCCGGCCCCTGGGCGCCACCCGCCAGCGCCTGGGCTATACCCCTCGGTATAGTCGTGATTACTTCCCAGGTGCTATTCAGGGAGCGGCCAATGGCCTCGGTAGGGCTGTAGTATACAGTGGTGAAGGGGCGGTCCAGGGTAAAGCCGTACGACCTCGGTTGAGAGCCACCACCTATCTCCAACGTGAGCGGACCGACCCTCTGGCCGTTGCGCTCCACTACGACCGCGGGGCTTGTCTTGCTATTGCTCAACAGGGCGCTCACGTGGGCATCAACGTTGACCGGCGTGCCGTTTATCTCAACTATGATATCCCCAGGTTGCAGTCCTGCCCGGCTGGCTACGCTATTGGGGCGTACCTCCCCCACTTTCACCGGACTGAGTGCGAAGCCCAGGTTTATGCCGAGGGGAGGCTCGCCTTGCGGTGTGACGGTAAGATCGACCCTCTGGCCGTTGCGCATAACGGTATACTGGGTCGGCTTCCCCAGGTTGGAGCGGCTGGCGGTCCGCAACTCCAGGTCATTCGCGATAGGCTGGCCGTTGACCGCTACGATGACGTCACCAATCTGCATACCGCCACGCTCAGCGGGAGAGTCCTTGGTCACGCCACCGATGGCGGTGACAGGAGCATCCACCTGCTGGGTGCCTGCGATGGAGGTGCCCGCGAAGATCAAAATGGCTAGCAACAGGTTCATGGTCGAGCCTGCCGCCAGCACGATGATGCGCTTCCAGGCAGGGGCCTTGCCGAAGGAACGGGGGTCATCCGAGTCGCCATTCTCGCCTGTGATTTTGACAAAGCCGCCGATGGGCAGCCAGTTCAGCGAATAGTCTATGCCGTTGCGGCGTATGGCGAAAGCGCGGGGCGGGAAGCCGATACCGAACTCCTCCACCTTGATGCCCAGCCAGATAGCCGTCAAGAAATGCCCTAGCTCGTGCACAACAATAAGCACGCCCAGCACAGGCACTACCCACAACCAACCGAAATCCATTATTTACTCCGTTTTCTAAAACGTGAAACAGGTCTAAAACGTGAAACAGGTCTGAAACGTGAAACGTGAAACGTGATGACACTTGTGGAACTTGGTTCTTGATTAGTGAACGTGCGACCCTAACCGCATCACGTTTCACGTTTCACGTTTCAGAACCACGTTTCACTAGTCCAGCCGCCGTTTGCCTTGCCCACTCGTCGGCCCACTTGATCGATTCGATGTCGGGCCGGTCTATCGCGACAGCGACGTGCTTTTCAAGCACACCTTCTATTATACCAGGAATGTCCCCAAAGCGCAGTTGCCCGGCGAGGAAGGCAGGCACGGCTATCTCGTCGGCGGCGGCCAGGACGGTCGGGTAGGTGCCCCCTTTGCGGCCCGCCTCGAACGCCAGGCTGAGGCACCTGAAGCGGCTGGTGTCTACCGCCTCGAAGTGAAGCGTACCCAGGGCCGCCCAATCGGCACGGGGGTGTGCGGGGTTGTGGTAGCGATGCGGGTAGGTGAGGGCGTACTGGATGGGCACGCGCATGTCGGGGATGCCAAGCTGGGCCTTGGCCGAACCGTCTGTGAAGCGTACCATCGAGTGGATGATGCTCTCCGGGTGTACCACCACCTCAATGTCGTCAAAAGGCACTCCGAACAGCCAGTGCGCCTCTATTACCTCCAGCCCCTTGTTCATCAGGGTGGCAGAGTCGATGGTAACCTTGGCCCCCATGTTCCAGGTAGGGTGCTTGAGGGCCTGCTGGGGAGTGGCGTTGTAGGTACTCTCCTGGTCCCAGGTACGGAAGGGGCCGCCGGAGGCCGTCAGAACCAGCTTCTCAATCACGTCCCAGGCACCGCTCGCACCCCTGGTGTCCTCCCGTTCTGGGGATTCAGGCTCTCCGACCAGGCACTGCCAGATGGCGCTGTGCTCGCTGTCGATGGGGCGTATGCGGGTGCCCATGCGCCGCGCGAGGCCGGTGACCACCTCCCCCGCCATGACGAGGGCCTCCTTGTTGGCGAGGGCTACTTCCTTCCCAGCCTCAAGCGCGGCCAGCGTGGGGGCGAACCCGGCGTGCCCTGTGGTGGCAACCACTACAATATCCACATCGGGGTGCCGGGCAAGCTCCACCAGGCCCGCCTCACCGGCAAGCAAAGGCGGGCCGTCCTCCGGTGCCGCGGATGCCGCTTCCTCATCGGCAAGGGCAAGCAGCAGGGGGTGTTCCGGCAAAGCTCCGGCCTGTGCCAGCAGGGCATCCCGGTCGCGTCCGGCCGCCAACGCCACCACCCGCAAGCGACCTCCCAACCTGCTCACTACGTCGAGCGTCTGGCGGCCAATCGAGCCGGTGGAGCCTAGCAGGGCTATGTTTATGGGGGATTTATCGGGGCTGTAGGTCATAAAGCTGCCTGAATATCAGTCAGAATATTGCGATTAGGCTACCACTTCGACCTGGCAGGGCCAAAGCCCCACCCTGTCATCCTGAGCGTAGCGAAGGATCTCAGATGCTCCTTCTACCCTCATGCTGAACGTCCAGCACCACGCAGGACGAGGTTCAACATCATCCCTACCCACCTTCTTGAGATCCTTCACTGCGTTCAGGATGACAGAGGGGAATTTGGTACCTCCAAATGAATCGAAGTTGCCGGCGCAAGTGAGATCGGATGATGTGGTGCCATCAGCATCATCTCAGCAAGCGTAAGGGCAGATACAGTGCCAGGGAAATTAATATCGGGCCGTGGCTGAGTTCTACCAGGGCGCGAGCCAGGTCTACGGCGCGAGGGTGAAGGCGGTGCGCGCCCGAAGCAGCCTCCATCAGGGGGCGCGTGAAGTAGCTGACAACCAGCCCTATGCCGATGAGGGCCGCGATAATGAGACCGAAAATCAACAGCCATGTAGGCTCGGTCAGTTGGTTCAGCAAGTTGAGCGAAACGACTACGGTGGACAAGAGGGTCGCCAACAGCAGCGCCACACCGGCGGGCAACAGGCTTCCCTGCCTGGTAATGCGCCTCAGGGCCAGCAGTATGGCCTCGAACAGGATGGGCGGCAGTAGCACCGAAAGCAGGAAGACCCGCGGCCCCAGGTTGCTGCCGAACACTCCCAACAGCAGCCACATGGCATGCACGCCCAACGACGCATACAGGGCGAGCGACATCACCAGCGCCCAGTCGCGCAACGCCCGCTGAAGGTCGCGGCGGCCCAGGTGCGCTACCAACGTAAGCGCGGCGACCGGCCCCAGCGCGTCCACCAGGCGGGAAGGAGTGTTCGTGACCAGGGTGGGCAGAGTAAGTGCCACGTACGCCCCCACACTAAGCGCAGCCCAGCCCCAGCGCAACGATGCAGGGCCTTCAAACAGGTTGCTGGCTGCCGCGCCCACTACGAATGCGCCCCACACCAGCAGGGTCGCCACAACGGGGTTGAGCAGCGTCCACGACAGCAACCAGGAAAGCGGACTGCCAACAGACATCAACAGTAGGATGACGGCCGCCAGCACGAGTTTCCAGGCGAGGTTGAGCCAGCTTGAGCGGGGGCCGCCGGGGTTAGTAACGCGCTCGGCGGTGGGACCGGGTGTAGCAGTGGGCGAACCCCGCATCGAAGTCCCGCTAGACCGCCGCGGGGTCGGGGCTGTTGGAGACGGGGGCCTGCTCGTCCACCGGGGTGGCCGTATCGGGTTCGCCGGCTTCGGCACCGGCTGTGAAAGGCAGGCCGTTGCGCTCGGCGTATTCGCGGTACTCTTCGGGGAGGATGCCGCCGAACTTGCGGTGCCTGCGGCCGTACTCCCTGATGGCCTCAGCGAAGGCTTCCTTGTCGAAGTCGGGCCAGGTGGTCGGAGTCGAATAGTACTCGGAGTAGGCGGCCTGCCACAGGAGGAAGTTGCTCAGGCGCATCTCCCCGGCTGTGCGGATAATCAGGTCGGGGTCGGGTGTGCCCGCGGTGTCGAGGTGCGCCGAAATCAGTTCCTCGGTGATATCTTCGGGCTTGACCCCCTGGGCCACCAGCTTGCGTACGGCCCTAACCACGTCGTCGCGGCCCCCGTAGTTGAAGCACACGCTCAGGATGAGACGGCTATTGTGCTTGGTCGTCTCAAGCGAGTAGGCGATAGCGTCTTGCAGGGCCTGGGGCACGTTCTCCATGTGGCCCAGGTGCCGTATCTGCACCCCTTCGCGGTCGAGTTCGGGCGTCTCGCGCTCAATGACCTCGGCCAGGATGCGCATGAGGCCCTGCACCTCACTGTCGGGCCTGTTCCAGTTCTCGGTGGAGAAGGCGTACACAGTGAGGTACTTCACGCCATTCTCAACGCAGGCATGCACTATCCGGCGGATGTTCTCGGTGCCCGCCCTGTGCCCCATGAGCCTCGGCAGCCCACGCTTCCGCGCCCACCGCCCATTACCATCCATGATGATGGCAACGTGCTGGGGCTTGGGATCCAAGTTGGTGTTTACGTCTGACATAGCTTTGGATTTTGGATTTTAGATTTTGGATTTTGGATTAGTTCAAAGCAATCCAAAATCCAAAATCTAAAATCCAAAATGGTTAGACTTCCAGGACTTCGTGTTCCTTGGCGTCACCCACGTGGTCGGCTTCCTGGACGTACTTTTGGGCAAGATTGTCGATTTTCTCATTGCCTCGCTTGTGCTCGTCCTCGGAGATCATTTTCTCGTTCTCCATCTCCTTGAGGTCGTGCATCACGTCGCGGCGGACGTTGCGGATGGCGACCCGGCACTCTTCCACCTTGTGCTTGACCATCTTCACCATGTCGCGGCGGCGCTCCTCGGTCAGGGCCGGGATGGGGATGCGGATTATCTGCCCGTCGTTGGAGGGGTTGAAGCCCATCTCCGACTTTTGCAGCGCCTTCTCGATTATCTGGAGCGCGCCCTTGTCCCACGGCTTGATGGTGAGCAAGCGAGGTTCTGGAGCCGCCACAGTCGCAAGCTGGTTCAGGGGCGTCGGGGTGCCGTAGTACTCGACCGTCACGCGGTCCAGGAGGGCGGGAGTGGCGCGGCCGGTGCGAATTGTCTGAAGGTCGCGCTTCAGGGCCTCGATGGCCTTCTTCATGCGGTCTTCGGCATCTCGTTGTACGTCTTCAATCATTGTTGCATACCTCGGAGGGTCTGTAACTCGGGCGTCTTGTCCTCGGGGATCACTTCCTCCACGTACGCATCTTCTTGCGCGTTCGTGACGGTCGTGCCTACCTTCTCGCCCATGACGATGCGGAGGATATTGCCCGGCTCCTGGAAGTTGAACACGATGATGGGCAAGGAGTTCTCCATACAGAGGGCCATAGCGGTGGTGTCCATCACGCGCAGGTCCATCTCAATCGCCTGCCTGTATGTGACCACGTCGAACTTGGTGGCCGCCGGGTTGGAGAACGGGTCGTCGGTGTAAACGCCGTCCACACGGTTCTTCGCCATGAGCAACACTTCGCACCCAAGCTCCAGGGCCCGCAGGGAGGCCGCCGAGTCGGTGCTGAAGTACGGGTTGCCGGTGCCCGCGGCTAGGATAACCACGCGGCCCTTCTCCATGTGCCGAATACCACGCCTGCGAATGTAAGGCTCGGCCACCTCGTGCATGGCGATGGCCGACTGCACTCGCGTAGACACCCCACGGTTCTCCAGGGCGTCTTGCAGGGCGAGGGCATTGAGGACGGTAGCCAGCATGCCCATGTAGTCGGCGGTAGCGCGGTCCATGCCCTTGGCGGAGGCCGCGATACCACGCCAGATGTTGCCGCCACCCACCACGATAGCCACTTGCACGCCCCGCTCCACAACCTCGCTTATCTGGTTGGAGATGGAGCTAACCACCGCCGGGTCGATGCCGGATTTGGCCTCGCCCGCGAGCGCCTCACCACTCAGCTTGAGCAGTACCCGCCTGTAGCGCGGTTCGGGGAAGGTGTTGTTCACCCGCCGCATCGCGGGCAATTCTTCTACGTCATCGTCATCAGGCAACAGCGGATCGATCAAAGGGACCTCCTGGTGCAGGCTGCCATGCTGCCTAACAGTCTATCAGGTTTGGCATTGGTTGGCAACAACCTGAGTGCTTGACGGGAGTCTGAAACGTGAAACGTGAAACGTGATGCGGCTTGTGGGACAATGTCCCATATTGGCCCCACTGGTACTTGGTGTACCATCACGTTTCACGTTTCACGTTTCAGAACTATGCCCCGGTGCCGGTGTTGCTGTCGCTGTCGGTGGC
>DASVRN010000085.1:0-1946 GCA_036388595.1 Chloroflexia bacterium
CGGATTTGCTCCGTATCCAACTAAATCCGAAATCCGAAATCCCAATTCCCAATTCCCAAATCCGCTATAATCGTGTTGCAATCATCTCTGGGGGTGGGCACTATGGGTGTTATCTTGACGAACTTGGGGAAGTCGTGGCAGAAGATCCTTATCTGGGCGGTGGTGCTGGGGCTGATAGCTACGCTGGTAGCCGACTTTGGGGAGTGGGACCGCTTCCCGCTGAACCTGCTCTGGCGGGTGCTCATCACGGCCCTGGGCGGGGTGATAGGCGTGGTGCTCGACTACTTCGCCAGCTTCTACGTGCGCCTGGGCACCAACATCATAGAGAGCATGAACATCAGCAGCTTCAGCGACGACAGGCAGCAGAAGATACTCAACTCGTTCATCTTCATGATTGCGCTGGTGGCGGCTATCCTTGCCAT
Source organism: Chloroflexia bacterium (assembly GCA_036388595.1). GTDB lineage: Bacteria > Chloroflexota > Chloroflexia > QHBQ01 > JADMIH01 > JADMIH01. The sequence goes on from DASVRN010000085.1 coordinate 423, forward strand.
GATTTTCATATAGTGACAAGTGAATAGACGGAAACGCCAAGACGCAAAGACGCCAAGACGCAAAGACGCCAAGGACGCGCCAAGAGGATGATGGTTTTGGATCAACTTGCGCGTCACTTGCGGGAGCTTAGGAATGAATGGTGACCTGGCACAACTGGTGACGCTGGCTGCGTATGGCAATGTCTACCTCTCGAGGGAGGGGGTCGCGCCTCCCGACCTGGCGGGGTCGAACCCGATGTTCAAGTTCAGCCGCGTGCAATTCATGCGCGACCCCGAACCCTATGGCGATGCCATGCGGGGTACCCTGGTCGCGAAGACTACAGCCGAATGGTACGCGCACCTTCGGGGACTGGGAGCGCAGCACATCTGGCTGGTGAGGCGTGGTGACCCCGTGCCCGCGGATATAGCCAGGCACGAGATTGTGGCGTTCGCGGGTGGGGGCGACTGGCACTTGCAGGTGGACTACCCCAACAGGAGCGAAGCTTGGTCGGCAGCCTGGGAATTCGTGGATAAGAGTGGCGACAGGCGAGGGGCCTACTGGAACGTCACGTACGCGGGTGTGCCCATAGACGGCATACCTGCGGTGGAGAAGCACGACCTGGGCGAAGTGAAGGCCCGGCTGCGTCAGGCGCTGGTAGAGATAGAACGGTTCGCCAGGGGGAATAATGAGGAGGGTTGGGCGGACCTTTTCAAGAGGGAGCTAAACAAGTTAGACGAAGCCGAACACGTCCAACCAAGCGACATGCTGCCCGAAGAGGGCTACAGCCGCGAGGCGCACAGGCTCCTGTCTGCCGCCGCCGGGGCGTGGGTGTTCGGCGGCATGGGCTCCTGGAACGACATCTACTTCTTGGACGAGCAAGTCCGCGCCGACTACGGCAGGTTGAGCGCCGAATTATATGACGCCGTAGTAGCGTCCGCGATAGCCGCCACCAACAGCTTCGAGCGGCCGCTGTGAAGCTGGACATGGGTGCGGTGACGATGCAGCCTATCGGGGTGGTGCGCTCCCCGGTAAAGGAGGGAGTCGATGAGGGCTGGGGCAGCGTGGTGTCCGAGATACACCTGCTGGAGGAATATGCTCCCGGCCTGCTTGGGCTTGAGGAGTTCTCCCATGTGGTCGTGGTATTCCTGATGCACCACACGACTTTCAGTCCCGGCGACGACCTTGTGCGTCGACCACGTGGCCGGGCCGACATGCCGGAGATCGGCATCTTCGCCCAACGCGCCAGGCACCGGCCCAACCCCATTGGTCTGGCCGCCGTTCGCCTGCTGTCGGTAGTGGGGAACGTCCTCACGGTACGCGGCCTGGATGCGATTGACAGCAGCCCAGTGCTGGACGTAAAGCCTTATTTTGCCGCCTTCGACCGAGTAGACGATGCGAGTGCTCCGGAGTGGGTTGGCAGGCTAATGGAAGGGTATTTCTAACGCCGCAGGTAGCATTTGCCACCTTTAGACTTATACCGCACTGCCGGACTTGACGGTCTAAGCTCTACTTTGTCATTTCGAACGCAGTGAGAAATCTCGTCC
>DASVRN010000086.1:0-47912 GCA_036388595.1 Chloroflexia bacterium
TTTGGCAACGCTTACCCTCTCATGGAAGAGACCCGACACAAGGCGGAGGAGGTGCTAGGTCCGCTCCTCTCCCGTTCCATCGTGCCGGTAGTTACAGGGTTCATCGGCGCGACAGAAGAGGGTTATACCACCACCCTGGGCAGGGGCGGCTCGGACTATTCGGCTTCGATCATCGGCAGCGTTCTCGGGGCGCGTGAGATCATCATCTGGACCGACGTCGATGGGGTGATGACCGCCAACCCCCGGATTGTGCCGGAGGCGCGCACGTTACCGCAGATCTCGTATGGCGAGGCGGCCGAGCTTTCCTACTTCGGCGCGAAGGTGCTACACCCCAAGACGATAGCCCCGGCGGTCGAGCAGCGCATCCCCGTCTACATTCGCAATAGCTTCCACCCTGAGCGTCCGGGTACGTGTGTGGTAGCGGAGCCGGTGGACGACGGACACGATGTGCGCGCCATTACCTCTATCTCGGGTCTGGCGCTGCTGACGGTGCAGGGCAAAGGGATGATCGGCTTGCCCGGAGTGGCTGCCAGGGTCTTCTCCACCGTGGCGCAGGAGAGCATCAACGTGCTGATGATCTCGCAGTCCTCCTCGGAGTACAACATCTGCCTGGTCATTGAGGAGCAGTTCAGCGAACGTGCCCGGCGCTCGTTAGAGAAGGCATTCGCGAGCGAGCTAGGGCATGGCCTGATTGAGGGCATACTGGTCCAGAGTGGCGTATCCATCGTGGCAGTAATCGGGGCGAGTATGCGCGGCAAGCCGGGTGTGGCGGGGCGTGTGTTCAGCCTGATGGGCGAGGGAAAGATAGACGTACTGGCTATCGCGCAAGGCTCATCGGAGCTGAACCTGTCGTTCGTGCTCTCTACCGCCGACGAGGACAAGACCGTGCAGTGTATTCACAGCGCGTTCAGCCTGGGGGCAAGCTAAGCGTACTAGTCGGAGCATGTAACGCGATGAAGCTACATATCCCATAAGCTACGCACAAGCGAGAATAACAAGCACCTAGCAAAATCGGAACTTGGGGTACTCGTCTCCTCTTGGTTTCCCACAAAGGCTGCTGACTAGATATTACGCCCTCAATCAGAACTGGGTATGTTGAGCAGCTTGGCCGCCCGCTTCTTAGTAGCCTCGTCCCGGCGGTCGTAGCGCACGGTGGTCGAGACGTTGGCGTGCCCGGCCAGCTTCTGCACGGTCGAGATGTCGGCCCCGGCATCGAGCAAGTCGCCTATCATGGTACGTCTCAGGTCGTGCGGTGAAAAGTGCTCCACTCCTGCTTGCTTGGCCCTGCGTTGCACGATGTAGAGCACCGCGCGGTCGGTGAGCCTGCGCTCCTTGATCTTGCCTCCCTTGGCGATAGCGCAAAAGAGAGGCCCGGCACGCTCACCCCTTACTTTCAGCCAGGCGTCAATCAGGCTGGACTGCCCCGATGCTGCATAACAGATGCGGTCCTTGTTGCCCTTGCCCGCCCTCACGGTGAGGCTGCCTTCCTCACTATTGTAGGAAGCAACGTCCAGGGCTACCGCCTCCGAGCGCCGCAGCCCGGAGCCGTATAACACCGCGATGAGAGCCGCGTCTCTAGCGCCGGTCGGCTGTTTGTCAGCTTTGCAAGCGGCGAACAGCGCCCTCAACTCACCCCCGCCCAGCGCACGGCCCCGCAGCAATCGCTCGCCGCGCACGGTGCGGAACGCAACAGCCCTGTGGTACTGCTCGCCGGGCATGAGGCCCAGCTCCCAGGCTTCGCGCAGCACGCCCCTTACAGCAGAGAGCATCTTGTTGGCGGTGGTAGGCGCGTACCTGTGCGCCAGCTCAGCCCGCAACGCCTTGGTGTGCTGCGCTTCCAGCAGGTGCCAGGGCATCGTCTCCCAATCGCAGCGTAGTGCCGACAGTAGCTCGGCAGCCACCTTTAGCGCCCCCAGCATGGCCGGGCGCGACCCGACCGCCAACCGCGCCAGGTAGACTCTCGCCGGGTGCCGGTGCGCGGGTGCAGCGTCTACGGGCTGTAGCGCCGCCCGCTCCAGCACGACCAAGCCCATCTGCTCCCCTGACTCCAGATCATCCAGTTCGTGTATAGTTTCTTCCATCCCCTGCCCCTCTATATGTTATTACTTTCCAGAAGAACCATTCTAGGAAGTAATTCCAGGGACATTTTACCTGCTGTCTGAGGGCATGATGGGGTTTTCCACACCGTCCCGACTCATGCCGGTAGGGCGCCTGAAAGTTACTGGTCTATACCTAACATTCCAGATGCGCTCATGTCTGCTATAGTAGCACGATAGACGTGAGGACCTTCACCTATTGCCGACCCAACCTTCAGCCACCGGGAGTCTCGTATGACCACACCTGAACGCACTGGAACCCAGACGGGCCGCTACGTACGGGCCAATGGCCTGGACATCTACTACGAAGAGCAAGGCGAGGGGCAGCCCTTGCTCTTGATCCACGGTGGTGCCCTCACCGGCGACTCGTGGCAGCCGTACCTCGCGGCCTTCGCGGAACACTACCGCGTGATTACGCCCGACAGCCGAGGTCATGGCCGGACCAACAATCCAACGGGCAGCATGAGCTTCCGCTTGCTGGCCGATGATCTCGTGGCGCTCGCGCGGGCGCTGGACCTCCACAAGCCCCTGGTTTACGGCTACAGTGATGGCGGACAGGTCGCGCTTGAGATCGGTATGCGCTATCCCGACCTTCCTGGAGCCATCGTCGTCGGCGGGGCACATCTCGAACTCAGCGATGGGTCCCGCGAGTGGGTGCGCTCCATACTCGGTGATGAACGGTCGCCGGACGTTGATCTCGAAAAGTTCGAGCACGAGAACCCAGGCTTCGCGGTAATGCTCCAGCACTTACACGGACCTGATGGTTGGAAAAGGCTGTTGAGGGAAATAAAACCGATGTGGAATGCACCGCTGAACTACACAGCGGACGATTTCGCCATGGTCACGGCGCCCACGCTGGTCCTGCTGGGCGACCGCGACGGCTTTGTCCCTGTCGAAGATGGGGTGGCGATGTATCGCCTGCTGCCCAATGCGGAGCTTGCGGTGGTCCCGGCCGCCGAGCACACGGATTTCATATTCTCCCCCGCGAAGGTCTCGCTCCTCCAACCGCTCGTATTGGACTTTCTGCTGCGGCACAGCGATATGGTGGGCCAGGTCGCGCCACCCAAGAGTACATCCTAGTGCTCCAATGAGCACTACCCACGTCGAGTACAGCTTGCTCACATCACAAGACAGAGCCTTAGCGTAAGTCCTTTGTTGTAAGGGCGAATACCCCATGCGCCCAATGTCGCCGCAATGTCCCTACTATTAGAATAGACCCAGGTGGTGAAAATGAGTTTCACGCCCTGAGAAAGGGATATTCACTTAGAAAAAGGCAGAGGGACATGAAGAAATACATAGTAATTTATCTACTCCTGGCTTTCGCAGCCATACTGCTGGCGGCCTGTGGGGCACCTATCAACGGGCCATTGCCGACCAATACCACTCCGGCACCCACAACCACACTAGCTCATTCGGCTACACCTCATGGGATAACCGCTACCACAACCGCTACCACAACCGCTACCGCTACCGCTACCGCCGCATCTCGTCCCACTGAGGGGCCAACCGCCGGTGTTACAAGTGAAGTAGCGGAGACACCAGTATCGGATGTCACTCCTGTTCTGCCTGATTCTAACCCTGGCGTCGGCACCGACGTCGTGGGCAGCAACGTCTTCAAGTTCATCCTGGGGGAGGCCGAAGCGCTGGGTGGGCTTAGGGTCGCGCCGTGCGATTGGGACGCCCCCGTGCTCTGCGTGCTTGACGGCAGTGAGACTGTGGGCCAAGTGGAGCTATTCATGTCGCACCTGGAGACCCTCCCCGAGTTCCAGCAGACCTTAAAGAATGAGGGACTTGCTCCCGGCTCCATCGACTACCGGGACACCGCACAGGCCCCCGCTATGAAAGCCGCTCTCGCGAAGTTCGTAGAAGACTACCACAAGACTTTCGAGGAGGACCGGCGGATTACCTACGGCGACACTGCGACCTATGCCCGCCTGGAAACGGAAGAGGCCAGTATAGGCGATATACCCGGCTTGCGCTATGGCTTCCTGGTGAACGACAAGGCGGGCAAGGTGCTTGAGAGGTGGATTTCCTTCGCGGCGTTCGACGGGGAAATGCTGTATATCCTGACGCCACATTACGATCCACGTTCCCATATGAGCTTCCGCTCCGACGAAGATTTGCAAAGCTTCGAGCCATACATGCACCGGATTGCCGCCGGCCTGAAGCTGCCTCTCCCAGTGCTGGAAACCGGTGTAAAGCAGGTGGTCACACTGGCGACCGTGCCGCTGTTCAGGTTCTACGGCAACGGCTCCAACCCGGTCGCGGAAGTGCCCGCCGGTGAGAGCCTCGAAGTCACCGGACGCTCCCCTGACGAGCGGGCGTGGCGAGTAAACTGCCCCGGCGACCTATCCGGCGAGTGCTGGGTGTCTGCCCACTCAAAATTGACGCAGCCGGTCACTCCCTAGAGAATCTATTGTTATGTGTAATGGTTGCAGCTAAAAGGGATATGTAGCTTCAGCTTATATTAGATTTGCTTTCAACACTACTGTCTGGCAGTTACTGGCACTAGAACATGTGCCCTCCAACCGTATACTTTGTGGCTTAAATGACGATCAGCCATTGTATTGCGGGAAATCTCATACCACAGTCCCTTGTCCCTCCCGCGGGACAGCACCTATACTGCTGGGGCATTTGAGCATTCTGCCTACCTGGCTTTGCAGCGGCAGCTATAAATTTCCCAGAAGGAGACACAAACATGCCCCGAATAGAGTCGCTTCTCTCGGCTCGGCTTTTCCTCGCGCCACAGTTGTGGAAGGACCGCATTTATTTCATCAGCAACATCAGCGGCAAGTTCAGCCTCTACGTTATGGACTACGGCGGCAGCGTGCCCGAACCTCTGCTCCCGCCCGACATCTCCCTGCAAAACCCGGAGCTAATGGGCGGCGTCTCCTACTGGGTCTTCCCCAGTCTCGGCAAAATCATGGTCACCGTGGACAAAGACGGCGACGAGAAGTACCGGCCCATGCTCATCCCGATGGAAGGCGGCTTCCCTGAGGAGGCCTTCCCGCAGATTACCGACACGCGCATCTTCTCACAGCACGGCCCTCACGGCAGCACCCGGCTCTATCTTACCTGCGAGAGCCTCAAGGAGGCGCTCAACTGGGCCTACGTGGGCAGCCTGGAAGACGGCTCGGTCAGGCAGGTGTACGAGAGCAAGTGGGGCGCGTATGGCGGGGACGTGAACGACGACGAGACGTTGCTTGTGCTGGCCGAGGGCTACACGATGGGTGATGTCATACTTCGGCTGGTGGACCTGGAGAAGGACGAGGTCAAGGCCATCTACGGCACGCCCATCGAGGAGCGGGAGCCGGGCGAAAAAGCGCCTCTCAGCGGTTTCGGCAGCATGCAGTTCACCGAGGGCGACCGGGGCCTCCTGGTCACCACCTCCCTGTTCGAGGACGCTTATGGTCTCGGCTATCTCGACTTGCGGGAGCCGGGTGTGATCGTCCCTGTAGAGACAGAAGGGATCGCGCATACCGGCGCGGGTGAGCTTGAATATATTGATCACACAATAGGCAATCGTTACCGGCTCCATTACAACATCGACGGAGCAAGCTGGGTCTACGAGGGCAGCTTCGACCAGGACGCGCGCAAGTTCTCGGTCGAGGCGGTAATCTGCGGCCGGGGCGAGCTAGCCAACGGCGTGTTGGAGGCGATGCATTACGACAGGGAGGGCGACCGCTTCGTGCTGGCCTTCTCCACCGCCACCTCTCCCACCCAGATTTACACCGTGGAAGGCCCCGACCGCAAGACCGTGCGGCGGCACACCCACGAGCGCATCCTGGGCACGCCTCACTCGCAAATGGCCCCAGGCGAAGACGCCTCGTTCATCAGCCACGACGGGTTGAGGGTATCAGCACGGCTCTACCTGCCCTCGGAGGAGCTAGGCTTCGAGGGTCCGCGACCGCTGGTCTACTACATTCACGGGGGTCCGCAGGGGCAGGAACGGCCCAACTTCGCCTGGTTCTCCATGCCGATCATCCAGTTTCTTACCCTCAACGGCTTCGCGGTGTTCGTGCCCAACGCGCGCGGCTCCACGGGCTACGGCCTGAGCTACACCAAGCGGGTGGACAAAGACTGGGGCGGGCAGGACCGGCTCGACCACGTGCACGCCATGACCGAGGTGCTCCCCAAAGACCCGCGCATCGACGTGAGCCGCGCCGGGGTAATAGGTCGCTCCTACGGCGGCTACATGACACTCACCCTGGCGATGCGCCACCCGGAGCTATGGAAGGCCGCCGTGGACATGTTCGGGCCGTACGACCTGGTGACGTCCTTCCTCGAACGCATCCCGGAGACCTGGAAGCCCTACTTCTACGAGGCGCTGGGCCACCCGGTGAAGGACCGCGATTTCCTGCTCGAACGCTCGCCCAAGACCTACATGAACGACCTGGCGGCCCCCATGCTCGTAATCCAGGGCGCGAACGACCCCCGCGTGATAGAGGCAGAGTCGCGGGACGTGGTGGAGTCGTTACGGGCGGCGGGGAAGGACGTCGAATACCTGGTGTTCGAGAACGAAGGGCATGACGTCATCAAGTACGAGAACAAGGTCCGCTGCTACAACGCCATCACCGACTTCTTCACGAAGCACCTTCAACCCTAGAGCAGCAACGACACCGGAACACTAATACGGCCAATTCACCGAGGCCACACAGAGTATAATGTGGCCTGGCGGATCTAACAGGAGCAGGATACGTGATGTCGTACCCTGCTCCTGTTCTATGAACCACAAGCCCTAACCCTAGCGCCGCCTTGGTATCTTTACGCCGAGGCGTTCCCGCTTTGCTTGTACCCATTGCAAAACAATGACCGCCAAACGGGAACATTATTCAGCCCCACAGCGTTTATCCACTACTTCCGGCAAGTTGTCCTGTTTAGGTAGCCTGAGGAGGCACTAAGATGACGCAACGTAATAAGCAGTACGGGAAAGTAGTCGCTGGCTGCCTGGTGCTCCTGATACTTGTCCTGAGCATAGCAGGCTATTCCCAGTCCAGTGTGAATACCTCGTTCATGAAGGTCGGCTCGGGGCTAAATGGGTTCGGAGCCATGCCGGAAGAGGGCGATTCTATGGCACGTTATGCCAACCCCGCAACAGGTGCGAGGGACGCAGCCGGGGGTGAATCGGCAGTGGCCGAGCCTGAGACCCTAACGGGCCGCACCGAGGCATACGGCGACACCGCAACCGGTATGGGCAAAGTCGTCGGTAATCTAAGCACGGGCAGCCCACCCCCGGCGGATTACCAGTCTTCCCTCACCGCGGGGCAGGTGGACGACAACGCCCGGTTCCAGGATTACCTAGACTACTTGCACAGACACAGCGGCGAAGCTGCCATCCCCCTGGACGTGTCGCAGCGGCTATTTCTCAAGGTGATGGACGGCGAGCAGCAGCCCGTGGCCGGGGCAAGCGTGCAGCTTTACGACGGGGAGCGAAAGGTGTACGAGGGTCAGACGGGGAGCGACGGCCGGGTGCTCTTCTTCCCCAGCATGGCCGACGCCACACAGGTCCAGAACCTGCGCGCGGTGGTCAGCCGGGGCAACTCTGCCGTAGAGGCTCAGGTGAAACTCGCCGGACCCGAGCAGACCATCACCCTGCCCGAACTGAAGGACAACTCCGGGCCCGTCGCCCTCGACCTGGTCTTCCTGCTCGACGCTACGGGCAGCATGGGCGACGAAATTGCCGAAATCAAGGCCACTGTGGGCAGCATCGCCCGGCGCATCGAGCAACTGCCGGGCAGCACGGCCCCCCGCTTTGGCCTGGTCGCCTTCAGGGACCTGGGTGACGATTACGTAACCCGCTCCTGGGACTTCACAAGCGACATCGGGCAGTTCAGCGCCAACCTGGCGAACGTCACGGCGGGCGGTGGAGGCGACACGCCGGAGTCGGTGAACGCCGGACTCCACGAAGCGATCAACCTACCGGGTTGGGCCGACAACAGCACCGGGCGGCACCTGCGCATGATCGTGCTCGTCGGGGATGCTCCACCCCACATCGACTACCCCAACGACTACGCGTACCCCGACCTGCTGCGCCAGGCTGTCGGCATGGGCATCAAGATCTTCCCTATCGGGGCGAGCAACCTCGACAGCGCCGGGGAATACGTCTTCCGCCAGTTCGCCCAGTTCACGATGGGCCAGTTCGTCTTCCTCACCTACGCGAATGGGGTATCGGGCGAGCCGGGGCGGTCCACGACGCACGACGTACCGGCCGACTTCACGGTCCAGAACCTCGACAGCCTGGTCGTACGGCTGGTGCAGGCCGAGGTCGCCAACCAGACGGGGCAGCAGGCGCAGGGCAGCGGAGTTGTGGTGCCGGTGACCGCCACCGTCGCCAGGCCCGTAGAGCAGGTCACTTTGCTCACTTCCTTGCAGGGGCTGTTCCAGCACGTCAGCCGCGAACTGTTCAGTTGGACGAGCCTCCTCTGGCTGGCGCTGCTGGCCGGGATGCTGCTGGTCGCCCAACGCGTGCCCCAGAGAGCCAGGGTCGCGCCTGCTACGGCGACACAGGCTGAGGCTGCCGAGGCTGCGGAGGCGGATATAGTCAACGGCACAGACCGTGGTGCCTGGGACGAGCAATACATACCGTTGGTGAACGCTTCTACCACGCACCCGCCGATGCTCGACTACCCGGCACCGCAGCTAACAGTGCCCCTCCCCAGCATCGAGGCCGCTCTGCACGACTACAAGGAGCTTGCTACTGTCCAAGACCGGTAAATCGTAGGGGCATGGTGCGCCGTATTCTGTGAGTAGCCCCTCTCTTGAAGGAATGGAACCAAGCCTCTCCTTTGTCATTCTGAGCGCAGCGAAGAATCTCGTCCCTCAGCACATGGTACCCCCTTTCTCATGCGGCACTCTTTCATAGGAAAAGGGGAACAAAGCGGTAAAGGACGAGATTCTTCGCTGCGCTCAGAATGACAAAGGAGAGGCTTGGTCCTGGAGGGTTGAGACAGGGGAACGGGTGAAAGGGTACGATGCATCGTGCTACAACACGGTGGATAACTCGGCGCGGCCCGGTGCGGCTGTGCTACCCTTCACACAGGTCTCCTCGCCGTGAAATGTTTGGCTATCCCTGGCCTGCGGCGAGCGGACCTTTTTTCTTTGTCTCAGGCCGCGGTCTTCGCCTCCACCGCAAAGCCGGCTGATTGCCACGCCTCCCAACCTCCGGTCAGGGCGCGTGCCCGCGTCCAGCCTGCTCGCTGTAGCTCTCGCACCACACGGGCGCTCGTTGCTTCGTTCCTTCAAGCACAGAAGACGGCCACCCGCGCCTCGCGCGGTACGCGCGCTTGCATCGCCTGGTCTACAATGCTCCCTGGAGCCGTGCCTCCCGAGCCTGGTATGATGCGTACCGCCCCCTGCGCCAGTAGCTCGCTGCCGTCGAAGGTGCGCTCTGTGCGGGCGTCAATTACCACTACAGGCTGGCCTTCCTGTTGCAGCATTCGCAACTGCTCCACGCTGATGCGGTCCTGCATGTCAGCCTGCGAATCCTCCTCGGGAGGTTGTGCGCCATCGATGATGCCATCCGCGCGGCCATCGGGCGGCACCAGACTGCCAGTGCCCCCTTCGCCAGTAGCACCATCCTGGCTGGATGTCTCAGAGGGTGAGAGCCTGGGCATGAGAGGGAGTGGAGCCACTTCACCGGCGGCCGGGGCGAACTGCAACGTATCGGGCTGAAGGGTGGCGCTGGCCTGCGGAGCGCGGCTTGCTCTGCTGCCCTTGCCCACCAGCATAAGCGTGCCCCCGTGCACCACCACCGACAACAGCACCACCAGCGAGCAGATAGCGAACATCTGCGCGCCACCCTCCAACCCCGCGAACACCGGCAGCAGCACCAGCAGCAACGTGCTTAGCCCGCGCGGGCCGAACCATGAGATCAGCACCTTGTCGTACCTGCTGAGGCGGCTGCGGGCTAACGCCAGCGAAAAGGCGAGCGGGCGCACAAAGAGCACCAGCGCGGCGAACACGGCCCCGGCCAGGCTCCACACGTCAAACGCGCTCCAGATGAGGGAGCTACCGAACAGCACAAAGGTGAACAGCAGGGCCATCTCGGCTGTGGTCTCGCCATATTCGAGGAAGCAATCGCATAGTTCGACGTCAAGCGCCGCGATTGTGAGTCCCGCCGCGAAGGCCGCCAGGAAACCGCTGCCGTGCACCGACTCCGCCGCCGCGAACGCCGCGAACGCCACGCCCAGCGAGTAGAGCGATTCGTAGTCCCGGCGGATGCCTATCCTGCGGCGCACCAGGTCGAGGGTAGCCACGCCGAGCAGGCCGATAAGCACGCCCGCGCCCGGCCCCAACAGCAGGAGGTCGAGGGCTAGCCTGGCCCAGTCGGTGTGTTCCGCCGTGCTGCCTGAGCCGTCCGTGCTCCCAAGGAAGGTCATTGCGACCAGCACGATGGGCAGCAGCACCACGTCGTTGAGGCCGCTTTCAAGACGTAGGGCCTGCCGTGTAGTCGGGGGGATGTCGCGCCTGCGGAGGAAGCCCCGCAGCAGCACCGGGTCGGTGGAAGCAAGCGCCGCCCCCACTACCACAGCCCCGGCCAGGGGCAGGTCCAGCAGCCACCAGCCGGCGGCCGCTATCAACGCTGCCGAAAGCAGCGTGCCCGGACCAAGCACCAGCATCGTTAGCCCGAGGTTCTTGCGCACTTCCTGGATGTTCAGGCTGAGCGCATCGGTGAAGAGCACCAGCGTCAGGCTGAGGGTAGCCACGACCCGCAGCACCGGCGAGTCGAGCGTGATATTCACCATGCCCAGCCCCGGCGCGCCGAGCACCGCCCCCAGCGTCAGGAACACGGCCACCTGCGGCAGGTTGCTGCGCTCTATCAACCCCGATATAAGCGCCGCGATCATAATGACCACGCCGATAAGCGCCAGGATCAGTACAAACCCTTCCCCGCTGAACCCATCCATCTAAGACCCACCTCCAGCCCCTACTCTACACGTAGATGCCGTTACTTTCAACCACCCAAACAGGCGGGGAAGGAGACGGAAACGCCAAGACGCGGAGACGCCAAGGACCACGCCAAGTTAAGGAGTGTTATTCAAGTTAAAGGACCAGAGTACAACATCAGGTACTCTGGTCCTCTTCCTACTCTCAAAACCTTAACGCCCTTGGCGCGTTCTCCGCGTCTTGGCGTCTTGGCGTTTCCGTCTCTTAACTTACGCCTAGCCAGTGACGCAGAGGCACGGAGAGGAAATAGAGGAGGAAGGCCGCGGCGCACAGGTACATGAGCCAGTGCACTTTGCGGGCAGCGCCGGTGAAGAGCGACATGAGGACGAAGAGTATAAAGCCGAAGCCGATGCCGTTCGTGATGCTGTAGGTGAGTGGCATGGTTATCATGGTGATGAGCACCGGGAAGGCTTCGCGGAAGTTGCCCCAGTCCACTTCTTTCAGCGTTTGCAGCATGAAGAAGCCGACCATGATGAGCGCCGCCGCCGTGGCCTGCGGAGGCACGACACCGATGACCGGGGTAAGGAACGGCACGAGCAGGAAGAGCACGCCCACCGTTATGGCGACCAGTCCGGTGCGCCCGCCCGCCGACACACCCGCGCCCGATTCGATGTAGGTCGTGGCGCTGCTGGCACCGAACGCCCCACCCACCACCGGACCGACCGAGTCGACCAGCAACGGCCTCTCCACGTTGGGCAGCTTGCCGTCCTTGGTGAGGAACCCCGCGAGCAGGGCTATCCCAACGAAGGTGCCCATCGTGTCGAAGAAGTCGCTCAACATGATCGAGAAGGTGTCGAGGCTGCTCGTAATGGGGCCTCGCGCGGTAAAGGCGCTCAAGTCGAGGCCGAAGAAGTGAGGCAGCGTGGGCACGGCTACCGGCATGCCCGGCAGTTGAGCTATGCCATTCTGGTAAAGTGCGCCACCGTTGAGGTAATTGAGCACGATAGCGAATACGGTTGCCCCCAGGATGCCAATCAGGATGGCCGCACGGTTCTTACGGGCGTGCAGCCAGGCGGTCAAGAGCACGCCAAACACCGACACGAGTATAGTCTGCGTGCCGAAGTTGCCAAGCTGCACAGGGGGTGCCGTGGGGTCTGACGCATAGACCGGGTTGCCCGCCACGAACCCGCCCTGGTTGAGGCCGATATAAAGGATGAAAAGGCCGATACCGGCGGCGATGGCACGCTTGAGGTCCATCGGCACGGCGTCGAGTATCGCCTGGCGAAACTTGGTCAGCACCAGCAGCGTGATAATTATGCCCTCGAGCACCACGATGCCGAACGCCTGCGACCACGTTAGCCCTTGCGCGGCCACAAACTGGAAAGTGACCACCGCGTTGAGGCCCATACCGGGGGCCATTGCAAACGGCCTGCGAGCAAACACGCCCATCAGGATGCAAAGGAAGCTAGCCACCCAGCAGGTGGCCGTGACAGTGGCTGCGAAATCGAGCTTGAACCCGGTCGAATCGGGCACCGCAGTCAAGATGCCCGGGTTTACAAAGGCGATGTAGGCCATAACCAGGAAGGTGGTCACCCCGGCCATGATCTCGCTGCCTATCGTGACGTTGTAGCGTGACAGTTCAAAGTACCGCGAGAAGCCCGACTCTTCGGCTACCGGGCCCGCGCTAGTTTCTATAGCTGACATCCGCGCCCTCCTACTCCTTATGCGCTCCGACAACTCGCATTCTCATGCAGCTCCGGCCACTGCGCCTCACCGGAATCCCACCGAGTGCTGTTCCCCCGCCGAGCTTGCGCACCCTCCTTTCGCGCCTGAGCCGGAAACGCCAATACTCCCGGCCGCTTACTGTTGCAGATTGCGGCAGCGCCAGGAACAGGCAAATAGGCGCCATGCTACAGGGTCGAGTCCCATCAGCATCACCTCATCGTGCGAGCGTCCCCGTTACGTCTTCGCGGCGGCAGACCGCTCCGTCCGCCCCTGATAGCCGAGCATTATATAGGATGGTATATCGGGAGTCAACGGCCCGCCACATGTGCATTGTGTGGAAATATGGGCGTCGCTAGTTGGGCGCTATAGAGACCGGAAGCAGTTTCACGTGCTGGCTGGCATACAAGGCATTTACAACGCGCTTTGGACCTGTAAGACGAGTTGAACTTGACACGCGTGGGCGCAAGTTGTATCATGCGTGCTACTCAATTGAGAGGCTTACCCATTGCGTAGGTCAACTTCTGGCGACTGGTGGACCGTCATCCCACATTAGCGAAATAGGAGGACAGCACAATGAGCTATCAGGACGAGCAAGCCGAAGGAAGTCAGGATGGAGGTCAGGATGGAGGTCAGTCCGGAGATGCTTCCAAGCGGGGAGGACACGGAGGCGCGGTAGCACTCGGGCGCTCTGACAGTTTCTCCTTTGAGGAGGCACTTCAGGATGCTATTAGGAATATCGAGCCGCTTCCTGGCGCAGACCGACAGGACACGGTAAGAGTAGAGGATATCTTTGCCGAGTTCGGAGGGATCAGAGGCAGGAGCGCGCTTATAGTGAAGATCCGCCGCGTGCCGCACTTGCCGAATATTCCTGGCTGACCCAGGTCGGCACATTGGGACCCGCCACGTACAGCGGGCGAGTCTGCTTCCTTATTCAGCAGACTCGCCATTTCGGCTGCTCTGAGGGGACGAGTAGAGCAGCCCCTCCGGCACGAGCAGGTCTCCGGTGGCCGGGTCGATCAGGCCGTTAACCTCGTCCTCAATGCTGGTAGCCTGCGTGTACACGTCCCCGGCTATGGGGCGTTGCCGCAGCTCGTGCTTGAACGCCTCTATTTGCTCGATGCGCTCCGACATTTGCTCCGAGCCGCCGTACTCTGAGAAGCCGAAACCGCCCCATTCGCTCACCACCAGCGGGATCTGCCCGCGATAGAAGAAGGGGTCGCCCACCACCAGCGGATGCGGGGCCACGCCCTCGTTTTCACCGCCCGCCAGGCGGTCGAGCCACTCCTGCCACTCGCCAAGCTCCTGCCTGTAGATGTGCGCCGTCAGCAGGTGCGACTCCACCCTGCCCTCGGTCGAGACGTGCCGCCAGCCGTCGTTGTCCACCACTAGTAGCTGCGGGTAGTTCACCCTGAGATAAGCCCAGGTCCGCGCTATATACTCGCGGGTGAGGGCGTTGAACTGGATGTCCTGCACGCCCCAGTCCTCGTTGTACAGCGAGAGGATCACCACCGAGGGGTGCGAGCAGACGATGGGCAGCATCCGCATTAGCTCCGCCCAGTGGTTGTCGCGGCTGCGCTGCGTCGAGACGTGGGGGCTGGGCACTTCCACCCACAGCAGCACGCCCACCTCGTCGGCCAGGTCGTAGATGCGCGGGTCGATACCGGCGATATGCACGCGCACCAGGTTGCAGCCCAGGGCCTTCATCGCGTGCATGTGGCTGGCGATCTGCTCGTAGGTGGACGTGCCCGGCTGGTAGAGGATGCCATCAAGGTAGGTCTGTCGGTTATTGAGGTAGATGTGTCGCCCCCGCGCTTCTATCCGGCGCAGGCCGAAGTGCGTGGCTATCTGGGATATGTCGCCACCGGGCGTCGTAAGCTGTGCCGTGAGCTGGTACAGGTTCGGCTCGTCAGGCGACCATAGCCGCGCGTCCGGCAGGTGCATCACCAGCCGCTGCCGCTTCACACCCTTCGCCAATTCCAACTGGAACTCGGACACAACCGGGGGCATGGCTGCCTCACGCGAGGTGACCACCAGGCGCAGGTTGTAGGTGCCCGGCGTGGCGGTGCGCGTGGTGACGACGAACTCCACCAGCCGGTCCTCGATGCTGGCGATGACCTCAAGGCGCGAGCGCAGCCTGTTGAGCATCACCGGCTCGATCCAGACGCTACGCACGGGGCCGCTGATCGTCTGGTACCATATGCCACCCCGCTTGTAGACGCGCGACTCCTGCTTGCCACGGGTAATCTCGGCGTCAAGCGTGTCGGCGGTGCGCACGGTGAGGCGGTTCGTGGGCCGCAGTAGCTCAGGGGGCAACTCGTAGCTGAAGGACGTGTACTCGCCGTAGTGCACCGCCTCGCCCTCTATCGTGCTCAGTTGCATGCCGTTCAGCCACACGCGCGTTTCGTAGCCACACGCCCCGAAGGTAAGCTGCACGATGCGCTCGGGGTCACGGAGCCACGGCTCGGGAATGATGAAGTCGCGTTCGTACCAGGCCACCACGTTCTCGGGGGTGTATTGGGTGAGCGGCCCGGTGATCCTGACCTGATCGGCGGCCTTAGCCATGTAGTCTTCAATGGTCGAAGGCCAGTTGGCCGTGCGCCTGTAGTCGTGCCCCTTGAACCACTCCTCGCGCAGTCCTCGGTCCTCAGGGTCCAGCTCGAACCGCCATTCACCGTCGAGCAGTTCCACCTCGCCGGGGCGTACCACCGAGCGCGGCAGCGGGTTCAGGTATTGCTCGACTTGCTGGGAGTAGGTTTCGTCGCGTGTAAAGCCGAAGTCCTTAACGTCCATATTCGCTCGCAATGCTCCTGTCGAACTGAGATGGCCCATTCCCACGAACCGCGCCCTCCCGTACATCCGCTAGCAAGTTACCGGCCACATGGGCAGTATACAGTCGCTTGTTGTAGGGATGTGGCTGGATACACAGGGTTGGAACGCTCGGCGTACAACCGGAAACTGTAACACAGGAGAAATCCGCGAAATCTTCTCGTAACGTTTATGAGATACAATGTTGGTGAGGGTTTACGACCAATAACATCGGGAGGCATAATAATGAAAAGCAAAGTAGTCAGGTCCGATGCAGAGTGGAAGCAGCAGCTAACGCCGGAGCAATACCGGGTCGCCCGCCAGAAGGGCACCGAACGGGCTTTCACCGGCGAGTACGCCCACAACAAGGACGCGGGCGTCTACAAATGCGTGTGCTGCGGCGCTGAATTGTTCAGCTCGGACGCCAGGTTCGAGTCCGGCACCGGCTGGCCCAGCTTCTACGCACCCCTCGCGGAGGAGAACGTCGATACACACTCGGACAACAGCTTCTGGATGCGCCGCACCGAAGTGCTATGCAGCACCTGTGACGCCCACCTCGGCCATGTATTCGATGACGGCCCCGCGCCGACCGGCCTTCGCTACTGCATCAATTCCGCGTCGCTCAAGCTGGAGAAGAAGACCGCAGCCAACGGCGCTACGTAAGATAATCGTGGGATACACGGAATTCGCCATTAGCTGATAAGATACAGAAGATAGGAGCAACACAATGGACAATGCAAAGGCAACATTCGGAGCGGGCTGTTTCTGGGGTGTAGAGGCAGCGTTTCGCCAGATCAAGGGCGTCATCTCGACCTCCGTAGGTTACAGCGGTGGGGAGTACCAGAACCCCTCCTACCGCGACGTCTGCACCGGGAGGACCGGGCACGCCGAGGTGGTGGAAGTCGTCTACGACCCTGCCAGAGTCTCCTACGACGACCTATTGACGGTCTTCTGGGACAACCATAACCCCACCACCCTGAACCGCCAGGGTCCTGACATAGGCACGCAGTACAGGTCGGCCATCTTCTTCCACACCCCTGAGCAGGAAGCCGCCGCCCGCGCCTCCATGTTCGCACTCGACGGCAGCGGCCAGTACAACAGGCCCATAGTCACGCAAATCGAGGCGGCGTCACAGTTCTACCCTGCCGAGGAGTACCACCAGCAGTACCTGGAGAAGCGTGGCCTATCCACCTGCCATATCTAAATCGGCTAGAAGCTATCCGATAAATAGCGGACGTTCACTTGATGCCCATTACCAATGGATTGTTGGCTGTCAGAGGTTTGTTGGATGGAAGGCACTTTGTAGAGATGTTACCTCTGATCCTTGCAGAATTTGGCATAGCAGTACAATGCTCTCCTGGCGCAGCGCATCTTCTCCCATAGGCTTAGCTTTGCGCGCAAGAGCGGGCAATTGGAGATTTTGTAATGATTTTGCGGTCTTTGGAGCAATGCCGGTGACTAGTAATGGAGGCTCAACCTCCTCTGGAACTTCAGAGTGGCTCGCCACCGGCCTCATGGCACCGAGAGTCAAGAATAGCCTTCTTCTTGATCGTTCGGGCACTAAAGGGCTTTAATGGTTCGTGAATCTCTCCAGGTCAGCGTCCACCATCAGCTTGATGAGCGCTTCAAAAGAGATTTTAGGCTCCCACCCTAACTCCTTCTTTGCGAGTGCATAGTCGCCTTTTAGTTCCCTGATCTCGGTGGGCCTGAGTAGTTGTTCATCAGTTGTAACGTGGTCTCGCCAATCCATATCAACATGCTCAAATGCAATTCTGCACACGTCCTCGACTGTGTGGGTGGTGTTCGTTCCGATTATATAGTCCTTGGGCGTGGAGTTTTGTAGCATCAGCCACATGGCCTCTACGTATTCCTTTGCATAACCCCAATCTCTTTTTGCTCCTAATAACCCAAGGTGCAGCTTACCGCCTTGCCCCAGCAACGGGCGACCTAGCTCGTCTATTGGGGGATTCAAAACCTTGTTCTGGATGCAGGCTACGGCCGCAGTTATCTTTCGCGTTACGAAGTGCAAACTCCTACGAGGGCTCTCGTGATTGAACAGGATGCCACTGCAAGCAAATAGCCCATAGGATTCGCGGTAAGATCGGACCATCATGTGAGCATATGCTTTGGCGATGCCATAAGGATTATTCGCATCAACAGGCGTTGTTTCGTCCGCAGACTCCGCTTCAATGTTGCCAAAGATCTCTCGGCTTGTGGCTTGGTATACCCGTGCATCCGGAGCATGCTGCCTGACTGCTTCAAGGACCCGGACAATACCCAGTCCGGTGACC
Organism: Chloroflexia bacterium; assembly: GCA_036388595.1. Classification (GTDB taxonomy): domain Bacteria; phylum Chloroflexota; class Chloroflexia; order QHBQ01; family JADMIH01; genus JADMIH01. Next base: position 17,804 of record DASVRN010000086.1, read on the forward strand.
TCGCCCGTATACATCGGATGGGTCCAGCTATCAGCAGGTACGGATTGCGCTGCAATGTTATAGACTTCGTCTGGCTTATGTAATTTGATGACGTGAACCAGACTTTCACTATCTATGAGATCGGCAGCCTCTACCTGTATTTTACCCTGCAAGTGCTTGATATTATCCCTAACAGTAGTTGTGCTGCGCCGGATCGTTCCAACGACATTATAATCCTTCTCTAACAAAAGGTCTGCCAGGTAGGATCCATCTTGCGAAGATACCCCAATGATGACTGCTGTTTTACTCATTCTTACTTAAATGACTCCCCTCGATCACGATTCGGATAGCCGCCAGTTGGTTATCTGCCTCAAACCCTATAGTAACAAAACACGCGAACACAGGATTGCGGCCAACGGCTGGTCGCAGTATAGCAAAGCAGAGATTCATGTGCAAGCTGGACGCGCACAGCGGAGTGTCCAAACAAGCAGAGCCAGTACGTGACGCTAGTAGGCGTGCCTGAAGATCATACGCGCCATCTATCCTCTGATTGCAGTACCGGACGAACAGCCTTGCAGGCGAGAATGGGGAGGCCAGCACTCAAGAAAGTAGATCGTCTTCCTTGCCCTCCTTTTCACTCATATCCAGTAGCAATCAAAGCTCTTGGAGCAAGATCGGGCGAACAATGAAACAAGATGCTCCAGACCTGATACATGGACGGTTGTGCGTACTTGACTCGGTTGGTATAATAGTTAGTACCTAAACTATTTTGCGTGGCGGACCGTATAACAGACGATGACCAACACCCCGGACATGAGAATCGCACAGCTATTTTCGGCCAGCACCAGCAAGGACTGCGCCTGTATGGGTCAGGCTGCGCCCTGTTGTTGCGCGGCCTCAGCTTGCGACGGTCCGGCTCCCCACGTGTGACACTAACCCTACAGCAATGACGCTGCATGGTAATCAGCAACCAGCAGCTACATCATGGGGCCTGACCGGAATGGTCGGCCTTTTTTGTTTCCAAGATATTACCGGAGGCTACATTGGAGCTTCTAACGAGAACATCCGCATCCACACTAATACGCTCGGGTCGAGAAGACGTCGTTGCCCAGATAGGCAACACGCCCCTGCTACGCCTTGCACGCATCGAGGAGAAGTACGGCCTGGCCGAGAGCGTCGAATTGCACGCCAAGGCCGAGTGGTTCAACCCCGGCGGCTCGGTGAAAGACCGCGCGGCCCTCTACATGGTCCGAGACGGCGAGCGGCGGGATCTACTCACGCCGGGCAAGACGATCCTGGATGCAAGCTCCGGCAACACCGGCATCGCCTACGCCATGATAGGTGCTGCCCTGGGCTACAGGGTGGAGATCTGCCTTCCCGAGTCGGCCAGCCCCGAACGGAAGCGGCTGCTGAAGCTATACGGCGCTACCATCATCGATACCCCCAAGGCGGACGGCACCGACGGAGCTATTATAGAGGCCCGCCGCCTCTACGCCGAGCACCCGGACCGCTACTTCTACCCCGACCAGTACAACAACCCCGCCAACTGGCAGGCCCACTATTACGGCACCGCCCCCGAAATCTGGCAGCAGACCGACGGGCGAGTTACCCACTTCGTGGCAGTAGTTGGCACCAGCGGCACCTTCATGGGCACGTCCCGCCGCCTCAAGCACTACAACCCCGGCATCCGCATAGTGGAGGTGCAACCCGACGCCGCTTTTCACGGCCTTGAAGGGATGAAGCACATGCCGTCAGCCCTCGTGCCCAGCATCTACGACCCCAACCTGGCCGAGGAGAGCCTCATGCTGGGCACCGAGGAGGCCCAGGCCATGACCCGCGACCTCGCCCGCTATGAGGGCATACTGGCCGGGCCGTCGGGCGGCGCGGGCGTGCTGGCTGCTGTGCGGGTGGCACGGTCGCTGCGTTCGGGCGTGGTGGTGACGGTGTTGCCCGATGGAGGCAATCGCTACCTGCAAGACACTTTTTGGGACGAGCGCGAGGACGGCGAATAGTGAGCTCGAGCCAGGACCAGCGTAAGAGCGAACGCAAGAGCAAGAGGGGTGTAGGCACCAGGGCCGTGCATGCCGGGTCGCACGTAGACCTGCGTGGCGCCCAGCCTTCCAACGTGCCTATCTACGCCAGCAGCACCTTCCTCAGCCCCGACGCCGCTACCCTGGACGAGGTGCTGGGAGGTACCCAGCCCGGCTACGTGTATGGCCGTTACGCCAACCCCACGGTGGTCGCGCTGGAGGAGGCTCTGGCTTCCCTCGATGGCGCGGCGGCAAGCGTGGCTTTCGGGAGCGGCATGGCCGCACTGCACGCGGCGTTCCTGCTGTGCGAGCTGGAGCCGGGCAACACGGTCCTGGCAGGCAGCGACCTTTACGGCGCGAGCCATACGATGCTGGCTACCCTGTTCGGACAGTTCGACGTGCAGACCAGCTTCGCGGATATGACCGACTTTGAGGCTGTGGAGCAGGCCCTTCGCACCGAGCCGCGCCCCCGCGCCATGCTGTTCGAGACCGCCTCCAACCCGCTCATCAAAGTGGCTGACGTGCCCCGGCTGTGCGAGCTTGCCCGCTCGTTGGGCGTACTGACTATCGTTGACGCTACCTTCACACCTCCACCCATAATCCAGCCACTGGCGCTCGGTGCGGACATCGTGATGCACAGCGACACCAAGTACTTTGGCGGTCACGGCGATGTGACGGGCGGCCACGTCTCGATTTCCAACCTGGAGTTAGAGCCTACCCTCCGGCAGATATCCAGGCTGGCGGGTGCCGTTCCGGGGCCTTTCGAGGCATACCTCACCATCCGGGGCGTCAAGACGCTGGTCGTGAGGGTCAAGCAGCAGTGCGAGAACGCGTCTGCTCTGGCGCGATGGCTCGCACAGCACCCTCTTGTATCAAGGGTGCATTACCCCGGCATGCCCGACCACCCGCAGCACGAGGTAGCATCGCGCCTCTTCACTGCACCGTACATGGGCGCTATGCTGGCCTTCGAGATAGCGGGTGCGGGCAAGGGGGAGGTGCTACGGTTCATGGACTCGCTGGAACTGGTGATACCCGCCACCACACTGGGCGACGTTTACACCGAGGTGTCCTACCCCGTTATCTCAAGCCACCGGGACTGGGCACCTGCTCAACTGAAGCGGGCAGGTATCACGCCGGGCCTGTTACGGGTGTCGGTGGGCATAGAAGACATAGAGGACGTTATAGAAGACATTGACCAGGCGCTCCGGGCGGCAGTGGGCGCGACAAATACGCAAGCTACGGCTAACGAATAACAGTAAGAGGACTGAAGAATGACACTGTACCTGGACGACTGCGCACGCGATTCGATAGTGCAACACGGCGAGGGCGGCTACCCGAACGAGGTATGCGGCATCCTGCTCGGCAAGGACGAAGGCGACCGCCGCGTTATCCGCCTGACGATGCCGATAGAGAACTCTTTCGAGCAGGACGAGCAGTACCACCGCTTCCTTATCACCCCAGCCGACATGTTCCGGGCCGAGCGGCTGGCACGACACGACCGCCTCGACGTGCTGGGTGTATATCACTCCCACCCGAACGCTCCCGCCCGCCCCTCGGAGTACGACCGCGACCACGCCGCCTGGACCACCTGGAGCTACGTCATCGTCTCCATCCAGGAAGGTAAGGCCGCCGACATACGGGCCTGGAAACTGCGAGAAGACCGCAGCGCCTATGACGAAGAAGAAGTAGAAGTAGAAGTAAGTGCGACGAGCAGGACGTAAAGAGAGAGCACTAATTGGAGGGAGAGTTATGAGCGCGATTGGCAAGGACCGGCAAGTAAACGCACAAGGTTGCGAGGACGACATACCGCAGCCCATCGTAAATCTCAACCGTTGGACCCTGGTACTCGGAATTGTCGGTGGCCTGGTGTTGCAACAGCCGCTATTCACCACGGCGCTGTTCCTCATACTGGTCCCGGCGGTACTGTACGGGCAACGTGGCAGCCTCATCTTCCAGCTTGGCAAACGCGTTCTGCCCGGCACGGAAAAAGGCACACCCGGTGTGGACCGCCGCCTGATGCGGTTCAACAACTCAATAGCGGTAGTACTGCTAGGCTCGGCCCAGGTGGCCTTCCTCTTCGGAGCGGCCGCGCTCGGTTGGGCATTGGCCCTCATGGTAGCGGTTGCCGCCAGCGTAGCTCTTGCCGGGTACTGCGTGGGCTGCACGATTTACTATAGGTTTCGCATTTACAGATATAAGCTTTTAGCCGGACGATAGACGATGGACGATGGACGATAGGAGACCCACATCGTCCATCGTCCATCGTCCAACCACACAAGGAGAACATTACACATGACCACTATTCTCATACCTACGGCCCTGCGCCAGTACGCCGGGCAGCAGAGCGAGGTATCGTTGCAGGGCGGCACGATAGACGAAGTGTTGCAGGAGCTTTCAACTCGCTACCCTGACCTGCGCAGGCAGCTCTATAGCGAGAGCGGTAAGCTGCGCAACTTCGTCAACATCTACCTCAACGAGGACGACGTGCGCTACCTCCAGAAGGGCGCTACCCCCGTCAGCGACAACGACACGATCTCCATCATCCCGGCCATCGCGGGCGGTGCGTCCGGCGCCGTGCTCGACTCCCCTCCCCCGCCTGTAGCCACGGGCGGCGAGGAGCAGACCCTGTCCCACGCTGAGATACGCCGCTACAGCCGCCACCTCATCGTGCCGGAAGTGGGGCTTGAAGGCCAGAAGAAGCTCAAGGCGAGCAGCGTGCTCCTGATAGGCGCGGGCGGTCTTGGTTCGCCTCTGGCCCTGTACCTGGCGGCAGCAGGCGTGGGACGCATCGGCATCGTGGACTTCGACGTGGTGGACGAGTCGAACCTGCAACGTCAGGTGATACACGGCACCTCCGGCATCGGCACGCCCAAATTGGAGAGCGCCAAGGCCCGCATCCTCGACATCAACCCGAACGTGCGGGTGGACAGCTTCGAGTACCCGCTCACCTCGGAGAACGCCCTGGAGATATTCCGCCCCTACGACGTAATCGTGGACGGCACCGACAACTTCCCCACGCGCTACCTGGTGAACGACGCCTGCGTCCTGCTGGGCAAGCCGAACGTCTACGGCTCGATCTTCCGGTTCGAGGGACAGGCGTCGGTCTTCTGGGCCGAGCACGGGCCATGCTATCGCTGCCTCTACCCTGAGCCACCCCCGCCGGGCCTGGTGCCCTCCTGCGCCGAGGGTGGTGTGCTGGGCATCCTCCCTGGCACCATTGGCACCATACAGGCCACCGAGACTATCAAGCTGCTGCTGGGCATTGGCGAGCCGCTGATTGGCCGCCTGATGCTGTACAACGCGCTCGATATGCGCTTCCGCGAGGTGCGCCTGCGCAAAGACCCCGAGTGCCCGGTGTGCGGCGAGAACCCCACCGTCACCGAGCTGATAGACTACCAGGTGTTCTGCGGCATCAACCCCCAGGCCGAACGCGGCGAGACCGACTTCGACATCTCCCCCCGCGACCTCAAGGCCCGCCTCGACGCAGGGCAGAAGCTGGTGCTGCTCGACGTGCGCGAGCCTCACGAGTGGGATATCACCCACCTGGAAGGCGCGAAGCTCATCCCGGTGAACCAGGTGACGGCCCACGCCCACGAACTCAGTACCGCCGACGAGATGGTGGTCTACTGCAAGGGAGGCACCCGCTCAGCCCGCGCCGTCAACGAACTGAGACAGCTTGGCTTCCGCAAGCTGTGGAACCTGCGCGGCGGCATCAACGCCTGGGCCGAGGACGTGGACCCCTCGCTGCCCAGGTACTAACAGCCAGCCCTCCGCGACTTCCTAGCACACACCCAGGCCCGTTAATATGGCCTGGGTGTATTTTATACTCCGTGCCCGCAAAGTCAGTGCATGAAAACACTTGTCGCTCCTGACCGTGGTGTATACTGTGAGTAGCGGGCGAACTACCACCCCCTTGCTCCTTCGTCACCCAGGAAGAGGCGGTGAGCCTTCTCCCTCGGAGTGCAAGCGCCCATTTAACCGCACCCGCTTATCTATCCAGGCTTTACTGTGGAGGAACTCGTCGCGTATGCGAAGCGGTCTATCTAAGGTGACCTCCCGATGAAAGCGGGAGGCGGTAGGGCAGCCCCGCTCGCGTGGCTCCTGGGTCTCGTGCTGGTGTTGGCGCTCGCGGGATGTGGAGCGGAAAGCACCGTGGGCGCTATTCAGACCGCGCGCGACTCGATAGAGCATGGCACGGCCACCGCAGCCGGGGTCCGCATCGACACAGCTACTGCCCACCTGGACCTGACTGACGGCACAAACAAGCTGATGGAGGCAACTTTCCAGTACAACGTGCCTTCCTGGCGGCCGGAAATCAATTATGACGTGAATCGCACGCCCGGCACGCTCTCGATTGTGCAGCCCGTGGACCGGAACAACCTGCCCCCCTCCAACGGGAGCACCGTGTACGACTGGGAGATCAGGCTTGGCAACCAGGTGCCCCTGGACCTCGACTTCCACCTGGGCCTGGGGGATGCTCGGATAGACCTCTCCAACCTCAAGATTAGCGGCCTGCGGATGGACCTGGGCGCGGGCAACGTGGAGGCCGACCTGAGCGGCGACTACACCAGCAACGTGGACGCGCATATCACCGGGGGCCTGGGCAAGCTGACGCTGAAGCTGGGCGACCACATGTCAACCCGCGTCACCGTCACCGGGGGCCTCGGTAAAGTCACCGCCCACGGTCTCTCCCTGGATGGTGAGTCTTACACCAACGGCATTAAGTCGCGCTACAAACTCGACGTGACGGTAGAAAGCGGCATCGGGGAAATCACGCTGGACGGGCGCTAGGACATACCCGCTCACACCTCGGGCAGCGACAGGGTGACCCGTGTGTACTTACCCACCACGCTCTCCGTAGCCAGCGAACCCCCCACCACGGCCATCATGGTGCTATGCAGCGCCAGCCCTTGCCCGCTGCCACCGCTCTCCCGTACCGAGGCTGCCATGCCCACCCCATCATCTTCCACGGCCAACTCCAGGCCACCTTTGGTTCGAGTGGCTACCTTCAAGTGGAGGGGCCGCGCGGGGTCGCCGCCCCGGCCGTAGCGCGCGGCGTTTCGCACGGCCTCCCGCGCCGCGTAATACAGCACCTCGGCTGCCAGTGGCGCGACTTCTCCCGCTTGCTGCTCGGCCTCCGGTTCTACCTGCCAGGTCACGTTGTTGAACGCCCCCGCAAACTCCTCGTCCACCGCCTTGCGCAACGCACCCAGCAGCCCCAGCCGCGCCACCTGGGGAGCCGCACCCGAAGGCATATCGCGCAACAAATCGGATATACGGCGGTGAGCATCGCCAAGCTGGGCCAGTGCGTCTTGCTCCGCGCTATACCCATTAATGGGACCGCTGTCCTGGTTTTCTAGCACAGCAGCCGGGTTATCATCCCCCATTGCGGGAACTCGCGCCTTGCGGCTGCTGAGGGCTATCATGGCGGTATGGAGCAGGGGCAACACGTCGTCGTGGAGCACCCGGCGGGCCTGCCGGTCGAGCACCTGGCTCTCGGCGAGGCGGCGGCGTTGCAGACTCATCAGACGGCGGGCCATCTCGGCGCTCGCCTGCGTGTCCACCATACGCTCGCCGGAGGCACGGGCGATCTCTATCTCTTCCTGCGTGTAGAGGCCGCCATCGCGCTTTTCTCCCAGCAGCATCACCCCGATGAGGCCCCGCTCGCTCCATAGTGGCACGGCCAGGCTCGTCCCGTCGAAACGCTGCGGGTCAACCGGCACCCACATTACCTGGGGAGAGGTAAATTGCGGCGTCAGGTCCGCCAACGGAAGCTGCGCGTGCCCCTCAACCTGGGACTTGCCGTCTTTCTGTTCGCTCGCCCGGTACACGAGCGGCGGTCCAACCAGCGGCGACAGCGGGCCCAACGCCGCCAGGTAAGCCACTTTGGCACGTAGCACCTCCCCGCACAGCACCCTGAACGGCCCGGCAATCTCCAACTGTTGCGAGGTAGCAGCGGCACCCGACTGGTCCAGCAGGTCGCCGTAGAGGCTGCGGCCCGTGACGAAGGGCCTGAGCAAGTCCATGTACCGCTCGCGCTCGACGTAGGAACGCCAGCTAAAGACGGCGTAGAAGACGACCATCAAGATGGTAGCCAGCACCAGGCTGTAGATGGGGTGGGTAGCCACGGTCAGACTGTAGCCGATAAGCGTGCTGAAGCCTCCAGCGAGCACGACCGCGCTCCACCACTGCAATAGCAAGCTCCTGCGGGGTAACGCCTTGCCTGTGAAGATTTCGTAAGCCACCACCGCCTGCCCGAGCAGCACGATGGACACCCCGATGAGGGCCGCTATCAGCAGGTCGAACAGCGCGATGGTATTCAGCAGGGTTTCCGGCGGAACGTTGGCGGGGAGGTTGTAGAAGGGCGTTTCGCGCACGTGGAGCACTATCCACACCATCGCCCAGGTGACCAGCACGCTCACCAGCAACAGCACACCCGCCGTCGCCACCAGCCAGGGCCGCGCCCGCTCCCTCGCCACCTCACCCATGAGCCTGCCCGTGGGGCCGGGCTTGCGCAGCGCGTCCATCGACAGCACGATGCACAGCACCATGTACACGGGGAACGCTATCATCAGCATCGGCACGCCGTTGTACGAGTAGGGCGTGGAGAGATTGCGCTGCGCAAGCTGCCAGTAGGACGGCAGCGGATTGGCAAAGGTCAAGAAGGCCGACATCCCGAACGCCAGCAGGCTCACGATAATGAGCCAGGGCCGCTGCCTGCGCCGCAACGCCGAGTGAGGATCGTCCCAGTAGCCCGCGTACCAGAGCATCACGACATACCAGGCGAAAGGTGAGGCGAGCACGGGCACCCAACCGGCATGCCACCAGAAGTCCATGCCCCAGCTTACGTAGGTAAGGCCCTGACCCAGCATGGCCGAGTGGCTGATGAAGAAGACCGCCCCGCTAAGCAACCCCAGCCCCGCCACCCAGATGCCCCAGGTCCTGCGCTCGGCGTTCAACAACACCGTCAGCCCCAACCACAGCAGCAGCACAGTGTCGAATAGCGACACCGACATAGCAGCCCATGTCAGCAGGACGGTTGGGTTCAGCAGGTGGTCAAAGGTCATATCATGCCTGTTCTAGGGATTAGCTTCCTTACCAATTTGGCGGATTAGCTTATATCAAAATATGGCAATTAATTCTGTTTGTTCCTACTACTCAAAAGGTAACACTCTATGACAGCGCCACATAGTCGCAAGCGGCACTTGCTCACAGGCTCAGGGTTTTCGTGGGTCTGCTAAGTGATTAATGCTTTCGCGGTCTTACAAGGTGTGCATACAGGTTCCATCACCAATGTCGCTTGTAAATGGATCCTGTAACATAAGCCCTGCTATAGTAGCGCGGGGTGCATAGGGGTCCATCAGCCGCGGGCTTCGCGCCACAATAGGACGCCACCATCAGGCTGGAACGTATGGCGCAACTCGTGTGCCTTGCAGAAGTCTGCTATTTGTTCCCTGGTTGTCTTAGTGGATGGAGGTGGGTACCCATGTTGCTCCGTGTACGCGAGCTGTTCTGATTCAGTCATTGGGCGTCCCTGGGCGAAGAAAAGCTTCACCCACCCCGGCGCCCATGCTACCACGTGGCCTGGTGGACTTGAGTTCAGTTCCTCAATAGCAGAGCGCAAAAAGCTCTCTCGTGCCTCATCAGTCATGTAGCACCTCCCGTAGTTTGCGTGCATTGTAGCAGGACTACACGCCTCGCGCTTTTTTGGCGAGCCGCTCGGCTTCACGCATGCCTGCCGAGAAGTTGCCAAAGTATTCATACTGTGCCCTGATATCATAGATCATCAAGAGTATAAAGTACCTAGCCTCCACAGATAGGCAAACTTCGCGGAGCCAGTAGCACCTATCCCGCCCAATCCACCCACTCACCCCGTTCGTTCATCGCCAGGGGTGTGCCGTCGTCGCGCCAGGCCAGGAGGCGGCCCGCGTTCACAATGATCGAGGCGCGGGTGCGGGCCACTTTCTCGTCGGTGTTGTTGAAGTTGAGACCCCAGGCGCAATAGATCTGCCCGTTGGTGCGGCTTATGGTGCGCTTGTCGCGGAAGCCCATGCGCTCGGCTATCTGCTCGTTGGTCAGCCCCTGCGCCAGCATACGGGCCACCGCCTGCTCGTTAGGCTCCAGCAGCGACATAGGCGACTGCTCGTCCTTGTGCCGCACTTCCTGCACCCGCGACTCGATCTCCGGGTCGATGAAGCTATGCCCCGCTACCGCGTCCTTGAGCAGTGGCAGGATCATGTGCGGCAGCAGGTAGTTCGACTTGCGCACGTAGGCATAGTGGCTCAGGATGCCGGAGCGGCGGAAGTCGCGGTAGTAGCTCTCGTCATCCTGTATCGAGTAGAACACCACCGGCAGACGCGGGAACTCCCGCCGTATGGCTACCGCCGTCTCGATGCCGTTCTTCGGCCCCGCGAGCTGCACGTCCATCAAGATGATGTCGGGCTTGTTCTCAAGGCAGTAAGCAATCGCCTCTTCGCCGCTCTCGCAGCCACGTACCACGTCTACCGCTTCGGTGGCGTTCAGTCCCTCGGACAGCGCGGTGCGCAATCTCTCGTTGTCTTCAACAATCAGCAGTTTCAAGATAGTTATCATTGGTGCTCGTTTATCCGTAATTAATTGACTAGTAGTCAGCATGTATTTGCTGTAAAATGTGGGCACCGGGGTGCCGTTCCCCACGAGTCGAGCGTATCAGACGCCGGGGCCGGTGTCAAGCACGCAGGTGCTAACCCTGAGGAATGATAGTTAGCAAGCCCATGTGGGGCGCAGGGCACCGCTACGTGGAGTGGAAGATGTCAAGCACCCACGTGCGTAGGTAGGTGCCCTCGGAGGGTCGAACCGTGAGAAGCAGCCGAGTATATTACGTTGGGGACACCCCGCGGGACGCCCTGCCCGCTCGCCGCGCGCAGCACCATTCACCCGGAGGAAGACCTATGGCTAGCCAACTTACTATCGACTCCCCCATCAGCACCCCCGCCCCGGCTGTCACAGCAACGGCACCGGCAACCTCAGCGACATCCAACCAGTCGAGCATGCGGGTGCTGCCCAACCTCGCCTCACCCTCTCGCGTTCTCATGGCCGGTTTGGGACTGGGTATGACCTTCGACGTACTCTTTTACCAGAAGATGCTGGGCATTTCCGTGCCCCTGTTCGTGGGCTGCATTGTGGGGGTGCTCGTCTGGCTGGGGCGGCAAGAGGACGTGCGGCCGCGCACGCGTAACCTCTGGATCGTGCTGCCGCTCTTCTTCTTTGCCGCCATGGTCTACTTTCGGGCGGACGGTTTTCTGACTTTTCTCAACGTGGTCGCCGTCATGGGACTCCTGGCGCTGCTGGCCTACTTCTACGCGGCGGGGCGGCTGGACCGGCTCGGCATCCTTGGTTACTTCCTGTCATTGATGGCCGCGAGCCTGCATTCGCTCACCCTGCCTTTCCAGGTAGTGCCCAGCAGCTTGCAAGGCAGGCAGCCGCTCGGCTTCCGGCGGTCAAGGTGGCTGCCGGTGCTGCGCGGAGTGTTGCTGGCGGCCCCGGTGCTCCTTGTGTTCGCCGTCCTGCTTTCGTCGGCCGACATGGTCTTCGCGCACCTGCTGGGCGAGTTGCTCAGTTTCGGCTTCCTGCCTGATATGAGCGACCTTTTCGCCCAACTAATTTTCGCGCTCTCCGCCGGTTGGGTGCTGGCGGGCGGACTGGCTTACGCGGTGGGCAGGCGGGAGCGAGCAGCGTCCGGCGACGAAGAGCCGTGGGAGGCGGGGATGGACTCCGTGCCGCAGCGTATATCTATCGGCTTCGTGGAGGTGACCACGGTGCTGGTGTTAGTGAGCGGCCTCTTCCTGGTGTTCGGGCTGGTGCAGTTCGCGTACCTGTTCGGGGGCGAGAGCAACATCAGCGCGGCGGGCCTTACCTATGCCGAATACGCCCGGCGCGGCTTCTTCGAGCTTGTGGCCGTGTCGGTGCTCACGATGGGCCTGATACTGGGCCTGCATCACCTTACACGGCGCGACACCGCGCGAGAGCGTTTCCTGTTCAACGTCATGGGCAGCCTCATGGTGCTCCTGGTGCTGGTGCTGCTCGCCTCGGCTTACTGGCGCATGTCGCTCTACCAGCAGGCGTATGGATACACCCACCTGCGCCTGTACGTGGAGGTATTTCAGCTATGGCTGGCGGCGACTTTCGGCTGGCTGCTGCTGGCGCTCTGGTGGAAGCCCAAGCGTTTCGCGATTGGGGCGTTCGTGGCGGCGCTCGGCTTCCTGGCGACCCTGAACCTCGCCAATCCCGACGCCACCATAGCGCGTGAAAACCTCGAACGCTACCGGACGACCGGCAAGCTGGATGTCTACTACCTTGCGGGCCTATCGGAAGACGCGATACCCAGCCTGCTGCCCGCGCTCGACTACGCACAGGGCCAGGAGCTCGACGTACTTACCCGCATCCTGTGGAACCGGCTGCGGTACATGGAAGATTATCCCGCCTGGCGCGAATGGCAGGCTTTGCACTGGAGCCGGAGCGAGGCGTTCCAGTTGTTGCAAGCTAAAAGGGAGCAACTGGAGCGCGCGTTCCCCAGGTGAGCTTGGGGGCCGGTCCACGGTAGCTTTGGACACGCGAATAGTGTAAAATGAGCCACCCGCACCGCCGGATCTTGCTGCGCTTTTGTCACCAATACAAACGGCACACCTTCCTGGCATAAGCTCTTGGAGGACATACTATGCTATTCGCGATCAAGCAACTGCTCGATGGGCGTCCTACTCCGGTCTGCGTGCCTCAGAGCGCACGTGTCAAGGACGCCCTGCAACTGATGATGAAGCACGACTTCAGCCAGCTACCCGTGATCGAAGCAGACGGAGACCTGCTCGGTATCATCTCCTACAAGACGATTGCCCAGACCTATTTCCTGCTCGGCGGGCAGGTGCCCCTGCTCGATCTGACGGTGGACCACTGCCTCGTGCGGGTTGATCCCCTCACCCCCGAAGACGACCTGTTTGAGGCGTGTGAGAAGTTACGGACCGACGACAGCGCCACGGTTATCGTTGAAGGCCGCAAGCCGGTGGGCCTGCTTACCGCGGGAGACCTCACCGACTTTTTTCGTTACCGCTCTGAGGACCTCATACGAATAGAGGACATAGAGGTGACCCTGCGGCTGCGCGCCCGTGACGCCTTCCCCGACGATGCGTCTATGGACCAGGCCCTCCTCCTGGCGCTCGGCCCCGACCTGAAAGACCCCACCAAGCCGAAGAAGCAGTTCAACCACCTCAGCATGGCCGACCTGATATTCCTCATAAAACACGAAGAAAATTGGCCCAAGTTCAACGGTATGTTCGAGCCGCTGGAGCTGTTTACATCCCTCATGGACCGGGTGCGCCAGGTGCGTAACATCCTCGCCCACTTCAGGGGCAACGCCGACCAGATCCAGGACACCACCCTCAAGTACGCCGTGGACTGGCTAGCCACCAGGGCGGGCGCCGTCCAGGCCGACGGCTCAGGCCCGCGGCGGCTCACCGTAGACCGCGCTCAGACAGCGGGAGCAGTGCCGGGCAAGAGGTACGACCCTCTAAGGGAATGGTTGAGCCGGCAAGAGCAGGACCCTTTGGGCATAAGAGTCAACTTCCGGGACATAGAGACCCTGCTCGGAGGGGCACTGCCCACCGCTGCCAGGAAGCACCAGAGCTGGTGGTCGAGCAACCCCAATGAGGCGCAATCGAAGGCGTGGCTGGAGGCGGGCTGGCGCGTATCCGAGGTGAACCTGGCAAAGCACGAAGTGACCTTCCAACCGGTAAGCGTAGCGGCTGCACCCGCGGCGGATGCCAAATCCAACCCGCCAACCGCCCCGGTGCGACAGAACGGCGCGACGGGTACGTCCGCGCAGGTGAAGTCCCAGGAAATTGGCTGAATATTCGTTGGTCCGACCTATTGACAAGTCCAAAGGTATCTGCTAATATAATGGGGCACCGGGTTCATTCTTGGTGTAAAGACCTCAGAGGATCCCTTGAAAGATCGTCTGAGGTTTCTTTTTGCCCAGGATCATACCGGCACAACAGGTTCTCCCCTGCCCCTGAGCCGCGCAACATTAATCTAAAATCGGCCGTCTACCCTCTTGACAAGACAGGCAATTTCTGCTAAGATTATCTCACATTGCGTTTGCTCGTGATGCAAGAACTCCTGAGGATCCCTTGAAAGATCGTCGGGAGTTTCTTTTTGCCCCGAAGATCAGGGGCAGCACGGAAATTTTCGCGTTAGTCAGCCTGGCACAAATGCGATTAACAGTCAGCGGGACCGGGAGCGCTATGATGTACCGCTCGGGCGCTTCCGGGCCCTGCGATTTGACTACCTCGGCCATAAGACCACCAGGGCACCCGGCCCAGGAGAGCGAGACATAGCGTGACCGCCGGAACCGACAACGTGCCAGCCACACCCCTAGCCCGCACAGGTGAGACGGTAGAGTTCGGCGGCAACCTGATGACCTTCCTGGCCGTCGGCTCCGACACGGGCGGGGCTTACTCGGTGGCGCATTACGTCGCGCAGCCCGGTTCGGGCGCACCCCTGCACCTGCACCGCAACGAGGTGGAGTCGTTCTACATACTCGAAGGCGCGATGACCTTCAAGCTAGGTGAAGAAAAGATACGCGCCACCGCCAACGAGTGTGTCACCATCCCCAGGCTTACTCCCCACGCCTTCGCCAACGCCGAAGACACCCCCGCCAGGATGCTGGTCATCCTGACCCCCGCCGGACTTGAACACTACTTCGCGGAACTCTCCGCCCTCTTCCACCAGCCAAACGGCCCCACCAAAGAGCAGATAGACGCCCTCAACGCAAAGTACAACCTCGATTTCACCCTCGGCCAACCCAACAAGTAGCCGTCCACGATAGGGCAATAGCCAAACAGTAGAACCAACCACCCCTCTGTCATCCTGAGCGTAGCGAAGGATCTCAAGAAGGTGGTAAGGCAATGCTATTGAACACGCAGCACTCAGGTCTGCTACGTTCAACACGCGTGACATGCTGTCCGGTCGGAGGCTGTGGCAAGCAACGTAGCACTCATTCTTGGAAGCCACCTGGGAACCAAAGTCAGAGCAGCGGGGTACCAATGCTAAATACACTTTCCAGGAGGCATAATGAAATACTTCTCTCGTCTATCCAGTTTCACCATCCTTGCATTGCTCATCGCGCTTGCTCCCTCGAACTATGTCGCGGGACAGACGGCTACTCAGACGTTCCCGGAAACAGGCAAGACGGTGAAGGGGAGGTTCCTGGAGTACTGGCAGCAGAACGGCGGCCTCCCTCAGCAGGGCTACCCCATCACTAATGAGATGCAGGAACGCTCCGATACAGACGGTAAGACTTACACGGTACAGTACTTCGAGCGTGCCGTGTTCGAGCTACACACCGAGAACCAGAGGCCCAATGACGTGCTCCTCTCCCTGCTGGGAGTGTTCGAGTACAAGGCCAAGTACGGCACGGCAGGCGCTCCAGGCCAGAAGGCAAGCACGGCTGCCGGTGCCCGCAAGTTCGCCGAGACTGGTAAGACCGTAGGCGGCAAGTTCCTCGACTACTGGAACAAGAATGGTGGACTGGCACAGCAAGGCTTCCCCCTCACCGAGGAGTTCACAGAGGTATCGGCTCTCAACGGCAAGCCTTACACGGTGCAGTACTTCGAGCGTGCGGTGTTCGAGTTGCACCCTGAGAACCAGCCTCCGTTCGATGTGCTCCTCTCCCAGTTGGGTACCTTCCGCTACCAGGCCAGATATGGGGCAGCATCGGCGGGCAAGGTCGCGCCAACCGCCAGCATGTCCGTGCCCAGGTCCGGCCACTCCGCTACCCTGCTGCCCAGCGGCAAGGTGCTAATCGCGGGCGGCATGATACGCGAGGGCCGTTACGAGCGTAGCGCCGAGCTATTCGACCCCGCCACAAACAGCTTCAGCCCGACGGGGAACATGGCAGTGGGGCGCACCAGCCACGTTGCCACCCTCCTGCCAAACGGCAAAGTGCTGGTAGCGGGTGGCGAGTCGGGCAGTGGGACCACCGCCGAACTGTACGACCCCTCCACCGGCACCTTCACCCGAACAGGCGATATGAACGCGGTTCGCGACGGTGCCACCGCCACCCTGCTGAAGAACGGCAAGGTGCTCATCGCAGGCGGCTTTGATTTCAGCAGGCGCATAGGGCAGTCGAGTGCCGAATTGTACGACCCCTCCACAGGCAAGTTCACCCTGACAGCCAGCATGAAAGTAGCCCGTAGCGCCCATACCGCGACTCTGCTACCAGACGGCAAAGTGCTGATTGTCGCCGGGGGCATCGGCAGGGACGTGCTCTCGGATGCCGAGACCTACGACCCTGCGTCGGGCAGGTTCTCCCCTGCGGGCACCTTGCCCCTTCCCAGGCACAAGCACACCGCTACCCTGCTATCGGACGGACAGGTGTTCATCACCGGCGGCTCCGACAACCGCGATTGGAACGGCCGCTACGGCAGCAGCCTGCTCTACGATCCCGCACGCGGCACGTTCTCCCCCGCGGGTCAGATGAGCACCGCCCGCTTCAAGCTTCGGGATGCCATAGCCACGCTGCCCGATGGCAAGATACTGATAGCGGGCGGCGCTACAGCGGTGGAGCTATACGACCCTAAGTCCGGCGCGTTCACATCAGTGCAGGGAGCGCTCGATACCGCACGGCTCTACCAAACAGCCACCACATTGATGGATGGCCGCGTGCTAATTGTGGGAGGCTACGACAACCACATAGAGAGCACCAACAAAGCCTGGATATACCAGAGGTAGGAAGGTACAAGACAAAGTAGCCCGGCGAACATAGTTGTCACCGAGCTACTTTGCTTCCGCTCGGCTACAACCCCGCTATCTGGTGGTTGCGGAAGGCGTCAACGAAGTAACGGTAGTCGTCGCGCACCACGTCGCCGTATCCCTCGCTGAACCGCAACATGGAATTGACGAACTCTTCCTCCTGCCCCTGTAGCACCCCATTGAGGGCCTTGTCCGTGGAGAAAGGCACCAGCGTGAGGTCGCTGTCCACATCGGACACACAGTGGACCTTGGCAACCGCCTGCCCCAGGTAGACCAGCAGCTCCAGTATGTCGTCCATGTCGTTGATGTCGGTCCAGTCGAGGTCTCCCACGTAGGGGCTGGCCTCGGCCACTAGCTGCCCCGCACCATCCAGGGTAGTATAGCCAAGCCAGGGGTCGGCGTAGGCTTGCAGGGCGCGCTGCGAGAGCACAGTGCGATGCCCGTCGTGCTGGAAGTAGCTTTTGATGTTCTGGTCCTCGATCACGCGGCTGGGCGACGCGATCTGCGCCTGCTTCATATAGATGATAATGTCGTTCTCCAGCGCCTGGGTGTTGCCCTCCACCAGCACGTTGTACGACGGCAGCCCCGCGCTACCGATGCCCACCCCGCGCTTTGCTACCACATCTTTGATGTTGTAACTCACACGATGGAACCGTTTCGATTCGGGGATGGTCGTTAAGTACTCCTCGAACGCCCGCTCCACCTTCTTGCGCATATCGGCATCTACTTTCGTGGTCGAGCGGTCTATAATAAAGCGGCGGTCGAAGTTGTCAATCGTGGTGAAGCGTTGGAGCAGCCCCCAGCGGGTGTTGAGGCGGGTGTTGCGCAACACTTCGAGCAGCTTACCCTTTGTGTTCGACAGGGTGAGTGCGAAGTTCTGCGTAGCCTCCGAGCTAGCGAACTTCTTCACCTGCTCAACGTAGGAGCGCACGGCAGTCCTGACCATCTCGCGTATCTCATCGTCGCTCAAGGCCTTCTCGTAGCCTATCAGCGCCAGGCTGGCAACCAACCGCTTCACGTCCCAGGTAAAGGGGGCGATGTACGCCTCATCGAAGTCGTTCACATCGAACACGAGCACGCCCTGGCTGTTCATATAGGTGCCGAAGTTGGCGGCGTGCAGGTCGCCCTGTATCCAGATGCGCCCGGTCTGCTCGTTGGCGAACGGCTCTTCGTCGCGGGCCAGGTCCGAGTAGAACAACGCGGCGCTGCCTCTGTAGAAGGCGAAGGGCGTGGCGGCCATCTTGCGGTACTTGCCGCGCCAGGCGTCGGGGTCGCGCTCCATGAGGTCGCTGTAGGCGGTGCAGAAAACGTC
Source organism: Chloroflexia bacterium (assembly GCA_036388595.1). Classification (GTDB taxonomy): domain Bacteria; phylum Chloroflexota; class Chloroflexia; order QHBQ01; family JADMIH01; genus JADMIH01. The sequence goes on from DASVRN010000086.1 coordinate 35,906, forward strand.
GATTATGTACTGTTTGCGCTTAGCGGGGTCTTCCGCCTTTATCTGGTCTGTTACTGGTGCCATTAGCTCGGTCCTTCCAGGTAGGGGATATGTCGCGAACAACCAAGACGGGCACGAACTTATGCCTTGATGGGACGTCGCGCACTGCTAAGGTCGTGGTGGGGGTATGATAACAAAGCCTCCAGGCGCAGTCAACATCGGAAAAGCACAGTCCTGGGCTGTGTCAAAGTTGAATTATGGAAGCAGGCTCCCCTCTGTCATTTCGAACGCAGTGAGAAATCTCGTCCTTCACCGGGCCGTAGCTCGTTCTTGTGAAACTATCTTGTTGTAATGTTGGATAGTTGGATTAAGGTGGTCTTTGGGCCTCGGGTGCTGAGGGACGAGATTTCTCACTGCGTTCGAAATGACAAACAGGAGCTTTGGTCCTGTAGATTGCAACACATGGATTTTTACACAGCGCCTTGCAGGATCGGCGCAAGGGCCGTGCGGTAGGAGAAATCGGGTGAGGAAAATCAGCTACATGGGCGACATACCGGGGCCGTTGAACATCCGCTGTCCCAGGTGCGGGGGCAAGGCTAAATACGACCTGCCCTTCGACCTTTACACGGCAGCCAAAGGCCCACCTCCCGGCGAGGAACGCACGCTACACCAGTGGGGAGGCTGGCTCGTAGCCGAGCGTTACCCCTCTGTAAAGCCTTGGGACGGCGCGCCGGACGGCATCAGCGAAAGCGACGGCGTGGTCAAGTGTTCTGCCTGCCACCTGGTAGCGCAACATACGTTACGGTGGCCGCACGACGCCTACTACCAATGGCAAATCAGGGGCAACACCCTGTGGGCCTTCAACCTGGAGCATGCACGCGTCTTGGGCGAGTTCCTGGGCGGCAAAGAGCGGGACGGTACGCGCTACCCCCAGTACGCCCGCAACCTCATGAAGATCCCTGGCGAGTTGTTGTCAGCGAAGGTTCGCGACGACGTAGGCAGGGAGATTGGTACTGCCCTGCTGCGCGAAGAGGAACGGTAGTGGCACTAAGCTAGACTGCCACGTGCAACCCACCCGCTCGGAGAGCCACTCCACCTTCTGTTCCTCGGCCTTGTGGCCTTTAGCTGTGGCCTTTAGCCTGAAATCAGAACGAAGCCACCGGCACACAGGGCCGATAGCGAGAAGTCGGGTCTGCTTGACCTGCCTTCTTTATGTCTACATATTGAGGAGCGCACGTCGGAACATCCAGTTTACGCTCCCGGCGTGCTCTAGTCATAGTACCTGGAATTGTAAGTGCGCGTGGTAACACTCCCATTGTTCCAGGCGATTTCAAAGTAGTATTGAATGTAGACAACATATTCATCTGGCTCACGCTCGTAGGTATAGTATTCGCCCTCACCGGGAGGTAGCGCGACTTGTCCCCAACGTCCGCAGTAGATTTCATCAGATGTTCTTTGATAGCGTTCGCTACTGGAGGGATTATAGATCATAACTCTAGCCTCGATGAATAGCCCCTTTACATATTCAGTGCATTCAATCTTCAGTGCATTCAATCGAAGCTTGATAAGCGACATACTCGGAATACTTACCACCTTCAGTGTCGCTCCGACGAAGGGTGCATTTTGCAGGTTGTGACTCAGGACTTCCATCAGGACCAAGCATTGGTTTGCCGTCGGCACCAACGATCCAATCGTTGTGCTCAAGTATGTCAACCTTAGTATTTGCCAGCAATTCTGCAAGCACCGTGGCATCGTTCCCGATGTCGGTGCCGGTGTCGGGAGCTTCGGGTGGACAATCGTGTGACCCAACCTAGTCACAGATCTCAACAGGATCAGCATAGCCAGGACTAGACGGCAAGGTTGCAACCGTAAGTATCAGAATCAAAATATACGCTGTTGTTTTGATGATGCTTTTGCTGGCAAAGTGGGTCACCATTGACAAACTCCTTTTGTGCTACAACGACATTGTTGCTAAGGACGCTGGCGGTATACCAGTGTGATGTGGTCGCTCGAGGATACCGGCATACCTTAACCAGGAGCATTCACTACTGCATTCTTGCAGGTGGATGTGCGCAGTTATGAAGTAGGGTACTTGCTCCTAAGGTTCCACTATGGTCGGTTCTTGTATGGTTTCCTGCACAGGGTTGGCATCAAGCGTTGCCCTTACAGCGGGATCGTTACCTATCCTGGCATGTGGTAACATCCCGTCATCCGAGGCTGCCGTATTGCTGGCATAAAGACCCGCGACCATACCAACACAAACAAGGACTGTTGCTAAGAGAGTCAGGAGACGTTTCTTTTTAGTTGAAGTTGTGAGAGAAGTAGCACGATTCACAATGTACCTCACTTTAGCTACAACCTGAGCACCTTTACCGCCACTAATATCGAAAGCGTCCCGCAGCATAAGTTCTGAGCACATAACGGCCGAGACCGGCAGGGAGCAGCTCAGGTAGCATGAACAGGCCAGTTGGGCTAGGACAGTCTTATAGTCATGGCCCTCACAATGGAGGATATTAAGTCCTTCGTGTGGCCTGTCGAGGAGCAATATGTGTGCCAACTTTACATTGCTCTCGATTATTTATGGTTTAGGATTCCATAAGCCTTGGAAGTCAACCTCTTGACGTGAAGGGGCCTGATGGTATGATAAGATGAATTGTAGTTCCGAATGTCACCTGTGCAAGTAAGCTCACGTCACAGGAGAGTAGGCCATACCGCCTGAGTTGGCCTGGAAGCTCGCCAACTTAGCGCACTATCTTATAGGAGGAGCAATCCGGTGTTCAATGAGTTCAAGGCGTTTATCAGCCGTGGCAACATACTTGAGTTGGCAGTCGCAGTTATCCTCGCCACCGCTTTTGGAGCGGTAATAAAGTCGCTCGTGGACAACGTGATCATGCCGCCTATAGGAGCTTTGCTGGGAGGCGTAGACTTCACCAATCTCTACATCAACCTCTCGAACCAGCCCCATGCGTCTTTTGACGAGGCGCTGAAGGCGGGAGCGCCCGTAATCGGATACGGCGTCTTCTTGAACAACGTCATCACGTTCCTGATCGTTGCCTTTGTGGTCTTCCTGATCGTGCGAGCGTACAACAAGTCCAAACCAGCGCCCGTTGCCGAGGTAGATACCAAGGAGTGCCCATTCTGCCTCTCCACAATCCCATTGCAGGCGACACGCTGCCCGAATTGTACTTCCCAACTTCAACCCACGCCCGCTTAGATCGTGGAGTACGAAACCTCAAATAGCGAAATAGGCTTGGGTGCTCTTTTCGGCACCCAAGCCCCGCCTTTGTCATTCTGAGCGCAGCGAAGAATCTCGTCCCTCAGCACCCAAGTTCCACCTTTCCTACAGCAACAGAGTCCCATAAGAAAGACGAAACATCCCGGTAGAGGACGAGATTCTTCGCTGCGCTCAGAATGACAAAGGCGGGCTCTGCTGTCAGGTTCGGGAGTGCCCTTTGGAGATAGCTGCTAAACAGACACCTGTAAACCCAGCCGCTCGGAAAGCCACGCCACCCTGTCCTCCTGGGCCTGGGGGGCTTCCATTTCGTGGTCGGTGTCGTACCAGGCAATCTGCTTTGGTCCGGGTGCGGCCTCGTAGAGTTCCAACGCCTTCTCTTCGGGTATGAAGCGGTCAATGCGCCCGAACTGGAAGAAGAAGGTCGCGTCCTTCGCCCTGGCTATGTGAGCGATGGGATCTAGCTCGGAGATGCGGCGCACGTAAGCGTCCAGTTCCTCGCCCTCCAGCTTCGCGCCGAAAAGGTACCACTCCTTGAACCGAGGGGTGGCGGCGATGATGTTGTACGACCTCACGCGGTCGTCCCAGCCCGCCACTATCGACCCGAACATGCCGCCGAAGTCATGCCCCACAAACGCGATACGCTCCTTGTCAATACCCGGCTGCGAGATGAGCACGTCGAGGGCCCGCCGCAACTCTATCACCTGGCGGGTGGAGGCATCATAATCGTCCGCCAGGTCACGCTGGACGTACCATTCGTGCGGCGACCACATGGTATCGACCAGCAGCGATACAGCCCCTCGCTCGGCCATGCGTACAGCTTCCTCAAGGAACTGGATGCGGTTGGAGCTTGGGTTAGGCGGCTCGTACCAGTGGACGTAGAGTATCCCAGCGAAGGGTCCGCTGCCGGGCGGTGTCACGAGGTACGCACCCACGCGCCTGCTGCTGTCCGGCACCGCAAAGCTGATATCCTGTACGGTAACGCCGCCCCGCGCCTCCCGCCCAACCTCCTGTATATCCAGCGCCACTGATTGATCGTACTCGAACATATTAGTTTCTCCCGGTGTAAGGTTGTTTTGTTACTGCCGCCTTTATGCGCCACCATTCGCGGGCAGTGTGCCCCTCAGACCGCCTGCACCACTGGCTGCGATAGCCACGAGCGAATAGGCCCATCGTGCTCCAGGTAGTACTTGCTGGTGCAATCCGCTACCACTTCGGCCAGAGTGCGTCCATACGCCCAGTCGAAGCGCCCTTGGCCGAACAGGTCCGCCTCGCTGACGGGGACCAGCAGGCGCAAGATTTCGTTGAAGGCGTCCCTGGAAGCCCCAAGTGTGCCCGCGACTGAGTGGGTACCTGCTTCCGGCTTCGGCACGTCCTCAACGGTTGCTTGCGTGCCCTGCATCGAAGCCAGCCGCTCAACCAGCCACCTCTCTCGCTCGTAAAGCGCGCCTACCACCTCGGCTACGCTCTGACCTGCTACGCCCACGGGCACGCACATACGGCCGGGGCCAACCCGCAACAGCAACATCTCCCAGCGCGCACGCTCTACGCGCGTGGCATCTATAAACTGCTTCTTTGTGAGCGTTTGGTCCATAGATTAGTGCTCCTGTCGAGGCTTGTAGACGTCTCACCCTGCTGAAATCGGCGAAGAGGCTTGTATTGTGCTCTGTAACCTCTTATAATGCGGAAAGTGGTTACAGTATAGTGGATGTCTTGTAACCTGTCAATAGGGAAGTACTAGTTACAGAGCAAGATTCAGGTGACGAATATGACAAGTACACATCAAGCGGAACGGGTACCTGCGGTAAGCGACTTCAAGCAGATAGCCATCCACTTCGCCAATTCAGTAGTTTGGAGGGCCAGCGAGCAGCCCCAGGACATGCTTACCGAGCCTGACAAGCTGTTACGCTTCGCCCGTTGGGCAGGCATCTTGGACGAAGGGGAGTTCACGCACCTGTGCGCGTATGCAGCAGAGAACCCGGAGGAGGCCGAGGCGGCATTGAGGAGGGCGAAGGTCGCCCGCGAAGCCACATACCGCGTCCTGCTAGCCGTCGCCAACCACCTGCCGTCGGATCCTTCGGACCTCACGCTGCTGAACGACGCGATAGCCGAGGCCCAGGCCCAGGTGCATCTTGCGCCCACCGCAACGGGCGACGGCTTCGAGTGGCGCTGGAAGCAAGCGACCCCACAACTCGATATGGTGCGCTGGGCCGCGGCCCGCTCGCTTGCAGAACTCCTCACCTCCGAGGAGCTGAAGAAGGTCAAGTCATGCCCCGGCGAGGGCTGCGCCTTCCTCTTCATGGACCTCAGCCGCAACGGCAAACGGCGCTGGTGCGAAATGGACCTCTGCGGCAACCGCAACAAAGTAAAACGCTTCCGCCAGAGCCATCAAGGGGCATAGAGTAGACGGAAACGCAAAGACGCAAAGACGCAAAGGACGCGCAGAGATTAAATAGGGTGTTCTAAACAAGAGAGGCAGGGCACATCATCGCGTGCCCTGGTTCTCTTTGTGCGCCCTTTGCGCCCTATGCGTTTCCGTCTACTCTATGCCCCTTGCAGCCGATAGGACGAAGGCAGAGATCAGGGGGTGGCGAACCCCGCGCAGTGCGGAGCGTTCGGGTTGGTAGAGGGTAGCCAGGAAGAAGGGGTGTCCGGCAAGCTCTACAGCACGCGCATCACCCTCGTCGTCAGTGGCTGTGATGCTGAGGCGGCCGTCCTCCAGGCGCTCGCGGTACTGAGGGTTGAGGCCGAAGCGGCAATTGTACTGCTCTACTGTATCGCTCATGCCATAGATGGCAGCCAACCTGGAGCCGGGCCTGAAGTGGATGGGACCGTCACTGTCGCGCAGGGCGCACGAGAGAGGCGAGACGAATAGCACCGAGGCATCCGGGTTGGTCTCGGCGTGGTCCGCATCACGCAGCCCGAGCACGTTGCGCGCGTACTCGATAAGCGTGTGCTGGAAACCGCCGCAAGTGCCGAGGAAAGGCACCGCACCCTCCCGCGCGTAGCGAATAGCGGCCAGCGCCCCGTCCATGCTGAGGTAAGGGCTGGCGGGCACCACCCACACAGCACCATACCCCCGCAGCCGCGAGGCGGCCTCCCCGGCAAGTTCCTCCGTCCCGACCCAGTCAGGTTCAACGCGGCAGCCAAAGGCTTCGGAGGCCATTTGCAAAGCAATAGGTATGGCCTGGTGCGCCTTAACCCCGGGGTCGTAATCCCCAACCAGCGCTATCCTCACCAGTCCCCCTTCGTTCACCACTCCGCCACCTCTCGAAAACTACTTTCCCAGACAGAGCCGGACGATGGACGATAGGAGACGGGAGACGGGAGACAGGTCAGCTTGCGGTTGCGGCTGTGCCCCAGCAGAATTGCAGAACCCTGCTCCCCTCTGTCATCCTGAGCGTAGCGAAGGATCTCAGATGCCCCTTTCGCCTCTATGTTCAACCTTTGGCAATCTGCCCTTGTTGCACATAGTTCTACTGGTCCCTACTCACCTTCTTGAGATCCTTCGCTACGCTCAGGATGACAGGGGTAGCTGAGTGCTTAATCTCCCGCTATGACACAATCCTCCTATCGTCCATCGTCCATCGTCTTCTACTTTCTTTTCGTGCGCGCGGAGTAGGCCCGCTCGTAGAAGCGGGAGGCCTTTTCGTGTTGGCCCCGGCTCGACAGCGACTGGGCGTATCTCTGGTAGATGTCACCCGCTTTGCGTGCCCCTGGTGCCGACTCGATCAGGTCTATGGCCCGGCCAAACAGGGCCTCGGCCCTGGCATTGTCGCCCCTGTGCGCCGCGACTTCCCCCGCAATGGCGAGGGCGTTGGACATTACTTCGAGGGCATTGTCGGGGATGCGCGCGCCGTGGGCGCTGCCGCTACTGTGGGCCAGCCTATCTTGCTGGTGCGACATGGCCTCCTGGGCCACCTCGATGGCCCTACCGGCGTACCGCTCGGCCTCATCCAAATTTCCCCGCTGTATTTGCAGCCGCGCCATGCCGCTGAGCAGTTCCGCCTCGTCCAAGCCCAGCTCGAGGCTCTCTGCCAGCCGCAAGCCTTCCCTCAAATGACGTTCCGCCTCGTCCAGGTCGCCGGTCTCAAGCAGGGCCTGCCCGAAGCTGCACTCAGACATCGCTACCTCGCGTATGTTGTCCAGCGCCTCGTACACACCCAGGGTCTTGCTCGCGTCCTGGCTGTGCTGAGAGTACCTGCGCTGCCAGGGCTGCCAATCGGGCGCTGCCTGCGTCGCGCGCGCCCAGAACGCCTCGGCCTGGTTCGACAGGTTGCCCAGGTCGCGAGCGAACTCCACGGCCGACCTGTAAGCCAGCAACGCCCTCTCGCGGCTCTGCAAGGCCCAATAGTCGGCTGCCAGGTTGGAATAGACCAGCAGCTTCAGGTTGGCATCCAGTATTACCCCTGCCTCGACGGCTTCAGCGCAACGCCCGTGGTGTTCGAGCGCGATGAGGTACTGCCCGCCCTGGAAGTACGCGGTGCCCAGGAGGTTGCGAAGGCGCTCTGCCATCTCTCGGTCCGCCAGCCGCTCCGCGTCCTGCACGCCCTGTTGCAGATACGCGACTGCCTGCTCGGTGTCGTTCAGGTGGACCAGCGCGAGGCCCATGAGATAGAGAGCCGCCAGCCTCTGCCCGGCATCGAGCGTGCGCGTGCTTTCGGGGGTCGCGCCTTCACCGGCGAGCAATGGGCGCAACAATTCCGCCGCCTGCCCTGAGCTTCCCGTGTAAACGGAATAAGCGGCCCTGCTAAGTTGCAGGTCCACGGCGGCACTCTCGTTCTCGAAACCGGGGGCCTGGTTGGCGCCGCGCTTCCGGCGCACGCGCTTGGGGGCGTCCGGGGCCTCAGAAACTTGCAAGTCGGCTGCGTTGGGGTCGAGCAAAGTACTCGCGGGTACTTGCAGCCGGGAGGCTATACGCTGTAATGCTTCGAGTGAGGGCCTGGTCTTACCCTGTTCTATTGCCGAAATATAGCTCTTAGAGTAGTCTTCGGCGGCCAAGTCTTGCTGCGTAAGGTTGCGCCGTATCCTAAGTTGTCTGATACGCCGGCCGAGTATGACTGGAGTTATACTTGTTGCCATAACGGTCCCTCCAACGGGCCGCAATCGCGTGCGAACACCAGGCGGCCTCCTGTTGATTTCTGTTCCGATGCCGTTTTGCGTTTGAATAGGCGCTCCCCACAAGGAGATAGCGAAATCCGCCTGCCTTCAAGGTGTGCGCTCCTGAGCGGGATAACTGAGTTACGCGTGCGGGTAGCAGAGCACATTATGACAATAGCCGGACCGCTGGCGCTTGACTCTATATCAGTATAGCACATAAGTACGCGCTGTGATGGACCATTTTTACAATTTCTTGAAGAAAAGAGCACTGCACCTCTTGCCGTGTCATTTAGACCCATGTTCAAAGTACTGTTAACCTGAACATGGCCTGGACTCATTATGCCCCTTGAATGCAAACTACGCTCCCTACTTACGGCCACAAGTTACGACGTTTCGTGCGCTCATGCTGTACGATGAGGGGCAGTTCCACCGTACCTTAACCTTCCAACATCTCCCTGGATGTGGAAAACGCGCGCCGCGGGCTATTGACCTACCCACCCCTGGCAGCTATACTAAAGGCACTTCGAGGTCGCCGGTTCGCCGGTGGACGCGGAGGAACAAGACTCGGACGGTCCTCACGGACAGTTCGAGTTTTTGTTTTGCCATCGCTACACGTCAGGCAGGGGTCAGGCACACGTTGTGGCACATTTTGTTCGCCCGCGCTCATTTCTGTTGCCCCTACCCTACTCCGACTTAATCGTCACGGCTCGTCAAAGCGTATGATCTAGGAGCGCCTGACACCACCGTAAGAAGCAACTCGACCCAACCAAAAGGAAAGTTTATGTTATGTCAATTAGCAGCCTCACAAATAGTGGGACGGTTCCCATGTCGGAGCTTCCCGGACCGCGCGCCCTGCCCCTGCTCGGCTGGCGGAGCAACATGCTGGCCCTGTTGCGCGACCCAATCAACTACATGCTGTGGCTGCACCGCACCTACGGCGATGTAGTCGCGCTGCCGCACGGAAACCCTCGCTTCGTGTTCGTCTTCGCGCCCGAGTACAATCGCCAGGTGCTCAGCGACCAGATGCTGTTCTACAACGGCGAGGTCAATTCTCCCAGCTCGCCCGTCAAGCTGCCACCAGGCTCCGCCGCGGTGCGCCTGTTCTCCGGCATCACCACCCGCAACGGGGCCAAGCACATCCAGCAGCGCCGCCTGCTCATGCCCGCCTTCCACAAGAAGCGTATCGAGGCCCTGCGCGACGTCATGCTGGAACGCACCGAACGGCATATAGAAAAGTGGCAGCCGGGCCAGCAGGTTGACCTCCTCTCGGAGATGAAGGGCCTCACGCTCGCCGTGGCGGTGCAGGCCATACTCGGCCTCGACCCCCAGCGTGAGGGCGACCGGGTGCGCCGCATCATGGAGCGCTGGTTCAAGCTGGTGCTTTCGTATGGCGTGGTGGCCTTCCCCTACGACCTGGCCGGCACGCCCTTCCGCCGGATGCTGAGGTCGGCCGAGCGGATTGACGCTGAAATCCGGGCCATGATCCGGCGCAGACGCACGATGGGCGACGGGGCTGGGCTGGACGCGCTCTCCATGCTCCTGCAAGCGCACGACGAGGACGGCACCCGTCGCACCGACGACGAGCTTGTTGGACATACCACCGCGCTGTTCGTGGCCGGGCACGAAACCACCGCCAGCGCCCTTACCTGGACCCTCTTCCTGCTCGCCCAGCACCCCCGCATACTGTGCGACCTGCTGGGCGAGCTACACGGCAAGCTAGGAGGCAGCGCGCCCACGGTGGAGCAACTGAACGACCTGCCGCTGCTCGATGCGGTCATCAAGGAAAGCCTGCGCCTTTTCCCACCCGGCCTCTGGTTCCTGCGCGTCAACACGGCCCCCACCAGCTTCGGTCGGTACGACATCCCGGAAGGCACCTCGATACTCTGGAGTCCCGCCGTGGTCCACCGCCGCCCCGACCTCTACCCCCAGCCGAACGCCTTCAAGCCCGAACGCTGGTCCACTATAGACCCCACGCCATACGAGTACATGCCCTTCGGGGCAGGCCCGCGCCGCTGCCTGGGTGCCACCTTCGCGATGATGGAGATGAAGATGGTGCTGCCGGTGATACTACAACGCTTCGGCATAAGGCTGCGGCAAGGCGTACAGGTGGACCTTGGCGGCTCTCCCCTCGCAACCCCCAGGGGCGGCCTCCCCGTTCGCCTCACATCCCCCCGCCGAATACCGGCACCCGCCAGAGTGCGCGGCAACATAAGGCGGCTGGTCGATCTGCCATAGGCTCATCTCCTTAATCATCGCAGGGCGAATCTAACAAGTGGTGGTGTTATAGGTTAAAGCCAGTCGGTCAATGTTACAAAATGGGCCGAGGAATTAGGTGCCTTCCAATCGGGCCGAATTACAGCACCAAACCCCCACCCTGTCATCCTGAGCGCAGCGAAGGATCTCAGAAAGCTGGTGAATGTACAGGGCCGAATTACAGTGACCAAGCCCCACCTTGTCATTTCGAACGCGGTGAGAAATCTCGTCCTACAGCACCCAAGTATCAACTTTCCTACAGTACGAGTGTGCCACAAGAAAAGCGCAACATCCCGGTAGAGGACGAGATTTCTCGCTGCGTTCGAAATGACAGGGTGGGGGCTTGGTCCAGCTAATCGCGGCACCTGCCAACCTGCGGCGGATGTGCTCCCCAGCCTCCACTCACCAGGAGTTTTCCACAACTACTAGGAAGTTAGTACTAAACCTTACTCCAAAGGGTTGACATATGACTCCACCCTCGGATATAGAACCCCTAGTGGGCGCGCGTATCAGGGCGCGTCCGATCGCAGCTAATCCGGCTCAAGCCTACCAGGACTACGTAGCCGGTCGTTCGGAGGTGGCTATTTGCTAAGGCGCGTTACCGCATGTGCAGCGGTGTTTTTTATCTACCTGGGGTTCGTGGCAGGGGCCGGCGCGGCCGCATCCAATCGACAGCAGGCAGTCATGGCAGCCAATGCTAATGCGCCTGTAGCTCGCGTGTACGCTCCAAGCCGCCAGACGGGAGGCGTGCGCTTCCTCACCCTACCATTCAACGACCCCGGCATCCTCGTGAACCAGGGCTGGGTATATAGCTGGGGCAGCCAGCATTACGGCCTCGACTACGTGCTCGGTGGGCCTGAAATATCGAAGCTCCAGAAGTTCGACGTAGTAGCGTCCGCCGACGGTTACGCCTGCGGCAACTGCACCTCACGCCAGGGTAACGCCGTCTGGATCAAGCACGACGTGGACGGCCAGACCTACTACACCTACTACGGCCACCTCGACTCCATCGAGAGCGACATCCCGGTGGGCAACCAGCGCAACACTCTGTTCGTCAAACGCGGCCAGAAGATAGGCGTGGCGGGCAGCACCGGCGCGACCACCATTCACCTGCACTTCCAGGTCAACCGCCCCTCCGGCCCCGTGGACCCTTACGACCTGTGGTCCACCAGCGAGCCGTACATGCCCGGCTGCACCACCTGCGAGATGGGTGCCGATAACCTGTGGACCACCAACCCGCCCAGCTTTGCCTCGGGCGACGTTCTGCCGGGAGGACCAGCCGGCCCGCCCACCAGGCGCGAGCAGCCCCAGCCCACCTCTCAGACGCGCCAGGACCTGCCCCCGCAGCCGGCCCAACCCACCCGCACGCCCCCGCCTACACGCACCCCCGCACCCCCCACGCCCACCGCCACCCCTACCCCGGTCCCCTGCGACCTGGCATAC
>DASVRN010000087.1:0-14964 GCA_036388595.1 Chloroflexia bacterium
GTTCCAGCCCTGGTACCTGATGTGGCTGGTGGCCCTCACCGCGCCGCTTGCCCGCTATACTTATGCCAACCGCACGGTGCTCTTCTGCATAGGCGCGGTCGGCAACTATTTCGTGTGGGACTTCATCTGGCTGTGGAACCGCACCGACATACGCAACATCCAGATCACGGCGGCCCTGGTGGTATACACCTTGCCATTGTTCTACTCGTTGTACGTATGGCTCAGCCCCTTCTGGCGCGAGCGTGAGGCCGAAGACCTTATCTACGAAGACGAAAACGCCGCGCAGATTGAGGCGTTAGGCGAAACCGTCGAGACTGAAAGCCTCACGCGCACCCGGTAGGGCCAGTACATCAGCCCACCCCATGAGCCGGGGTTCCGAGGCTACAGGAGCAAACACTTGGCGTTGAAACCACTGATTATTTTGCCGACGTACAACGAGATCGAGAACTTGCAGCCCCTCGTGGAGGAGATACTTCAGCGCGGGCCTTACCACGTGCTCGTAGTGGACGATAACTCGCCCGATGGCACCGGGCAGCTAGCCGACAGGCTGTCGGAGCAGCACCAGGGCCGCGTGTTCGTGCTACACCGCGAGAAAAAAGAGGGGCTGGGCCGGGCGTACGTAGCGGGCTTCAGGTGGGGCCTGGCGCGCGATTACGACGTGCTGTTTGAGATGGACTGCGATTTCTCGCACGACCCGGCGCACCTGTCCCAGTTCATGCGAGAGATTGAGAAAGGGGCCGACCTGGTGCTTGGGTCGCGCAACATCAAGGGTGGGGGCACACGCAACTGGTCGCTGCTGCGCAAGTTCATCAGCAAGGGCGGCTCGCTCTACGCCCAGGCCATCCTCTTCGTGCCCCACCGCGACCTCACCAGCGGCTTCAAGGCGTTCCGGCGACAGGTGCTCGAGGCCCTCGACCTCGACAGCATCGGCTCCAACGGCTACTCGTTCCAGATTGAGGTGACCTACAGGGCGCACCAACTCGGCTTCAAAATCAAAGAAACCCCCATCATCTTCGCGGACCGCCGCGTCGGGCTAAGCAAGATGAACGGCAGGATCGTGACGGAAGCGATGGGCGTCGTCTGGAAGATCCGTCTCAGCAAGCCCCCGCGCCGCCTAAGAACGGCGGCGGGACGATAGACGATGGACGATAGGAGTGATGAGGACTGAGGACTGAGTAGTGGGTAGTGGTTAGTGGTTAGATAGTATCCAACAATCCTAATCTTTGAGCGTCCTTTGCGTCCTTTGCGTCTTTGCGTTTCCGTCTCCTATCGTCTATCGTCTATCGTCCCCACAGGTTGCCTTGCTTACTGAACCAGCTATCATAATCGTAACAGGCATACAGGCGGCGGGGAAGAGTACCGTGGCTCGGTTGCTGGCCGGGCGATTTGCGCGGGGCGTGCACGTCGAAGCGGATACGTTGCAGCGGATGATTGTCTCCGGGGGTGAGTGGGTGGGCGAACCCGGCCCACCTTCGGCTGAGGCAGGGCGGCAGCTAAGGCTGCGGCTAAGGAACATGTGCCTGCTCGGAAAGTCGTTCTATGACAACGGCTTCTCCGTGGTGCTCGATGACATCATCATCGGGGAGCGATGGGACCACCTGCGGGAGGACTTACAGGGCTACCCCTTCACGCTGATAGTGCTCGCGCCCCGGACCGGCGTGGTGCAACACCGGGACACCCACAGGGGCAAACCGCCGTTAGGAGCCGCCTGGGCTGAATATCTCGACGGCGAGTTGCGCAAGACCATGTCAGGTGCGGGCACGTGGATCGATAGCTCCAACCAAACGCCCGACGAGACTGTGGATGCTATCCTGGCAAGTTGCTTTGGGTATAGGACCGATTAAGTCAGAGACGATCCGAGGGGCTAGCGCTCAACCGCTAATCTCTCCAGCAACGTAACCGCATACTCTAACCCCGCTAGTTCCTCTATTTCCTTGCGTAGCCGTTGCGCGGCTTCCCGGTAGTGAGCCGCCGCCAATACCTCCCTCGTGGCGACTCGGATGGCGTGCGCTAGCTCGGACCCTGTATGCCGGTCCGGCTCTACAACGCGTGCCACACCCAATTCCGCGCAACGCTGGGCGTTCTCAGGTTGGTCCGCCGCGATTGGGATCAGCACCATCGGTAGTCCCAGGCTGAGGGCATCCATCATTGTGCCGGAGCCGCCGTGGCAGAGCACCAGGTCGCAATAAGGTAGCAGCAGGTTGTTCGGGATGTAGCGTTCTACATGTACGTTGGCAGGTTGCTCGCCAAACTCCTGAGGGTCTCGGTTGCGGCCCACGGTAAGTACCAGGTTGAGCGGTTCGTCTCGAAGCCCTTCCAGTATCGCCCTGAGGATATCGGTCCTTTCGTTGTCGAAGGTGCCCAGGGTAGCATAAACGGTGGGCCGCTTCCCCTGTTTGTCTAGCTCCGCGACCCACCCGGGCAACTCTTCTTTACCGGACTGGCTGAAACCTGCGTACCTGAAGGCATGTGCGGTGGACGGCACCGGAACGGCAGGGTTCCAGAGGCTCAGCGGGCGGGGTGACAGCAACAAGTAGCCGTAAAGCACATCGCCAGGGTTCTCGGCAGGTAGACCCACTAGCTCGCACAGGCGCGCTACGGGCGGCCCAATAGCGTCCAGGAAGAAGGGCCAGGCAGCCGTTATCTGTACGACAGCATGAGGTACTCCGGCACGTTCAGCCGCGACACAGCCCGCGAACTCGGTGTTCTCCCGCACCACTACACCAGGCTGCCAGTCACGAAGGATGTCGAGCAAGGACATGAGGCTGCGCTCGGCCCGCACCCCGGCGAACGCGTGCCGCAAAGTGAAGAACGTCTCCTCCTGGGGGCTAAGTCCCACCAGTTGCTCTCTGCGCTGCTGCCGCTCCTCGGGAAGGTCGTCGGCCCCGGCGGGAAAGCAGCGAAAGCCCTTCGCCTCTATGGTTGGACAGAAGCCGGGCGAGGTAGCGAATGCAACCTCGTGACCCGCCGCCTCCAACGCCCGCGCGAGGGGAACAAGGGGGTGCCAGTGGCTGGCGGTGGGGTGGGTGGTAAACAGGACCTTCATGGTTTATGAGCTCGAAACTTTGCGTCGTAGGGGCAGGTCCCCGTGCCTGCCCTTAGCGGCATGCGTACCAGGTGCAAATCTCCACTAAGGGCAGGCACGGGGACCTGCCCCTACGACGCATTTGCTACCTATCTCATTGTCTCAAGGCTACTAACTTAACGAGTGTCCACGGTCCCGCCAAGCCTGTGAACGCTCAGTGCATACGTGCTACGACTGTCCCACGGGTCGCGTTCCCAGGTTGACCAGCGTTCGACGGCGCTTAGACCCGCTTCTTCAGCAAGGCGGTCGTACTCCTCGATGTCGAGGTAGCCGGTGCCGAGTTGGAAGCCGCTAATGAGCACACCACCGGGGGCCAAATGCCGGGCCATGTTCTTGAGGACCAGACCCTCCGTGCCTGCCGTGAGAAATATCATCACGTTGCCCGCCATGACTATTGCGTCGAACTTTCGCCCCAGGTCGATTGTGGCGAGGTCGCCCTGGTGCCATTCCAAGTGTGGGGCTTTGCGGCGTGCGGTCTCCAGCATGCGCGGGTCGATATCGGTGCCGACCACGTCAATGCCCCGCCGCGCCAGTTCGATAGCCACGCGCCCCGTGCCGCAACCTGCGTCCAGCACCGATTTAGGCCCGAACGCCTCCACAAAATCGGCTTCCCCGTGCACGTTCTCTCCGGCCTGGGAGCGCACTGTGTACTGGACGTCGTAAGCCTCGCCTTCTATGCCGGACCTTTCCAGCCAGCGGTTACTCCGAGTCGCGCTATCAGAGTCCATACCTGAGTGTCCTCAATTCGAGATTGCCGGTCAGGCTACTACTGTGGGGTGCCGCAATTCTCTACAACACACTGACAGGAGGGCATGCCGGGGATAACCGCGCTCTGCTCGCCGGGTAGAGTTACCTTGTCGCCCGGCGTGATGTTGTGCACCCGGAAGTAGCCCTGGTTCGTCTCCAATGCGTAGCGGTAGGACGCGCCGGGGCCGACGCTGGTGGTATCCAGGGGCTGCATGTCCTTGATGTCGATTATGGTGCCGTCCGCCTGGATGAAGGCGATGCTCAAGGGCAAGATGGTGTTCGCCATCCAGAAGCTTGCGGAGGTGTCCTCCCCAAAGTCGAACAGCATACCGGCGTCGGGGTCCATGCTGGGGCGGTACATCAGGCCGAGGCCGCGCGCTTCATCGGTATCCGCGATCTCGACGGCCATGACGAATTGCTCGCCCGCCTTGTTGGTAAGGGTAATAGTGGCCTTCTCAAGAGCAGGCGCGACCGTGAGGGTAGCCACGGCACCGGGTATGGGCGTACCGGCCTGCGCGGTGGGAGGCACCCACGCGGTAGCGGTCGCGGCAGCGCCCTGGGCCTGGAGGGAGGAGGTGGCAGGTGAGGTCACATCAGCGGGCGGCGCATCGGGTGTAGCAGCCCCGCAAGCGGCCAGCAGCAAAGCAAAGGCAGCGACGAGTGCGGAAAGGAGCAAGGTAGAAAGTTTCTTACGCATAGTAAATTATACAGGTTGGGTGCTGAAACGTGAAACGTGGTTCTGAAACGTGAAACGTGAAACGTGATGAGTAACACGTAACACGTAAGGCGGCTCAAGGTAATATGTGCCTCGTAAGCCACTTCATTGCTTATGCGCCCTTACCTGTTACGTGTTACGCGTTACGTGTTGCGTTTCACTTGGTTAGCGAGAAGCGGTAGACGATGCCGGATTGTGCTGATAGTGCGTACAGTTCGTCGCGTGGGCCGAATGCCAGGGAATGTATCGGGCCTGCGTTGTTAGGCAGGGTGACACGCCCCAGGTAACCGCCCGCGCTGTCGTAGACCTGTACGTACCGCTCGTCGCTCACGAACACGCGGTCTGCGGCATCGAGAGCTATGGCGTAGGTCGGGCCTTGCTTTCCGACCTCGAAGCGCGCCAGTTGGCTCCCCGTAGCACTGAACTTGTACACTTCATTGCTGCGCCGGTCGAGGACATATGTCTGCCCCAGGCCGTCCACCGCAAGGCTGAGGACCTCCCGGCTGCCCAACGGCTGAGTCGCTGGGGCAGGGTACCGGCCGGTCTCCTGCAATTCGCCGTTTAGCCGCACAATGGCAGCAGCCGACCCGGTAAGCGCCAGCACCACGCCACCATCCGGGCCTACGGCAACACTCTCAACCTGGTCGCCGGGTGTGTCGAAGCTCAACCCGTCCAGCAGCGCGCCGGTGCTGCTATCTATCTTGATGATGCCGGGACCCACAGCAACATAAACGTTGCCCGCGCGATCTGCCGCGATGCACCGGCTGTACTGCCCCACCGACCAACTGCCCAGCAACTTGCCCGCGCCGTCGAAGCGTTGCACCCTGCCACCGCTGTATTCGAGCACGTAGACGTTACCTTCGCCGTCCACCGCTATGCCCGCCGCGTCTACGAACTGGCCCGGTGCCCCTCCCTTGCCGCCGAACGTGGTGTCCAACCTGCCGTAGCTGACGCGGGTCCACTCGTCGAACAGCCGGGGGTTGGTGAAGGCCACAAACACGACAAAGAAGAAGGGCACGAAGATGAGCAGGGCGAGCACCCAGAGCGCAAAAGCACCTATATCCGAGCGCTTGGTACCCCTCGGCGGCGTAGTGTCGTGCACGGGAGGTGGGTAGTAGACGGGCTGAGGCGGAGGCTGCACGACCACAACGGTTGTGTAGTGTGGGGCATGTGCGGGTGTCGCCGGTAGGGGAGGGCGCAGGCTCGCGGGCACGACGATTGTGCTGCCACAATAGGGGCATTCCACTTGAGGGCTATCGCCTTGTACTTTCAGCGAAGCCCCGCACGCCGGACACTTGAAAACGCCACCATCGAGCACGAAAGGCCCTCCCGCCGCACACGCGGCACGCAAAGTTGAGGCAGGTACCTAGTCCCGCAGCGCCTTCACGGCACCAGTATAGCATTTGTCGGCGGCTGTAAAGAGTGAGGAGATGGTCAGGGGTTAAGGTAGAGGTCGAAGAAGCGGGTCGCAAGCGCCTTGATTTCCTGGCCGGAAGGGCTTATCGGCCCGCCTCGCGGCACGAAGACGTGGCTGCCGTTGCGGACCGGCACCAGGGTCACAGGCACACCCGCCGCAAGAAGCCTATCTCGCAGCGCGGTCGAGTGGGAGAACGACACCAGGTCGTCCTTTTCGCCGTGCATCAGCAGGAAGGGAGGGTCGTCGGGCGAGGCGTAAGGGATGGGGCTGGCGCTGCGCAACCGGGCCTCGCTTGGTGTCGTGCCGAGCAGCAGATAGCCCATCAGCCGGTTCTGAGGCGCTTCGGCACCCATAGCCACCAGGTCGGCAGGGCCAAACATGTCCACCACCGCCTGCACCCGGCTCGATTGCTCATGATAGCCCCCGTTACCCTCCAGGCCGTCCTCCGGCCCGGTCAGACCGAGCATGGCAGCGAGATGGCCCCCGGCGCTCTCGCCCCACACTCCTATGCGGTCCGGGTCTATGTTGTACTCCTGCGAGTGGGCGCGGAGGAAGCGTATAGCGCACTTCACATCCTCGATCTGAGCGGGCCAGGGGTGACGCGGGGCAAGCCTGTAGTTGACCGCAGCTACCGTGTAGCCATGCAGAGCAAGCTCGCCTGAACTCATGATGCGGTCCACCCAGGTCTTATCGCCCTCGGTCCAGCCGCCGCCATGCACGTACACCAGCAGCGGCCGCGGACCCCGGTAGGAGGGTTTAGCCAGGAACAGGTCCAGCTTGAGTTCGACCCCACCCACCGTACAGTAGGTGACGTTGTCCACCAGTGGCCCGGCGTCGGGGTGGGCAACCGCGCGCCGCACCCTGGGTGCAAGTGGGTCCAGGGTAAACACGGCGAACATGGTGCCAAGCACTAGCAGCACGGGCAGCAGGCTTATAAGCCGTGGCATGCGCGGGTGCTGGGGCGACGGGTAGGCAGACCCGTTACCGGAGACATCACGAACCACCCGGCGACTTTGCGTACCGGTCTGAGATGCGCGTATGTTTCGTTGGCGGTTCTTGCTAGGCATTGTGAAACAGCCCGCTGCTGTAACGGAGTGATGATATGCTGAGTATATGAGCTTTCGAGGCTTCACCGCAAATCCGTGACGCATGTGAGCCTGGCTGAAAATCGGCGACCATATTTGCCCTGTCATCCTGAACGCAGTGAAGGATCTCAAATGCTTCACTTGGCACTCTGCTGAATCTACGGCACCATAACACACAAACCCTACAGCATCCTTACCCACGTTCTTGAGATCCTTCACTGCGTTCAGGATGACAGGGGGGAATATGGTCCCGCAGGCCGCCTGTCTACACACGTTGCGGTGCGGGCACCAGCACTATAAGATAGACGCATATCCAGGTAAGCAACTGAGAAACCGTTGCGGCAACAGGACCGTTAGTATATATGCAACCTCGACTACCCGCCCTCAAAGACCATCACATCGCGGCTATAGTGCTCGCGGCGGGGCTTGGCACTCGCATGCGCCAGGCACCCAAAATGCTCCTGCCCCTGAACGACGGCAAGACGCTGCTGCGCCACTCTGTGGAGAACGTGCTGGCCCTGCAACCCTCTCAGACGATAGTCGTGGTGCGCGCCGACCTGCCGGAACTGGAAAGCAGCCTGACCGGGTTGCCCGTGCGCTGCGTACCCAACCCCCGCTACATGGAGGGGATGGGCATCTCTCTCGCGGCGGGCGTGCTGGCCCTGGACCCGGACATAGAGGCGGTGCTGGTGGTGCTGGGCGACGAGCCACACGTGACGGGGCGCATCTTCGAGCGGCTGGTGGAGGCGTTCCTGCGCGAGCGCATGCCGGTGACCATACCGCGCTACGGCGAGCAGTTCGGCCCTCCAACCATCTTCTCCCGCGAGATCTTCCCCTTGCTGGCGGAGCTAGAGGGTGACACCGGGGGGCGGCAGATAGTGGCCCGGCAACCCGAATTGGCCTGCGTGGTGCCTTTCGCGGCCGAGGAGCGTCCCGCCGATGTGGATACACCGGAGGACTACCGGGCGCTCTTGTAGGACTTTAGTAATGATTATGTAATCTAATTCCTTGCAACGGCCGTGTGACTAATGGTAAGATAAAGCCAAGTTATTTGCCCTTATGCTCGTACAAATAGAGGTACGTTCTAGACCCATGCACTTACTCAGGAGATAGGATAATCCCACATGAAACTCGGTAAGAACCCCCGCTACTCCAAATTCGCAACTACCACCCTGACGGCCACCCTGGTGCTGGCTGCGTTCCCTTTCTCGTCCTATGCCGCGCCTACCCAGGCCCCGCCAAAGGCCCAGGCGCTACCCGCGTCGCTGCCTTTTGCCGACTCCGCTTTCGAGTCGGTCTGGATGCGCAACGACCAGCTTGTGGCCGCCAAGTCGGTGGCCCGCTCGTGGACCTGGGGTCCCGCGCCCATGTCGGCCGGTCTCGAAGCCTACGAAGAAGCGCCCGACGGCTCCAAGATGCGCCTGGTGCAGTACTTCGACAAGGCCCGCATGGAGATCAACAACGCCAGGACCAGCCCCACCGCCAACGGCTTCGTGACCAACGGCCTGCTGACGGTAGAGCTTATATCGGGCCAGATGCAGGTGGGTAACAGCAAGTTCATCACCGGCAAACCGGCGGGCATCAATCTCGCCTCCGACCCCGACGACGGCAACGCGCCTATGTACGCCTCCTTCGGTAGCGTGGCGAACACCTCGGCGGGCGAGAAGCGCCAACCAGACAAGTCGAAGGGTGGCTACGCTTCCCAGCGCATCAGCCGCACCGGCGACGTGACCGAAGACGCCTCCAAGACGAAGCTTGCAGAGGCGAAGATCGTGTACTTCGAGAAGCTGACCGGGCACAACATACCGAGCGTCTTCTGGGACTTCCTGAACAGCAAGGCCCAGGTGCGCCAGGGTATCGGCACCGCGAGCAAGCCCTTCCTCGACCCCTGGGTGTTCGCTATGGGCCTGCCCATTTCCGACGCTTACTGGGCCAACGTCAAGATAGGCGGCAAGCAGCAGGAAGTGCTTATCCAGGCGTTCGAGCGGCGCGTGCTCACCTACGCCCCCGACCAGCCCGCCGGTTGGAAGGTGCAGATGGGCAACATCGGCCAGCACTACTTCGAGTGGCGCTACGGCTCCAACGGCAAAGGCCCCGAGAAGCTGCCCGCCGCCAAGCCCAGCCTGCCCGCCTACCTCACAATCCCGACGATGGGCGTGGTTTCCAAGGTGGAGCACGTGGGCGTGGACAAAGACAACAACATGGACATCCCCAAGGAAGCCATGAACGTCGGCTGGTTCAAGCCCGGCGCTATCCCCGGCAACCCCGGCAACTCGGTCATGGACGGCCACCTGAACTGGTACGGCATACCGGAGGCGGTATTCTTCCACCTCGACAAGCTCAAGGCCGGAGACCGCGTGTACGTGCGCGACGACAGGGGCCGGGACCGCGCCTTCGTGGTCACCAAGCAGCAAGTGTGCGTCTGGAACAACTGCCCCCTGATGGACGTGTTCGGCCCGACCAAGCAGACGCGCCTCAACCTCATCACGTGCCAGGGCAACTTCAACCGCGCCACGCAGAACTACGAGAAGCGCCTGGTGGTGTTCACGGAGATGGTACCGTAAGGGTAATTACGAATTACGAATTACGAATTACTGACTACAAGATGTTGCAAAGTGGCTCAAGAGGTATATAGTCTCTTGAGCCGCTTTGTTGATTGTTCATGCCACAGGTTTTCTGATGGTTCGTAATTCGTAATTCGTAATTCACGAAGTGGAGAGGGGTGGTATGGAGAGGAAGAACTACAGCACGGGGGCACCTTGGGAGCCAGTTGTGGGGTATTCTAGGGCGGTGCGGGTGGGGCCGTACGTCCATGTGTCGGGCACCACTGCCACGGATAGCGAGGGCAACATAGTGGGGCCGGGTGACGCTTACGCGCAGACGGTGCAGACGTTGCGCAACATCGAGCGCGCCCTGCACATGGCGGGGGCTAGCATGGCCGACGTGGTGCGCACTCGCATGTTCGTGACCGACATCAGCCGCTGGGAGGAGATAGGCCGGGCGCACGGCGAGTTCTTCCGCGACATCCGCCCCGCCGCCACGATGGTCGAGGTAAGCCGCCTCATTTCGCCCGACATGCTCGTGGAGATAGAGGCCGACGCCTACATACAGCCGTAAGGGCTTGATGCACCATGCTCTCGTGGACAACCCCCAATGCAGTGGCCGACAGGACCAAAGCCCCATTCTGTCATCCTGAGCGTAGCGAAGGATCTCAAGAAGGTGAGTATGGATGCTATTGAATCGAGGCACATAGGTGCTGACGGTTCAGCATTGGGACCAGGGTAGCATCTGAGATCCTTCGCTACGCTCAGGATGACAGGGGGGAGTGTGGTCCTCTAGTACAAGCAGTCCAACATTCACGTACCACATACCACAAGCCGCATCACGTTTCACGTTTCACGTTTCAGAACCACGTTTCAGTTCCCCTATACCTGCAAATTACGTATTGACAATAAAACACGCGACCATGTAGAATGTTGTACGCTTGGCTAATTGCCAATCACCTACTTGCGCATTAGTCACAAAGAGTCTGCTCCCTATGTAGCCTCTTCGCGTTCTGTGTAGTCTCAACCTACCGACAAGGAGTTGTCAATATGCCTCTGCTGGTTGCCCCCGACGCACCCTCTGCCGTGCCCCAAGTTAACTTCATGGTCTCACCCCTCTACGACATGTTCGTGTCCCTCAGCACGATGGTGCACCCCGGCGAGCGGCATGACGCCTGGGCCTCCGAGATCAAGCGCGACCTCTCGCCCCAGATGCGCGAGGAGGCCGACTACTTCTACACCCTCTTCGAGAACCGCCTGGTGGAGCTTGCGGTCGATTACCCCGATCATGGCGACGTTGAGGGCTTCTTCCGCTACCTGGAGAACATGGCGGCGGAGGACTTCGTCTTCTACGCCACGGGCCGCGTTATGCAGCCGTCGGAAATCGCCGCGATGTCGTCCCACCCGTTGCGATTGCTGGCCGCACTTCTCAAGCTGTACGGCGGCGAGCACCGGATACACGACCAGGGCTGGCGGCAGGCCCTTCAACTGCTTGCCACAGAGGCCGACACCCTGCGCACCCGCCTCTTGAGGCTCCTGCGCACCTACTGGCAGCAGAGCTACCGGCACCAGATCGCCCGCCTCAAGCCGGCATGGGAGGAGAGCGTGCGGGAGCGCACCCAGTCGCTCGGTCCCGACCGGCTGACCGCGGTGCAGGAACGCTTCCTAGCCAACCGCACCCTGCCCCGCGAGTTCCCCGAGGGCTACCCGCTGGAGAAGGTGCAATTGGTGCCATCCCTCTTCCTCAGCATGTCCTCGATGATCCTGTACGGCTACGGGCAGCTAATCATCATCTACGACGCGCTCACTTCGGACGAGCACCGCAACGCCATGGCCCACGTCCAGCGCCGCATCGTGGCCGTAGCCCGCGCCCTGGAAGACCCCACCCGCATGACCATCCTGCGCGCCATCGCCAAGGACAACGAGTACTACGGCTCGCGCCTGGCGGCCAAGTGCGGCATCACCCCGTCGTCCATCTCCCGCCACATGCGGGTGCTGCGCGAAGCGGGCCTCATCAACGAGGTGAACCAGGACAACCGCGTAATGTACGAGTTGAAGCGCGATGCGTTGGAGAAGTTCAGCGAAGACCTGCACGAGTACCTGTAAGACGCGGCAAGCAAGCTCACAGCCGGTACGAAGAGGACATTGACGAACATGAGTCACCCACCGCTTAGGAGTGACTCATGTTTGCTTATCACCTGCTTGATAGACGAGGCTCAACACTCTGTTGTTTGACGGGATCCAGAACAATATTCACAGTACAAAGGATGTAATCTATGGATACCGGCCGTCCCGACAGAGTGCGCCGCGTTGGGTTTCAAGATGAACCTGAACCCGCACCGGCCATAAACCCTATGCGTATCCTTGCGGGCATCGCGGCTCTCCTGTTCCCGATGTGCAACGTCCTCCCTATCCTGTTCATCAATTTCGATATAGAGCGTTCCCATCCCCCCGACACCCGTGCCGGGATAATCTTCCTGTTCGCCTACGTGTTGCTGCTCCCATTGGTGTACGTGCTGTACCAGGAGTTGCGCGCAGTCTCGCCACCATTGGGCACGTGGGTGTCCGTGCTGGGGGTAGGCGTACCCGTTGGAGTAGCCACGGGAGTTATCTTTGGCCTGGACAGCGCAAGCGCTGCAATCCTCACAGTCACTTGCCTATCGTTGTGGATAGGCCTATCAGGTTACGTGGCCTTCTCACAGCGCATCCTTGGGCGGGTCTGGGCCGCGTTCAGCATGGCGATTAGTGCTCTCGCTCTTGTGGCAGCAACTATAAATATCATGCTCGGCTTCATTAGCCCTGCCGGATTATACATCTGGGGTATCTACGCCCTGGCTATCTTAATTTGGGTGCTGTGGACAGGGGTGATGTTCATGCGGCGTGCGCGTATGACACCCACCGGGGCATAGTTTCCCGGGTGAGAGTGCTCGTCTTGTAACGGAGATACTGAAAGGCTCGGCGGGGAGGTTGGCTGTAGGCTGACGGGTGTTGGGGCAATACTTGAAAGTGAACCAGGATGCGTCGGGCTAGCTTCTACTAACCCACCGCGCTTTCGACTACCCTTAGCTCGACAATCCGGTCCAGGCGGAAGGTGCGCTCTTCGTGCTTGAGGTGGCAGTAGGCTACTAGGTACGTGGCGGTCTCGCGCAGGGTCACTTTGCGAGGCTCCACGACCCGCTCGCTGTGCTGGCCGTCGGTGCCCTTGTACCTTATACGGAGGGCGGTCTGCGCGCGCATCGCCTGCTCGATGATGGGGGGCAGGCCCTGGATGGGGCAGAATGCGTCTTTGCCGTCCCATTCCATGAGGGGCGGGATGGGCGAGTTGAACCAGCCGCCGAGCGGGGTGAGCGCGCCCTGCATGCGTATCAGGTCGGCCAGCGTGAAGATGCCCTGCGACTGTAAGTCGAGCATGAAATGCTTGAGCACGTACCAGGTGATGGTAGCGTCGGCCAGGGCGCGGTGCAGGCCCACGGTCTTTATGCCCAGCGAGCGGGCCACCTCCCCCAGCTTGTTCGAGCGAAAAGAGTAGCAGCGGCGCGACAAGGCCAGCGTATCAATGACCGGGTTATCGGGGGGTTTGTACCCGGCAGCTTGTAGCTCGGCTGAAAGGAAGGAGAGGTCGAACGAGGCGTTATGTCCCACGAGCACCGCGCCATCAAGCATCTCAAGCACGCGGGAGGCTACCATGCGGAAAGGCGGGGCGTCTTTCACCATGCGGTCGGTAATGCCGTTCACAGCCGAGGCCCCGTACGAGATCGCGCGACCG
Source organism: Chloroflexia bacterium (assembly GCA_036388595.1). GTDB lineage: Bacteria > Chloroflexota > Chloroflexia > QHBQ01 > JADMIH01 > JADMIH01. The sequence goes on from DASVRN010000087.1 coordinate 13,359, forward strand.
GGGTTGACGAGCGTCTGTAGCTGGTCCACCACCTGCCCGCCGCGTGTGAGGACCACGGCCACTTCGCAGATGCGGTCGCCAAGACGCGCCGAGAGACCGGTCGTCTCCACGTCCACAATCGCGTAAGTTAGGTCCCGCAGGCGCGCGCCGCGCTCAACTTCCATCCACAGACCAGCTTTCTAGGGCACCGAACAGCTATGTCTCTCCTCAAAGTCCGTACTTAGTATACACTGGCCTGTCAATAAGCCAGTGAAATGCACAGGGGACGATGGACGATGGGCGATAGGAGTGATGAGGACTGAGGACTGAGGTCTGAGGACTGAGGTCTGAGTAGTGGGGAGTGGGTACAATGCAGCACCCATCCCAACAATCCTAAACTTGGCGCGTACTTTGCGTCCTTGGCGTCTTGGCGGTTCCGTCTCCTATCGTCCATCGTCCATCATCCATCGTCCGCCTGTTTGCTTCCCTCGCCACCATGCTGCTATAATGGAAGGACTTTGCCTGGTACAGCTATTGGGTAAAGTGCTCGCGTTTATTACATTTTCGCACCAGGAGGCACATTACGGAATGCGATTAGCGTTACTGCCTGGGCTACTGCTGGCCGTCGCCCTCGGCATCTTTGCGCAGGGGCATGCCAGCAGCATGGCCGCAGGCATCCCAGGCCCCGGCGGCGGTACGCACAGCCTCTACTCGGTACTAGCCCAAGCCACCACGACCGCGACCACCACCCTGACTGGCACAACAGGTACTGGTACTGCAACCGCCACAGCAGGCACGGACGCCACGGCCGTGACAACGGGCACGGCGACCATCGCCGCAGGCACCACGACCACGGTCACGGAAGGCGCTGTTACCGCTACAGCCGGGGTCACCAGCACGGGCGCTCTGACGCCCACCGCCACGCCCGCCAGGGTGCCACTTACCGGCGAAGGTGGTGGAGCCGGTAACCTCCAGCTCAACCCGTTCGACTGGAACTTCCTCACGAGTCCCGCGGCCCCTGGCTGGCCCGGACCGCTCGCCTGGGTCTATCTGCTACTGATGCTGGCGTTGTTGGGTGTGAGTGCTTATGTCTACTTCGTGCGGCGGCCGCAGTGGAAGCGCACCAATTCGGTCTATTACAGGGCGGCCACTCGCTTCGCCCCGGTCTTCCTGTGGATAGCGGTCCTGGGAATCCTCTTCGTGTTGCTGAGAATCCCGCCGGTAGACTTCTTCAACCTGCGATTCTGGCTCTACTTATGGCTCCTGATAGCCCTCGCCGTGGCAGGGTGGGTATTCTACTGGTACCGCACCTCCTTCCCGAAGGAGATGGCCCGCTTCCAGAAGACTCAGCGGCAGAAGCAGTACATGCCAGGTACCGCCAAAGCCGTCCGCGCCACGACCGGCCCCTCGACTCCGGTAGCCACTTCCGGCAAGTCGTCGGCCGCCAAGCGGCGTAAGAAGAAGTAGGGGGAGCTAAACGCCAAGACGCCAAAACGCGGAGAACGCGCCAAGGTTAAGAAGGTGTTCTAAGCAAAAAGACCAGGGCACTACATCACGTACCCTGGTCTTTTTGCTACTCTTAGAACCTTAACACTCTTGGTGTGGTCCTTGGCGTCTCCGCGTCTTG
>DASVRN010000088.1:0-5163 GCA_036388595.1 Chloroflexia bacterium
CGATGGACGATGGACGATGGACGATGGCGGCACACAGGTCTACTTGCGGCTACGGCTGTGTCCCCGCAGAATTGCAGGACCAAGCCCCACCCTGTCATCCTGAGCGTAGCGAAGGATCTCAGATGCTGGATATGCTAATACGCGGGACCCTCAGTGGAGCAAACTGCAAGTTGTGTATAGAATAGAGGCATGCAAAAGGGGGATGGAGGAATAGGAATGCCTCGATTGATGAGCTTACGAGAGATGAGCACTGAAGAAGTAGAGACAGTACGCAAGCTAGCCCACTCACGCACTCTGCCGGCCCGCACAGTAGAACGAGCAGGGATCATCTGGCTGGCAAGTCGCGGTGAGCGTGTAAGTGCCATCGCGCAACAGCTGCACCTAAATCGCATCACCATCCGTCGCTGGATAGCACGCTTCAACAAGGGAGGTGTTGCTTCTTTAGCGGACGATCCAAGAATGGGACGACCGCCCACGTACACACGAGAACAGGTGGGAGAGGTGATTGCCACCGCTCTTACCGACCCCAGGCAGATAAAGTGTGACCCACCTCTTCCCTTTGGAGCCTGGACATTGGAGAGATTGGCAACATACCTCAAAGAACATCGTGACATACCAATCAGCCCAAGCAGGGTAGGAGCACTCTTACGCAAAGAAGGTTTGCGGTGGCGCTTCCAATCCAAGAGCGATGGTTCGGCAATCTAGTAAGTGAGCAGGCGAGGCTGGAGCTGGACCCAGAATTCGCCCAAAAAAGGGGGCCATCGTCCACCTCTACACTCAGCCCCCACAAGGGAGCATAGTGTTGTGTGTTGACGAGATGGGACCCGTGTCGGCCAAGAGCTACCCAGGCAAGCAACTGGTGAGCAAAGAGCCTGGTTGTGTTAGAGCCAAGCAGGAGATCGATTACGGGTTGAGAGGCAAAGGGTATGTGTTTGGCGCATTCAGACCCGCCGATGGGCAAGCCTACACCTGCTCTTATGAGCGGCGGGATACCGTCAGCTACGTCGATTTCTTGAGTTGGGTGGATGCTCAAGTGGCAAGAGAGGTTGAGAATGTTGAGCATATCTACGCTATTGTGGACAACTTGCAAGCGCACCGCTCTGCTGATGCCATGCTCTTCTCCGCTACTCACCCCAGGTGGGAGTTCATCTTCCAGCCTGTATACGCCGCGTACTTGAATCTGATAGAACCCTGGTGGAAGGTGCTGCGTTCGCTCGCGTTGCAAGGCAAGCGTTTCGACACCTGGGAACAGGTTGCTCAGGCCGTCAGTGAAGCTACTCGTTACTGGAACGCTCATAGACACCCCTTCGTCTGGGGTAAGCGCAAACGACATAGACTCTGCTCTCTCTCTTCTCTCGCTGTTGCATAAGGAACTTGCAACTTACTCCACTCAGCACCATCCTGATATTCCCCAGCATCCCTCCCCAACTTCTTGAGATCCTTCGCTACGCTCAGGATGACAGGGTGGGGCTTGGTTCCAATCTCCCACTACAACGGGCCCCACTGTCGTCCATCGTCCATCGTCCATCGTCCTTTTAGAACTCTATCTTGCCGGGTGTTGTATCTTATAGGTAACACAGGAGGGGGATCTGAGTGAACACCACCTTTCGAGTCGCGCCCTTCAGCGTGACGACCTGGATTTGGACCGGCACTTTCTTCGTAGTGCTTGCCTTCTTCGTATCGCGTATGGTTTCCAATGGCGCTAGCGACCCGTTCGATGTTGGCGTATCGGTGCTGTTGAGCGTCTTGATTGTGTTCGGCTTCGTGCGGTCGGTGCGCGCCTACCATGTGACCGAACGGACGATAGAGGTAGCGCGCACCCTCGCTGGCCGCGTACGCCTGGACCGGGCCGAGATCGCCAGCATCGAAGTGAGGCCCAATCTCGGCTCGTTCTTCAACAGGTCGATCCTGGCTACGGGCGGCCTGTTCGGCTGGTCCGGCAAGGCCCGCATCCGCAACCCTACCGACGTAGACTCTCTAGAGGCGGAGGTATTCGGCACCAACCCGGCCAACGCGGTGCTAGTGGAGCTAAAGAGCGGCCGCAATGTGGTGCTCACGCCCGCCGACCCCAAAGCTTTCGTAGCCGCCGTGCAAGGTCCGCAACCGAAGCAGGGCGGCGGGCAGAGGAAGGGGAGGAAGTGATAGTGGACGATGGACAATAGACGATGAACGATAGGAGACGAAAACGCAAAGACGCAAAGAACGCTAAGGACGCGCAAAGATTAGGATTGTTGTTGGCAATAGTGCTGACAGCTACTCAGTCCTCATTACTCATCACTCATCACTTATCCCTCCTATCGTCATCGTCCATCGTCCATCGTCCATCGTCCTCACCATGCCCGACTCCCCGGTACAACCCAGCCAAGGCGGTGTCACCATCAGGGTGTTTGTCGCGCCGCGGTCCTCGGCCAACAAGGTCCTGGGCGAGCACAACGGCGCTGTCAAGATAGCCCTCACCGCGCCCCCTGTGGAGGGTGCGGCGAACAAGGCCCTGGTTGAGTTCCTGGCGAAGCTGCTGGGGGTGCCCAGGTCTTCGGTCAGCCTGGTATCGGGGGAGACTTCCCGGCAGAAGACGGTGCGGGCGCTCAGCGTGAGCGTGGAACGGGTAGTGGAGATATTGATAGGAGACGGAACCGCCAAAACGCCAAGAACGCGCTAAGAGAAGGCTTGATTATTCACCGCAGAGACGCAGAGGACGCAGAGGTTACGCAGAGAAGAATTGAGGGCGTTCTTTATTAGGGCAGCGTTGTACAGTAAGCTGCTTCCCTTATCCCTTCCTGAACAACCATTATCTCCGCGTAATCTCCGCGTCCTCTGCGTCTCTGCGGTGAACTCTTTATTCCTCTTAGTGCGTCCCTGGCGTCTTGGCGGTTCCGTCCCCTGTCTGGTGTTCCTATCTAGGTGCGATGAGCCTACGGAGAGAAGGATGAGCCGGTGAGGGGCACGCTCCTGTCCACTATCTCTACCTTGAGGTCATCGAACCATACTTCGCCCTGGCCTTCGAGCAACATACTGACGCTGATATAAAGGCTGTCGCGGGGTACGTCCACGACCAGGCTGTATGGCTGCCAGGTCTGCCTGCCGTGTACTACGCCCGTGGGAATCTCGGCCACGTTCGCCGCCTTGCCATTCCCTGATTTGACGCCCACCCGGAGGAGCACGTTCTTTGAAATGTTGTTGCTCCTCATGTAGCCGGTCACACGTATGCGCTGGTTACGGAACTGGGAGGGGTCAAACCACTGTTCAAGGCTCGCGGCGTCGCTGTCACTGCTCAGGTTGGAGGTAGACTTTATGTAAGCGCTCGCCGTGCCGCCATACGCGTCCTTGTCGTCCAGGCCGATCTCGAAGCCGGGAGGGTAGTTGCCATCTACCAGCCACCCCGTCAGGCCCGACTCAAAGTCGAGATTGGTAGGCCGGTCGAGTAGCTGAGCGCCTGTGGTGGCTGGTTCCTCCCCTACTTCCTCTATACGCACGTCGTCCACCCACAGCGTACCCCCGCCGTCGATAAAGGCCCCGAACGTCAGCACTACGTTCCCGTGTGGCACGTCCATGACCATGCTGTACTGGGTCCAGTTGCAGGTTGAGGGCACCGGCCTCGTGTAGAGGTCATCGTGCGCCAGCCTTCGAGATGCATCGTCGTCGGTCCTATCTTCGAGGTCGGTGTAGATGGTTGCCCACCGCCACGCCTTCTCGGTCTTCACGTACGCCGTCACCCGGACGCGCTTGCCCGCATACCCGCTGAGTTGGATGCTCTGCTTTACATGGGTCGGCCCCCTGCCCGATGAGGACGTATCCCCTTCCAGGCGCAGGCTCGACGCGCCATCTTGGAATACTGTGGTATCAAGATGCACAGTGTTCCTCCGCCCGCCAAGAACCTCCCACCCTACGAGACTCTCGAAGCTACCGTTGGTCAGCTTCCGCGTGCTCAGCACCGGCACGTCTTCGCCTACCTCTTCCAACTTTGCCCCGTCTATCCAGACCTTACCTTGCCCCACGAGCCTGAGGCCGAACGTTATGCTCGTACTGCCCTGCGGCACGTCCTGCGTGATTTCGTAACGCTCCCACTCCCTGGTGCCCGTTATCTCCCGGTTGAGGTTGCCGTCGAAGCGCCCAAACTTGGGCATGTAATGGCTCGTGGCGAGCCACAGTTCCGCGTGCTCCGCCACACCTTCCGCCTTGACGTACGCCGAGAAGCGCACCCGCTTGCCTGCCAGTTCCGGCTTGTTGACCATCTTGAGCATGAATGCATCGCCCGAGGAGTTGGAGGGCAGCAGCGTCAGGTATGCGCTGGGGTTGCCGCTGTAAGTCTCACTCCGGTCCGAGCGCATTTCAAAGGCATACCTACCGTCACCCCGCAGCAGCCAGTTATTGGAAGCCATCTCAACAATCAGGGTGCCCGGAACGACCACCGTGGGTGTAACTACCTCCTGGGCCTGTACGGAGGTGGGCACAGCGGCCAAGGGGAACTGTCCGGGCTGTCCGTCCCGCGCCCTCACCAGCAGGAAAGCAGCCACTATCACGCCCAACACCAGGCAGGCTACCAGCGCGAAAGGCAGGAAGGAAGGCTGTCGCTGCACGCGGGCCGGTTTTACGCCCCTGGGTAGGGGCAGCCAGTCTTCACCGGCGTTGGACCTCTGCTTGTAGGGCTTCGCGGGAGCGGGAGTAGAAGGGGCGATGGTGTTGAGGAGATGCGGGGGAGGCAGCATATCGAGGGCGTTGTGCCGGTCCAGCCGGGGTTGGAGGGCGCGCCAAAGCTCGGCGGACTGCCGGGTGTCGCCATATTCCTCCTCTAAATGCTCCCGGAGCAGGCGCTCGAGTTGTTCGTCTGTCATGTCTTCCTGGCTCATACCTCCACCTCTACTTCTATCCCTATCCCTCTAGCTGCCTACCGCTTGCCTTGTTCGACGCGTGCCTGACTCTGAAGGCGCAGGCGCAATGTGTGTAACGTGCGGTGCAGGCGAGACTTCACGGTGCCCAGGGGCACGTTGAGCAGCTCGGCTATCTCCTCAAGCTGCAAGTCCGCGAAAAAGCGCAGGGCAAGCAGCCGCCTGTGCTCGCCGTCGAGGGCCTCCACCGCTTCTTGCAAGTCTTCATAGTAAGCTTCGATTGCACCGAACGGGTTCGCCTGGGGTTGTGAAAGACCGTCGAGGCGGTCGTAAAGGC
>DASVRN010000089.1:0-2677 GCA_036388595.1 Chloroflexia bacterium
GGAGATGATAAGCATAGTCGTGGGAGGAGTCGGAGCTTTACTATTAGTTATCGCAAGTGGTTTGCCACAATACGGTAGCAGGGGATGGGGTGGAGAATGGGGTTGGTTGGTATGGGGAGTGGCCCCGATCTTTATAGCAACTATGGCAGCGTGGTGGGCTGGCCGCCGCGTTACAGATGGGGTGTGTTCAACTCCATCAAAGGTAGGCTGAGGACACTCGGGCGTATTCTTTCGACAGGCACCTGTACCGGCGCTTAATATTGTGCTCTTACCTTCAGGGTCTTATAATGAATCTTCGAGTAAGCCCCACTCCCGCGGGTAGGACAGAACACCTAGCATGACCACACCCCGGCCACAAATCGGCATAGTGCCCTCAATCCTCTCCGCCGACTTCTCTCGCCTCGGCGAGCAGGTGCGTGATGCTGAAGCAGCGGGCGCGGCTCGCATCCAGGTGGACGTGATGGACGGCCATTTCGTGCCCAACATCTCGGTCGGTCCGCTGGTGATAAAGAGCATCAGGCCGCACACCAAGCTGCCTATCGAGGCGCACCTGATGATAGAGCGCGCCGAACTGTACATCCCGCAGTTCGCGGAGGCGGGGGCCGACTATATCATCGTGCACGTCGAGGCGGTGACCCACCTCCATAGGGCGATACAGCAGATACGTTCCGTGGGAGCCACACCAGGGGTTGCCCTCAACCCGGCAACGCCAATCGCGAGCCTGGAAGAGATACTGGAATACATAGAGATGGTAATTGTCATGACGGTAAACCCCGGCTTTGGGGGGCAAGAGTTCATCGAACCGATGTTGCCGAAGATCGAGCGGCTTCGCAAAATGCTGGACGAACGAGGCATGACGACCTTCGACGTCGAGGTGGACGGCGGCATACACGAGGAGACCATCGCCCGTGCCGTGAGCGCCGGGGCCAACCTGCTGGTAGCAGGCTCAGCGGTCTACGGCGACAAAGAGGGCGTTGCACACGCGATGGAGAAGCTGAAGAGGACGATAGACGATAGACGATAGACGATGGCTGCTTTCCTATCGTCTATCGTCTATCGTCCATCGTCCAATAACCATAGAGAGGACACATTATGGTCGCAACCGCAGAGACTAAGTTACCGCATTGGGACATGACGGTCGTATATCCCAGCCTCGACTCGCCGGAGTTCGAGCAGGGGTTCAGCGCGCTTACAGGCAGCATCGAGGAGTTGGCCCGGCTGTTTGACGAGCGCAAGATCGAGAAGGCCGAACCGGGGCCAATAGATGACGAAACGGTTAGCGCGTTCGAGGCGGTGGTCAACCGGCTGAACGAGGTTTACAGGGACACGATGACGCTCGGTGCGTACATACGCGGCTTTACCACCACCAACTCGCGTGACAACCTGGCCCAGGCCAAGCTAAGCGAGTTGCAGAACTCCACCGTCGTCCTGAGCAAGCTGAGCACGCGCCTGACCGCCTGGCTGGGCTCGCTGGACGTAGATGAGTTAATATCACGCTCGCAGGTGGCTTCCGACCACGCCTACATGTTGCGCAAGGCGAAGGAGCAGTCGCGCCACCTGATGTCGCCCGCCGAAGAAGAACTCGTAGCCGAGCTAAACCCGAGCGCGGGCACCGCCTGGAGTAAGCTGCACGGCAACGTGACCTCGCAGTTGGCGGTGCAGGTGGAGCTTAACGGCGAGCGGCAGACGCTACCGATGCCCTCCGTGCGCAACCTGGCCTTCGAGGAGGACCGCGAAGCCCGCCGCCAGGGTTACGAAGCCGAGATAGAGGCCTGGAAATCGGTCCAGGTGCCATTGGCCCAGGCGCTCAACAGCATCAAGGGCGAGGTCAATACGCTCACGAAGCGGCGCGGCTGGGAGTCGGCCCTGGACGAGGCGATCTTCAACGCCAATATCGACAGGCAAACCCTCGACGCGATGATGCAGGCCGCCCACGAGTCGTTCCCGGAGTTCCGCCGCTACTTGAAGGCCAAAGCGCGGGCGCTGGGGCTGGAGAAGCTGGCCTGGTACGACATGTTCGCGCCGTTGGGCAAGGGCAATCGGGTGTGGGAGTACCAGGACGCCGCCGACTTCATAGTGGAGCAGTTCGGCACCTATTCGGAGAAGATGAGCAGGTTCGCCCGCCGAGCCTTCGATGAGAACTGGATCGACGCCGAGCCGAGATCGGGTAAGCGTGACGGGGCCTTCTGCATGTGGCTACAGGGCGAGGAGTCGCGCATCCTGTCCAACTACAAGCCCGCCTACGGGGGTATGAGCACGCTGGCGCACGAGCTAGGGCACGGCTACCACAACCTCGTGAAGGCCCACCGCACCATGTTGCAGAAGAGCACGCCCATGACGCTGGCCGAGACTGCCAGCATTTTCTGCGAGACGATAGTGCGTAACGCCGCCCTGAAGCATGCCGACGCCGACGAGCAGTTGTCGATACTGGAGGCCTCGTTGCAGGACAGCACGCAGGTGGTGGTGGACATCACGAGCCGCTTCCTCTTCGAGAGCCGCGTGTTCGAGATGCGCAAGCAGCGTGAGCTTTCGGTGGACGAGTTCTGCGACCTGATGTTGCAGGCCCAGCGAGAGACGTACGGCGACGGCCTTGACGAGAACACCCTGCACCCCTACATGTGGGCTGTGAAAGGGCACTACTACAGCACCGGCCTGTCGTTCTACAACTTCCCCTACA
>DASVRN010000090.1:0-10727 GCA_036388595.1 Chloroflexia bacterium
GGACAACGCCTCCACCGACGGCAGCGCGGAGATGGTGCGGCGCGACTTCCCGGATGTGAGGCTGGTCGCATTGCCCCGCAACCTGGGCTTCTCCGGCGGCAACAACGTGGGCATCAGGGCGGCACGAGGTAAGTACGTGCTGCTGCTCAACCCCGACACGCTGGCCCTGCCCGGCTCGATTGCAAAGCTCTCCGAGTACATGGAGTCCGACAAGGCCTGTGGCATAGTTGGCCCGCGCTTGCTCAACCCCGACGGCAGCATGCAGCCTTCGAGGCGGCGCTTCCCCACCCTGCTCGCGGCGTTCGTGGAGTCCACTCCCCTACAGAGGTGGCTCGGCAACCTGCCGGTCATTCAACGCTTCTACATGCACGACCGGCCGGAAGACGAGACTCAGCAGGTGGACTGGTTGAGCGGGGCGGCCCTCTTGTGTAGGAGGGAAGCCCTGCTACAGGCGGGGCTGTTCGACCCCGGCTACTTCATGTTCAGCGAAGAGGTTGACCTGTGCAAGCGGATGAAAGACGCCGGTTGGGAGGTCGTTTATGTACCCGAGTCGGAGATAGTCCACTACGGCGGCCAGAGCACGGACCAGGCGGTGGCAGCCCGGCACGTAAACTTCAACACGAGCAAGGCCCGCTACTTTCGCTTGCACGAGGGCCGGTTTGCCGGCAGACTGCTGCGCCTCTACCTGCTGGCTACCTACATCGCGCAAAGCGTGTCCGAAGCCGCCAAGTGGCTGCTGGGGCACAAGCGGGAGTTGCGGGCCGAGAGGCTGAGGATGTACAAGGAGGTGCTCAGGAGCGGCTTGCGTGAGGGGCGACGGAGTCGGAAGCAGGCCGGCGTGCTGCTTATCACCGGCGAGTACCCCCCGGCGCAAGGTGGCGTGGGCGACTATACCTGCAAGCTGAGCAACGCGCTCGAAGCGGCCGGGGTGCGGAACCATGTGCTCACTCGCCCGGTGGAAGCTAAACCCTCGACCAACACTCAAGATGTACCTGCTGGCGCGGTACGGCGCGGCCCGTTCCTCTCGCGGAGGATTGACTTGCGGGCGGTGCTAGGCGCGTTGAAGGCTACCGGGGCACCCATAGCGCACATCCAGTACCAGACCGGCGCTTACGAGATGCGGCCCACCGTCAACTTCCTGGCCTGGCTGTTGCGCTTGAAGTGGGGTGGGGCAACAGTGGTGACGTTCCACGACGTGCGGGTGCCCTACCTCTTCCCCAAGGCGGGGCCGGTCCGCGAGTGGGTCAACCGCTTCATGGCACGTACCGCCGGCGCCTGCATAGCGACCAACCCCGAAGACGCCGCCCGTCTGAAGGAGTGGGGCGTCAACCGCCTGGAACTCATACCGATAGGCTCCAATATCCCCAACAACCCACCGCCCGATTATGATCGCCGGGCGTGGCGGGAGCGGTGGGGTGCCGGGGAAGGTACCACGCTGCTGGCTTACTTCGGCTTCCTCAATAGCTCCAAGGGGTTGGACGACCTGCTGAGGGCGTTGGTCCGGCTTCGAGAGCGGGGCGACTACCGGCTTTTGATGGTGGGCGGCGGCCTCGGCTCCAGCGACCCAACCAACCGGGCCACGGCCGCCCAACTGGCAGACCTGGCGCGGCAGTTGGGCGTGGAAGGTAATCTCACCTGGACCGGCTACCTGGAACCGCGAGACGTGTCCGCCGCACTGCTCTCCGCCGATATGGCCGTGCTGCCCTACGCCGACGGTGCTTCGTTCCGCCGGGGCAGCCTGCTGGCGGTGCTCGAACACGGCGTGCCCCTCGTTACAACGCGAGGGGATTTCGGATTTCGGATTTCGGATTTCGGATTTGAGGGGAGTTGGCCGCGTTTGGTTGATGGGGAGAACGCTCTGCTGGTGAAGGCGGGGGATGTCGATGGACTGGTGAAGGCGGTGGGGAGAGTGGCCGGGGATGCAGGGTTGCGCGACAGGCTGAGTGAAGGCGCTCGCATGTTGTCCGGGTTCTTTAGCTGGGCTAGCATAGCGGAAAGCCACGCACGCTTGTACGACCGATTACGATGAGGGATAAATGCCACAGGTCAAATATTTGACCTCTTATTTTGATAGTGCTATCTTAATCAATTGACAGATGTATTATACTATGTGTTAGTAGCTACGAATCGCGGCAGATTGGCGCACATGGCACTTCGCAGCTATCACTGGGTGGTAAGGCGACTTAACGTGTGCCACTGCGACAAGGCACGAAAGCGTACGGCAGATTATGAACTCTCCGTCCGTGAACAGCAACGAGGCTCCGCCCATAGAGTCTCGCAAGAGTGCGTGGATTCTCACACCCGCGGGCATAGCCGCTGTCTACCTGGTGCTGGGTGCGCTCTGGATATTGCTCTCCGACCGCCTGGTTGTCGCCATCTTCCGGGAACTGGAGACCCTGGCCTGGGTGCAGACCTTTAAAGGGTGGTTCTACATGGCGTTCACCACGCCGCTACTCTACGCCCTTATCAAGCGGACAGTGCTCGCCGTGGAACACGCAAAGGGGGCTCTAATCGAATCAGAACTGAAATTCCGCACGCTCGTAGAGCAAATACCTGCGGTAATATATGTGGCAATGCCCCACGGTGGCGGCACAACATACATGAGCCCCCAGGCCGAACCACTCCTCGGCTACACGCCTGATGAATGGAACGGCAGCCCAAATATGTGGCACCATGTCCTCCACCCCGAAGACCACGACCGCGTCGCCGGGGAGCTTGCGGAAACGTACCGGACCGGGAAACCATTTCTCACCGAGTATCGCATGCAGGCAAGAGATGGGCGCACCTTCTGGTTCCGCGACGAGGCGACGTTGGTGCGCGATGATGAGGGCAAACCGGCGCGCTTGCAGGGCGTCATGGTGGATATTACCGCGCGCAAAGCTGCCGAGGAGGCCCTCAGACACGAGCGTGATTTTTCGTCCACAGTGCTGGATATCACGGCCAGCCTCATAATAGTGCTCGACGCAGAAGGGCGCATAATCAGGTTCAACCAGGCATGTGAAAGGCTGCTGGGTTACCCTGCTTCCGAGGTGGCCGGCCGTCCCGTATTGGACTTCATGTTCTTGCCGGAAGAGGTCGAGGCAGCCAGAGAGCAATTCGCGAAACTGCGTAGCGGGCAGTTGCTCAGTGAGTATACGAATCACGTAGTCACCAGGAGCGGGAATGCCCGGCTTGTACACTGGTCGAACAGCGCCATGTCGGACACGGCGGGAAGAGTTGACTACATTGTGGCTACGGGCACCGACATAACGGAGCGCCAGGCCAACGAACAACAGCTTGAGGAGCAGGCGGCGTTCCAGACGCGCTTGTTACGCGAGCTGCTGACGGCCCAGGAGGCAGAGCGGCATAGGCTCTCTATGGAAATACACGACGGGCCTTTGCAGTCGCTGGGCGTGTCGCTGATGGCGTTGGACCGGGCTATGCGGCGAGAGGGGCGGGGTGAACTAGACCATAGCCTGCGCGAGCTACAGAACCTGCGGATAACGCTCGCCAATACGGTAGGGGAAGTGCGCTCGGTGCTGGCGGACCTTAGTCTCGACCTGCTCCAACAGCAGGGCCTGGTCCCCGCGCTCAGCGACCACGCACACCGTTTCTCTGAAATCACAGGCATAGAGGTGCAACTGGACCAGGATATCGGAGAGCGCCTGCCCAAACACATAGAGTTGATGGCGTACCGCCTGGCGCAGGAAGCGCTCTCCAACGTCAGGAAGCACGCTAACGCCAGCAAGGTCGAGATAAGGATGAAGGCAGAGGACAACTGCCTGGTTATGAGCATAGCCGACAACGGCAAGGGTTTTGACGCGAACGCCGAGCAGATTGATAGCCTACCAGGTGAGAGGCTGGGCCTGCGTTCGATGCGGGAGCGCGTACACAACGCACGAGGCGACTTCACACTCGACACAGGCACAGGTGAGGGCACCACGCTCACCTTCAAAGTCCCGTATGCGGACGGTTAGCCGTACCGCTTGCGTACCACCTACCTGTGAGAAAACTGCATAAAACAAAAGGGGGCAGGTCGCGCGACTTGCCCCCTTCACTTTTGGCCCTGTCGAACTTACCAGCGGCCCCCGTCACCGTTGCCACGATCACCACGGTCACCGCCACCGGCAGGCCCGCCATCACCGGTGGGCGTACCGCCACCACCGGGGGCACCACCGGGGGCACCACTTGGGCCGCCGGCAGGGCGAGGTCCACGGTCGAAGCCGCCACCAGCGGGGCGAGGGCCACGGTCGCCGTAACCGCCACCACCGCCGCCACCGGGCCTGTCGCCGCGCGGGCCGCGGTCGCGATCACCGTAGCCACCTCCACCGCCACCGGGGCGCGGGCCACGGTCGCGGTCGAAGCCACCCCCGGGCCTGTCGCCACGGTCCCTGTCGCGGTCGCGAGGAGCCGGTATTTCGCCGGTCAGCACCGCCTTGCGGGAGAGGCTGATCTTGCCCTGGCGGTCCACGTCAATCACCATGACGTTGATTTCGTCGCCAAGATTCACCACGTCCTCGACGCGCTCCACGCGGTAGTCGGCAAGCTCCGAGATGTGCACCAGGCCGTCCTTGCCCGGCAGCACTTCCACGAAGGCCCCGTAAGGCAGTATGCGCACTACCTTGCCCAGGTAGATTTCGCCTACCGCGGCTTCCTTGGTCAGCCCTTCGATCATGCGGATGGCCTTCTTGGCGCTCTCGCCGTCTGTCGAAGCCACCAGCACGGTGCCGTCGTCCTCGACGTCGATCTTGGTACCGGTCTGCTCGGTGATGCCACGGATGTTCTTGCCGCCGGGTCCGATGAGCGCGCCGATCTTCTCGGGGTTGATCTTGATGCGCAGGATGCGCGGGGCGTATATCGACAGTTCGCTTCTCGGCTGAGAGATGACCTCTTCCATCTTGTCGAGGATGTGCAAGCGGGCCTCGCGCGCCTGCTCGAACGCCTCTTCCATGATGGCAAACGCCAGGCCTGAGGTCTTCAGGTCGAGTTGCAGGCCGGTGACGCCCTCGCGGGTGCCTGCCACCTTGAAGTCCATATCGCCCAGCGCGTCCTCGATGCCCTGGATGTCGGTGAGCACCTTATGCTGTGAGCCGTCCTTGCTTTCCACGAGGCCCATAGCGATACCCGCCACGGGGGCCTTGAGGGGTACGCCCGCGTCCAGCAGACACAGGGTGCTGCCACATACGGAGGCCATAGACGACGAGCCGTTGGACGACAGCGTCTCGCTCACCACGCGTATCACATAGGGGAAGTCCTCTTCGCTGGGGAGCACGGGGATTAGCGAACGCTCGGCCAGGGCACCATGCCCGATATCGCGGCGGGAAGGACCGCGCCCACGACGCGCCTCGCCCGTCGAGAACGAGGGGAAGTTATAGTGGTGAATGTAGCGCTTCTTGTCCTCGATGCCGAGGCCGTCAAGCATCTGCTCGTCGGCTCCCGTGCCCAGCGTAGCGATGGATAGCACCTGCGTCTGCCCGCGTGTGAACAGGCCGGAGCCGTGGGTGCGCGGCAGCACGCCTATCTCGCAGGTTATCTCGCGTATGTCCCTGGGGCCACGACCGTCCGGCCGCTCGCCACGCTCCAAAATGGCCGTGCGCACGTTCTCCTTGAGGAGCGCGTCCCAGGCTTTACCTGCGGCAAGCTCTACCGTATTGAGTTCCTCTACGGCAACTTCGCCCACGAAGTGGTTGACCGCTTCCTGGCGTAACGCCTCGGTAGCGGCTTCGCGGGTAACCTTGTTGCTGCTGGTGGTCTCGTCGCGGAGACGATTGCCCAGCCACTCCACCATGCGGTCCTGTAGGCTGGTATCCTGTACGGGCGGGGTCCAGTCGCGCTTCTTGGGCTGGGCGTCCTCCGCCATTTGCCGCTGAAGCTCGATGACCGGCTTGATACCCTGCTCCCAACCGAAGCGCACGGCCTCAAGCATCACAGCCTCGGGAAGCTCGTTGGCCCAGGCCTCTACCATCGACACGGCATCGGCTGTGCCCGCGATGGTAAGCTCAAGGTCCGACTTCTGGAGTTGCTGGGCGGTGGGGTTGAGAATATACTCCCCATCGATGTAGCCGACCTTGGCCGCGCCCACGGGGCCGTTGAACGGCACCTCAGAAAGGAGCATGGCGGCGGAAGCGCCGATAATGGAGAGAATTGCAGGCTCGTTCTCCTGGTCGCTGGAGAGGGTGGTGATGGTCACCTGGATCTCGGAGCGCCACTGCTTGGGGAGCAGGGGGCGAATGGGCCGGTCGGTGAGGCGGGCGGTCAGCGTGGCCGTCTCGGTGGGGCGGCCCTCCCGCTTGATGAAGCCCCCCGGAATCTTACCGGCGGCGTACATGCGCTCTTCGTAATCAACCGTCAGGGGCAGGAAGTCGCGTCCCTCCATCGTTTCCTTCGCGGCGACCACCGCGGCCAGTACAATCGTGTCGCCGTAGCGAACTGTGCAGGCACCGGACGCCTGCTCCGCGAGCTTGCCTGTGGCAATCGTAAACTCGCGTCCGCCAATCGTGGCGGAGTAAACTTTATCTTCTTTCACGAAATATCTCCTCATTCTTCCGCCAGCACCCAATTGTGCTGCGGGCCAGCTAAAATGACGTTCCTCTGCATGATGCTTCAAGCTAAGTGGTGCACGTGGCGTGCCATGCGTCAAGCAAAGAACGGCAGATAGCAGAAAGTTGCCAGTCCTATCTTGAGAACTGACAACTCACTGCGGAAACTATGAACCTACTGATTGGTGCGTGTTGCATCGCGCAGCCCGAGGCGAGATATGAGGCTGCGATACCTGTTGAGGTCGTTCTTAGCGAGGTAGGCAAGCAGGCGGCGGCGGCGGCCAACCATCTTGAGCAGGCCCCGGCGCGAGTGATGGTCGTGCTTGTGCGCGGTGAAATGCGCCCTCAAATCGTTGATGCGAGTCGTCAGGATCGCGACCTGGACCTCGGGCGAGCCGGTGTCGCCGTCCTTGACCTTGAAGTCGCCTATAACAATCTGCTTGCGCTCTGTCTCCAGTCCCAAAGTTATGTTCCTCCTCATGCGCATGCACGTGCGCCGTATACATTGAGCTTGCTGCTTTTAATGTTGCGGGGAGGCGATTTACTTGCGTTCTTTTTTCGCTCCGCCACTCTTGGCAATACCCAGAATTATAGCACATCTGGATGCGCGCGGCAAGGCCAATTTCCCGCACCAACCGGCGCTTCGTGGGACACACACTGCCGGTACATCATAGTGTGCGGGATTGGAACAACGCGCATGTACATACTAGCCGGCACCGTATAGTACTAGTACACTAGCTAAAATGACCACTGGGCTATTGCTATAACAGCCGCTAGCACGTATAATAGATAGGAACCTGGTGCGTTGGCTGCGCCGGGAATGATCCAACAACATACTCAGGACTTTCGGCTCCAGAAGCGACCCTCCGGAGCGAAGGTCTTATTGTTTTAAAGGTGCAGACATTATCAGGCTGAAGGGCGGCAGATTTGAATCGACAATATATTTCTACTATGCGCGGCGAAACATTTCGAGTAGCGCGAGGGATATTGCTCACATTATTAGTGGGGGCATTGGTCCTCACACTGGCAGTTCCTGTGCGGGCAATCGCGACATCTCCCGACTTGGGTACAGCCGGTAGTTTCGGGGTATTGGCCGGTAGCGCGATTACCAATACCGGCCCGACGACCGTGGACGGCGATGTTGGAGTAAGCCCCGGTACCTCGGTAACCGGGTTCCCACCCGGCATAACTACTGGGACCATACATGCGGGCAACGCTGTTGCGGCCCAGGCGCAGAGTGATGTGAGCACTGCCTATAACGATGCCGCGGGGCAAGCATGTGATTTCAATTTGACCGGGCAGGACCTGGGTGGTTTGACACTCAGCCCTGGGGTGTACTGTTTCGACAGTTCGGCCCAGTTGACCGGACAGCTCACGCTGGATGGTAGTTCCAGTGGCGTCTTCGTCTTCAAGATAGGTAGCACCCTCACCACGGCAAGTAACGCTGACGTCTCGCTTATCAACGGCGCGCAAGCCTGTAACGTCTTCTGGCAGGTCGGTAGCTCTGCCACCCTGGGGACCAATACCGCCTTCGCGGGAAATATCCTGGCGCTGACTTCCATCACCCTCAATACCGGTGCATCAACAGAGGGCGGCCTATATGCCCGCAACGGCGCTGTGACATTAGACACTAACGACATTCAAGCCTGCGATTTTGCCCAGCCAGCCCCTACCGATACAGCCACCGCCACCAGCACAGCGCCTGCCGCCAGCACGGCGACGGCTACCGGCACGTCCACAGCGGTAGCGCCAACCGCCGCTAATACATCTACGCCCACAGCATCTGCCACGCCGGTACTTGTTGCCACCAGCACAGTGATACCTGCCAGCACCGCAACGCCGCAACCCCGCCCTACCCGCGCTCCTGCTGACACGCCTGAGCCAACTGAAACGGTGGATACACCTGCCGACACCCCCGTGCCCGGCACCGCCACCAGTGAAAGCACTGCCACGGGTGCCACCGGCACGGTGACGCTGCCCACAAGCACGCCTTCGGATTCGGCTACGGTTACTAACACTCCCACTAACACGATTACCCTATCAACGCCCGACGCAACGCTAACCGGCACGCCAGTGTCTACGGGGACTCCAGGTGCCACCTCAACGGCGACTCTGCTTACCCCAACCGAGAGTCCGGCGGCCCCAGTATCGACTCTTACGGAGACGCCGGTTGCACCTCAAGCCACCACATTGGCGACACAAGTGGTAGTGCCAACCCCGCCGTTGTTCCTGCCACCCACCGGCGGCGGACCACTCACCGCAGACGGCCTCCGCTGGTACGGTCCGTTCTTTCTACTCCTCAATGCCATCCTGTTAGGGGTAGCTTTAGGGTTGCGTAGCCTGGTGCGGGCAAGACGCGAACGTTAGAATTATCCAACATGGAGAAGCAGAGGGGCGTGCCGCTGGCACGCCCCTCTTATTAGTTCGTATTTATTCCTATCGCCGCGCTCGTTGCGGCACTAAGAACTGATTTCAAAACCTAGAAGATAGAGGTTGTAGGGGCAGGCCCCCGTGCCTGCCCTTGTCGGAGATTAGTACCAGGTATGCACGGGGGCCTGCCCCTACAATGGTTTTGAAATATCCTCTCGCTACTGCGACAGCACCGCTGCCAGGAAACGCCGGAGCCATCCAGCCGGATAAAGTGCCCCGCTCCCGGCAGCAAGACAAGCTAAACACTTAGGGTGAGTGCAACGTGATTGTCTCTTTGCCCTGCAACCTGTCGCGTATGCGGCGGGCGATCTGCTCCATGTGCTCGGGATTGCGCACGAAGTCCATGCCGTCAGTGTTGATGGTCAGCACGGGGCAGAGGTTGAAGCGGGCGGTCCAGTCCTCGTATAGCTCGTTCAATTGGGCGATATACTCCGGCTGTATGCCCTGCTCGAAGTCGCGGCCGCGTAATTCGATGCGGCTCAGAAGGGTGGGCACGGTGGCTTGCAGGTAGACGACGAGGTTCGGGGGCCGCACGATGGTGGTGGCAAGCTCGTAGAGGTCGTAATACGTTTGCCAGTCGGCCTCCGACATGTTGCCGCCGTTGTAGAGGTTGCGGGCGAATATCTCGGCGTCCTCGTATACGCTGCGGTCCTGGATGACAGAGCCGGGGCGGTTCAGCAGATCGTAATGGTGTCGCAGGCGGCGCGAGAGGAAGAAGACCTGCGAGTGGAAGCTCCACCGCCGCATGTCGCTGTAGAAATCGCTCAGGTAGGGGTTCTCCGCGACAGCCTCGTAGAACGGCTCCCAGCCCAACCTCTCGGCCAGAAGCTCCGTGAGGCTCGACTTCCCCACCCCGATGTTGCCCGCCACCGCTATGTAATATTTCATGTTGCTACTTATACCGCATGCAGACACTCCATAGCACTATTTTGAACCACTCGGCTACAGCAAGTATATTCAAAGACAGGAATATTCCCACTACTACCAGAAGAGGATCAAGCCATGACAAGCAAAGGCAGCAAGGCATACCGGTCGGTCGAGGACAACATGTTGGTATCCGCAGATGATCCCACTATCAAAGTGCGCGTCGCGGACGGCTTCAGCTTCGTAGGGGAATTGGAGTTCATCCTGTACGATGTTGCTTATGTCAACTTATTTGTGCTTGTAAGGGAGGAACCCACTCGCCCCGCGCAGATAGTCATGCAGTTCGAGCACTACCTGGAAGACAACGACCACACCTACAGCTACGAAAGTCCAGGGCGCATAACACTTGGCGAGCACGAGTACATCTACGACGTGCAAGCCGTCAATGTGCCCGCAGCTGTCGCGCAGAGACCCGACTCCGATGCCGCACAGGTGATGAGGCTGGTGAGCGAGAAGGGGTACCCAATGCCGGAAGAGGCAATCTTCGCCCGCTTCGTGCGAATGCTGGACGACACCAACCGGCGCGAGCTCCTCATCATCTACTCGGAGCCGCTGTCCCAGCCCGGCCTCACAGCGGCAGACCTGCAACCTGGCGGGCGTGCCGAGCAACACTTTACAGAGCTTTCACAAGGCTTGATAACGCGTGCTCTACAGTCCTTCGAGATAATAGAAGGCTAGTTGTATGGACGATGGACGATGGACGATGGACGATGGACGATGGAACCGCCAAGTACGCCAAGGACGCCAAGGACGCGCCAAGAGGCTGAGGGCTAGTTGCTATCCGCCAACTCATAACTCATAACTTCCCCATCGTCCATCGTCCATCGTCCATCGTCCATCGTCCATCGTCCATCG
>DASVRN010000091.1:0-7318 GCA_036388595.1 Chloroflexia bacterium
CGCGACACACCCCCACCCCCTGATGTAAAATAACCCCATGACCACCGTCAGCGACAACAAACCTCCACCCTCCCAACGCCCCACCAAAACCCCCGTGGGCCGCCTCACAAACGTAGTAAAAGCCTACCCAATGGGCCACCGCGAATACGTAGCCCTGCGCGGCGTAGACCTCACCCTCCACGCAGGCGAGTTCACCGCCATAGTAGGACCCTCCGGCTCCGGCAAGTCAACCATCCTCAACATGATCACCGGCATAGACCGCCCCACCAGCGGCGAAGTATTCATGGCCGGCATGCCCCTCCACCGCATGTCCGAAAACGAGCTAGCCCGCTGGCGTGGAGCGAACATCGGCATCGTCTTCCAGTTCTTCCAGCTACTCCCCACCCTCACCGCCCTCGAAAACGTCATGCTCCCGATGGACTTCCTCAATTCTTACGGCTCCCGTCGCCGCGAGCGCGCTATGTCCCTCCTCAACCTGATCGGCCTCGCCGCCCGCGCCAGCCACCTGCCCAGCGAGCTTTCGGGCGGCGAGCAACAACGCGTAGCCATAGCCCGCGCCCTCGCCAACGACCCCCCCATCCTCATCGCGGACGAACCCACCGGCAACCTCGACACCGCCACCGGCGAGAACATCATGCAACTACTCCTCCAGCTCAGCCACCAGGGAAAATCCGTAGTCTTCGTCACCCACGACGTAAACCTCGCCTCCCACGCCCAACGCGTAATCCGCGTCCAGGACGGCCAAATCGTCTCCGACGAACTCCAGGGCTGAGGTCTGAAACGTGAAACGTGAAACGTGAAACGTGATGCGGTAAAGGGAGCAGGGTTCGCGAATACCGGCCAGTTGGCTTCATGGAACCACCCCCTCCCCTTGTCATCCTGAGCGTAGCGAAGGATCAGGTGGGTAGATTAGAGTCCTCAACATTAGGGATGCAAGTGGGATATTGGTCTTGCAGGAGGAAGAGTCAAGAACGGGCTGCTGATCCTTCGCTACGCTCAGGATGACAAGGCGGATTAGAGTCCTGTAGTACAGCCGTCTCAGTAATCACGAACCATTTACTACTTGCCGCATCACGTTTCACGTTTCATGTTTCACGTTTCACTTTATCTTCCCCTCGTCCTGCAACTCCTTCGCCGCATCGTGGATATTATCCGCCGCCTGCTCCGGGTCAATCCGAGCCGCCTTGGCCGCCCGCCTCAGATCATCCAGCGTAATATTGTCCGGGTTCCCATGGTCCTCGTTCGGCTCCCCACACCCACAAGACATACACATTTCACCTACCTCCTAAAAAGCTCAGAACTAAAACACCCTCCCCAGTCATCCCGCAAGATACAGGCCAAACCATCACCAAAATAAAAGGGCCGGGGTACGAAATCACGTACCCCGGCCCTTCCTGTACTCTCCAAACCTTCACATTCTTTGCGCGTCCTTAGCGTTCTTTGCGTCTTTGCGTTTCCGTCTATTTCCGATCCCGCCTACTTCCGTGGCCGCACCGCCGCCGTAAAGTGCGACCCCCAGTACGCGCTCCATAACTCGCTCACCTTCACCCCGGTCCGCTCGTTCTCGGCGTGCACGAACTTGCCGCCACCTATATAAATCCCCGCGTGCGACAGCCCACGCTTGTACGTGTTCGAGAAGAACACCAGGTCGCCCGGCTGCAACTCCTTTGTGCTAACGCGCGGCCCGCTGGCGAGTTGCCCCTGCATATTGCGGCTCATCTTCACGCCCGACTTGTTCAGCACGTAGTACACAAACCCGCTGCAATCGAACCCCGAAGGCGACGTGCCGCCGAACCGGTACCTGTAGCCCACGTACTTCATCGCCGTATTCACAATCGTATCCGCGCTGCCCGACACCGGCACCGGGGCTTCGATCTTAGCCACCGGTTGCTCGACGGCAGCCTGTACGACGGGCTTAGCTTCAGCGGGGGCGGCGGGCGCAGCTGGAGCAGCCGGGGCCGGGGCCGCCTTGCTCTCCGTCCGGGCTGCTGTGGTGGTCACTTCCGTAACCGCCTGCGACTGCGCCAAATACTGCGCCATCGCCCACCCCGTCACCCCATTAGCCGAAACCTGGTACCAGGCAATCCCCTCGCCGTCCGTGACCGGCCCCTTCTTCACCGCTACCACCGTATTGGGTGCCAGCTTGGTGACTACGCTGCCCTGCCTGTTAGCGTCGGTGCGCACCCGCAGGGGGTCGCCGTCCGTGTTAGCAACCTTGCCGAAGCCCACGATCTTAGCGGCGGGCTTGGTGGCGGTCTCCACCTTGGCGGCAGGCTTGTTGGTCATAGCGCTCTCGTTCTTAGCCGCAGGTGCAGTGCCCGCCTTGCCTTCCAGGTACCCCGCCACGATCCAGCCCGTGCCGTTCGGCCCCTTCACCTTGAACCAGCGGTAGTTGTTCTCGTCCCGCTCCGGCCCTGCGAGCACCGACAGCACCTGCCCCTCGTAAGCCTCGCCTACCTGCTCGTTGCTCTTGCCTGGGCCGCCGCGCATGCGTATCGTGTCACCGTCCGTATCAACCACCACGACCTTGCCGCCCACCGTGATAGGCTCAGCCGCATAAGCGGGCCGCGCGCTGCCGAAGAACGAGCTTAGGAGAATAACCGCCGACATTACTATCGCGCCAGTGGCTGTCTTGATACGTCTGTTGAGAGACAATTGGTTCCTCCAGGCTGGGACTTTGCCGCACAAAATAAAGGCGCTGTATATAATCTGTTCTGCTTATGCTGCCGGTATTCTGTTGCGACGTTTTCCGGGTAATCGGTGAGAGAGTACGCGCATTCCGGTTGCTGCTAAAGGCACACCTGCCTAAGCGCAACAGGGGTAGGGGAGACCCTGTTTGTCCGTCAAAATGCTGAAGCGCACATCCAACCGCTCAGCGAAGGCGCGCGTGGAGGACGCTGGAGAGAGGTCGTCTTTGGGGGAGAAACGTTGCCACTGTGAGGGGGTGCCGCGCAGCAAGTCTCTGCCGAGCTTGCCCCGGCGTAGCGCGAAGGCCACGATCATGTAGAGCGCGCAATGCACAGAAGCCGGTAGCATAGCGCCCCGCTTCCCGTACACCATTCCACCTGCCGCCAGTAACAGGCACAGGTGTCGCAACTCTACCACTGTAGCCATGCGCCCCCTTCATCCGAGGGACTTACATAATGTAGTCCCTAAAGTCAGTGTTGGGAAGATAGCATACAGCGGCTTGAAAATACAACGCTTGGCCTACGTAATTCTCCGTAATTTTGTACTATACAGACTACGTAAGCTTACGCACCCGCTTTCTTTGGCCTCAAAACATCATAGAATCTGTCTCAATAACGCAGCTAACCCCTGCACCGGCACCCAAACCCCACCCTGTCATTCTGAGCGCAGCGAAGAATCTCGCCCCTCACCACCCAAGTATCGCCTTTCCTACAGCCACACAGCACCTAGAATGGGAGGGACTATGCACGCACCCGCAACACTTTTGCACCTGATATACCCGTCCAGAGTGGAAATCTTATGAGCAAGATACAACAATGGCTCAGGCAGCTATGGACATCCTACAAAGCAGCCATCATCCGACCGAACCCCACAAAGTTCGAGCTTGAGGCATCCCGCGCAAACTGGGCAACAGTTTGGTTCGGCTTGCTCGTAGTAGCTATTACTTGCGCCATAGAGTACGCCGCCCTCGAGTGGCAGTACGGATGGTACTTTCGAGACATAGAGGCCATGTTCGGAGCGTTCCAGCTCGACCCCGCGCCAATCGGGGCATTCAAGGACTTGTTGTTCTGGGGCGGGCCTCTACGTGGCTTCATCTCCCCCTTCATTACCTTCTTCCTGGGCGCGCTCTTCCTGATGTGGGTGGCCCGACTCTTCGGCGGACGCGGCCGAACGGGCAGCTTCAAGGAGGACTTCCTGGTCCACTGCTACTTGCTGTCGCTGGTCTATACGCCCCTACGCACTGTCATGGGTCTGCTGGGGATCATACCCTTCGTCGGCGGCCTGGTCGGCTTGCTGGCATACTGCTACCACATTTACTGCGCGGGGGTAACTCTGCAAGTGTCGCACGGGTTGAACCAGGGCAGGGCACAATGGGCCGTGTGGGTCCCCCAGGTAGTGTGGTACCTTGTAACCACCACGCTTGTGACCCTCGTCGTGATATTCCTGGTATTCACCGGCATGGTCACCGCATTCGACCGCCTCGTTCCTTCCCGGTGACCTACCGGCAGCCACGGAATATAACAAAAAGAGGGTCCGCGAGCTTGCGGACCCTCTTTCTTGTAGCGGAAAGCGATCTTACTGGCCGCTACCGTGGCTGGTTGATGCATCGTAGTCATTCGCGCTGGTCGATATGTAGCTGCTCGACCCCGAGTCGGTGTTGGCGGTATCGTCGCCCTCGTAGCGGAACGCGTCCTCACCATAATCGTCGAAATCGTCCTCGTCGTTGCGCTTCAGGAGGAAGTAGGCCGCGCCACCTATAGCGCCCACCAGCAGGAGCAGAGGCAGGGGCAGCCCGCCCTTCTTCTTGTGCCCGTTGCTGCTGACTTCGGCCACCACTTCCGCCTTGTCCTTCGAGCTTTCCAGCTTGGTGTCTACCGTCTGCTGGCGCTCCTTCTGGGCCTGCTCGTCGTACCAGCGCATCTCGTCCGACTTGTTTTCCAGGTTCTTGCGGACCAGGTTCAGCGCCTTGGCGTCCTCGATCTCGTCGATGTGGTCGATATACCGCTTGATGCCCCGCTCGGCACCCACGCGCATACCCTCGACGCTCGTGTCGTCGCGCATGCCCGTAATCCGGCCCCACAGCGTAGCCTGGCCCTTGCCGGTGCCCACCTCGTAGGTAAGCGGCTCCCCGCCAAGCTCCTCCAGCCGGTCGTTCAGCCGCTCGGCCTGCTTGGCGTGCTGGTCGCGGAACTTGCGGTACTGCTTGCGCAGCTTGCTATCCTCGGCCTCGTCCATCGCCGCATCGAGCGCCGCGATAGCCATATACTCTGTTTTCACCAGCTCCTCAAGTGCTTTGAGGGTCTTCTTGTTGCTCATTTACGTTGCCTCCTAAAGTCTTGCCGGGCAGCAGCAGCGCCACCCACGTTCACGCCCGTTATGGCTTGTGCAAGAGATATAAGGCAAGCAAGAAGGGTGCCAGGGACGGTGCTGAAACGGGGTTCTGAAACGTGAAACGTGAAACGTGATGCGGCGCGCTCACTTTGGAACGTGAATGCCACCGTCATTCCATAGAGGGAGTTCTTCCGTCCACCCCAATCGTATCCCGTGGCGCACCAAGCAGCCCCAGCCGCATCACGTTTCACGTTTCACGTTTCAGAGCTATGCCACCTCCCTCCTGACCGTCGTCGCCGCCAGCACTGCCACCACCGCTGCGAACCCCACCAAAACCACCAGCGGCACCCAGTTGCTCGCCAGCGTCCGCCCTCGGATCATAATGTCCGTCAGCGCATCAATCGCGTAAGTCAGCGGCATCAACCGCGCAAACCCCTGCAACCAGCCCGGCATCTCCTGCACCGGCCACAGCAGCCCCGAGAGCAACACCTGGGGCAGTATCACAATCGGGATGAACTGTATCGCCTGCAACTCGTTCCGCGCGAACGCGGACAGCAATATCCCCAGGTTCACCGCCCCCAGCACCAGCGCTAGCGTCACCACGAAAATCGACGCCAGGTTGCTGCTGAACTTCACCTGCAACGCGTACACCGTGAACAGTACCAGCACTACCGCCTGCAACACCGAGAAGAACCCGAACCCCATCATATACCCCAACACCAGTTCCAGCCGCGTCACCGGCGAGGCTGACAGCCGTTCCATCGTCCCCTGCGTCCTCTCCCTCAAAAACGACACGCTAGTCAGCAGAAAGATCATGAAGAACCCGATATACGCGATGAACATCGGCGCGAAGAAATCGAGCATCTCCAAATCCTCGCTCCCGTACAACCGCGTCACCTCGATATCCAACGGCGGCTCCGATGGCACCGCGGACGCGAACGCCGGGGGCACAATCTGCCTGAACACCACCGTCACCTCGCCCATGATCGACTGCGACACCGCCGCCAGGGCCCCGCTAGCCTCCCCAGGGTTCGACCCTTCCACCGTCACCCCAATATTAGCCTTCCTCTCCGCGCTCAACTCCTCGGTGAAATCTGGCCCAAATATAATAGCCACCTGCTGCGTCCCATCACGCACCGCCTCGATACCCGCTTCCCTCGATAGCTCCGTCACCGCCAGGTCGTCATTGGCCTTCAGGCTGTCTATCAGTGGCCCCGCCGCACTCTCCTGTCCCGCCGCGGGCCTGTCCTCGTTGATAATCGCCACCCTGGTAATCTCGTTCTCCTGCGACCGGAACACGTACCCAAAGATTGACATAATGAGTATGGGCGCGACGAACAGCAGCCCCAAACTCCTGTGGTCGTGCCTGAACTGAGATATTACCCGCCCTGTGATGGCGAATATGCGTGCGAAGCTCATAATGCTGCCTCCGCTACTTTCTCCCGGCTCGACAGCGCCAGGAACGCGTCTTCAAGGTCCTCGCTGCCGCCCAGCGCCTTCAACTCCCCCGGCGTGCCTTCCGCCAGCAGCACCCCGTTTCTTATCAGCCCCAGCCGGTCGCACCTGTCCGCCTCGTCCATCACGTGGCTCGACACCACGATGGTCACCCCGCGCGCGTTCAGCATCCTGAAGTAGCCCCAGAACGTCTGCCTCAGCTGCGGGTCCACCCCCACCGTCGGCTCGTCCAGCAGCACCAGCTCCGGGTTGTGCGCCAGCGTGCAAGCCAACGACACCCGCTGCTTCATCCCTCCGCTCAGCGTGCCCACCGACGAATCCTTGCGGTCCAGCAACTCCACCAGTTCGAGCACCTCCCGCACCCGCCCATGTCGCGCCTCCTTCTCCTTCAGCCCGAATATCCGCGCGAAGAACTCCACGTTCTCCCACACCGACAGGTCGGTATACAAAGCCTGCTGCTGCGTCATATACCCCAGGTGGGGCAGTACCTTCGCCGCCTCCGCAGGCACACGATGCCCCATCACCACCAGCTCCCCCGACGTAGGCCGCACCAGCCCTGCCATCATCCTGATAAAAGTCGTCTTCCCAGACCCGTTCGGCCCCAACAACCCGTAAGTCTCCCCACGCCGGATAGCCAGGCTCAAGCCATCCAGCGCCCGCACCTCCCCAAACTTCTTCACCAGCCTCCGCGCCTCCACCATCGCCGCACCTGTCGCCCCCACTCCCATTCCATCCCCATCTCTCTCTGCCATTACTAATACCCTCCATTAGTCCATGATTGACCAGTCAATCAACAACCAAGAGAAAAAAGAGATCACCCCCACCTATCGTCTATCGTCCATCC
>DASVRN010000092.1:0-44968 GCA_036388595.1 Chloroflexia bacterium
GAGAAGTTCACCAACGACCTGATCAACGCCATCCGCGACCAGCGCAACGAGAACTTCCGCAACATGTACCGCTCCGCCGACATCCTGCTCATTGACGACGTGCAGTTCATCGCCGGTAAGGAGAGCACCCAGGAAGAGTTCTTCCACACCTTCAACTCGCTGCACGGGGCCAACAAGCAGATCGTGCTCACGAGCGACCGCCCGCCCAAGGCTATCCTCACCCTGGAAGAAAGGCTGCGCAGCCGCTTCGAGTGGGGCCTGATCGCCGACATTCAGCCGCCTGACCTGGAGACGCGCATCGCTATCCTGCGGGCCAAGGCCGAGACGATGCCGGTGAGCGTGCCCACCGAGGTGCTCGACTACATCGCCCGCAAGGTGCAGAGCAACATACGCGAGCTAGAGGGTGCCCTCAACCGCATCGTGGCCTACGCCCAGTTGAACAACACCGCCGTGTCTGTGGACCTGGCAGCCGCCTCCCTAAACGAGCTTGGGGCCAACCAGCGCCGCCGCCCGATCAACCACGAGCGGATCGTGGAGACGGTATCGAGCTTCTTCAACCTGGAGCCGGAGGACCTCAAGACCGGGTCCCGGAGCCGCGAGGTGCTGGTGCCGCGCCAGATAGCGATGTACCTGATGCGTGAAGAGACCGAGACGCCCTTCATACAAATCGCTGCTTACTTCGGGAAGCGCGACCACACTACCGCCATGCACTCCTACGAGAAGATCGAGGGCCTCATCGAGACCGACAACCAGATGCGCCAGGACGTGCTCACCGTCCGCCAGATGCTCTACGGAGAGCACGAACGGTAAGAGGCGAGTACGAGTACCGAGTACCGAGTACCGAGTACCGAGTTCCGAGTTCCGAGGGGAGGACGCTGAAGGTGTCCTCCCTTTTTTGCGTTCCTGGAGGGGCTTGCCAAGTGAAAGGCTCCGGCCTCCCGTGCTCGCAACGCTGCTTGCTTGCAACCGTTATAGTAGAGGACGTATACTCCAAGTACATTTTCGTTGACCTGTTCTTTCGCCTGACGCAGGTATAATGGTAGTTCGGACAGGACTAAGGCAGCACCTCTGGTTGGCGCCCTATGCTACCAGGGTTCCTTGCGCGTCGAGGTTTATTGTTCGCAGTACCCACGCTGGTACCAGGGGGTAAATTATGCTTTACGTTTCGCTCAGGACCCCAAGCACCTGGAGCTATCTGCTGGGCGGGCTTGCAGCCGCGCTGTTCTCACTAGTGGTCATCGCATCTCCGGGTACCTCACTCGCCAATATGGTAGTGACCCCAACAGGTCCTCAGTCCGGCACTGATAAGTCTGGCGGCGCTTCGGCTACTGCTACCTACGAGCCAGGAGCGCTCGCCTGGCACGAAGTAGTCATACCCGACTTGAACGGCCCGCAAAGCGGACTCTTGGACATAGATGCCGTGAGCACGAACGATATATGGGCGGTGGGCTTTTATGATGGACCCTATAAGGCAACCAAAGGCTTGCTGATACACTGGGATGGAAAGTCGTGGAGTCAGCTTCCGCACCCACTAGACGGCTACATACTAAGTTCGGTTTCGGCGACCCAACCTGATGAAGTGTGGGCTATAGCCGCCGGGACACCTTATCATAGTCCGCCATACCAGCGGGACTACAAGGTCGTGCGTTGGGACGGCCACGACTGGAGTATGTTGCCCGCTCTACCTGTAACAGGCACGATAGAACTTGCTGAGATAGAGGCAATCGCCCCGGACGACGTCTGGGTGGTTGGCAGCAAGACCACGGGCGACGGCAGCGACTTATATAACCTCATGCTACATTGGAATGGCAGCGCCTGGACCGAGTACACAATACCGGGGTCTGGGCTACTGGGCATCTCCGCACTCGCCGGCGATGACATCTGGGCCGTTGGACATGCGTTCATTCACTGGGATGGAAGCTCCTGGACCGTCGTGCAGGAATACACAAACGATACTTACACAGGGTTTAGCTCTGTTGTAGCTATAACCCAGAACGATGCATGGGCCGTCGGGTTTAGAGCCTTTACCTGCGGCTTAGGTTGCAACGGCACGTCGTCAGAAATGGCACATTGGGACGGTACAACGTGGGACCTGTCACCTTTTCCTCCTATAAATGCCAATCTCAATGCCGTGGCTACCACCGGACCGGATGATGTATGGGTCGTAGGTACTCGCAACTACCGCAACGACATGATGGGCATCCTGGAGGAGGGGTCCGTTATTCTCCATTGGGACGGCACTCAGTGGGAGGAAATGAGCCACCCTGTGCAGTTGAATCTTGCTGGAGTAGCCGCCGTGTCCCCGACCGATGTTTGGGCAGTGGGCAGCAACGTTGAGCAGGACAAGTATGTCATGGCGGTCCTGCACTACGGCAAGACTCCCGCCTTCCCTGACGTACCGCTAGGCAGCACCTTTTACCCGTACATCACCTGCCTCTCCGACCTCGGTTTTATCTCCGGCTTCCCGGACGGCACGTTCCGGCCTAGCGACCCGGTGACACGCGGCCAATTGGCGAAGATTGTAGCCAACGCCGCGAGGCTGGATGCCGAGGTGCCGGAAAGCCGCCAGACGTTCGCGGACGTGCCCCCTCCCCCCGCCGAGGGCAGCACCTATTGGCCGTACGTGGAACGGCTCTACGAGCGTGGCGTCATAGACGGGTACAACTGCATACCAGGCCCCGGCAGCCCCAGGCCGTGCGACTCGCTGAACCGCAAGTATTACCTGCCCAACAGCAACGTAACGAGGGGGCAAGCCTCCAAGATCGTGGCGAACACCGCCGGGTACGACGAGCCCTTAGACCCCGGCACCCAGACCTATAGCGACGTGCCCCCGGCGGGTGAGGGCAGCACTTTCTGGCCCTACATAGAGCGGCTGACGGCCAGGGGCATAATAGGCGGCTACCCTTGCAGCGACAGCGAGGGCAGCACCACGCCTTGCGACACCCAGGACCGTCCCTGGTTCAAGCCCGGCTCGAACGTGACCAGAGGGCAGGCGGCCAAGATAGTGGCTAACACCTTCTATCCCAACTGCCAGGCTCCACCCAGCAAGTAGGGCCTTTAGCCGGAGCAAGCCCTGGAAGACCTCGAAATAGATGAGCGCGTTATGCAAGCCATGCGCGAATGCACCCACCAGCTGGCCCGCTTCCACGGCGAGGACGAGCAGGGGCCGTTAGGGGTGCCCGTGGGTGCCGCCTGCGTGGTTGCCGAGTGCGGTTTGCCTGTGGACGTGATGTTGCAGGCGCTGGAGAGGCTGGCGAGTGCAGGGCATATTTATAGCATCGGCGCGATAGAGCACGGCGGCGAACCTCATTACGTACTTGCCCCGCACCTGCGGTAGATGTGAGGAGTGCCGGTAGGAATGTTGCAGGTTGCTTGGAGTACGTCCGGCGATGTAACAGATGTAATGAACAGAGTGCAAAGGCCGGCGCCCGACGATTGAAATCGTAGCCTAGTCGCCTGGTGACGCCCGGCGATTGAAATCGCGGGCTACATTCTGCAAAGTCCCCCTTCGGGGACTAATTCATCTTATTAGTTCTTTTTGGGTTCTGTAAGATGAACCAGTCTGCTATGCAGACTGCGCAAGGTGTGGCCCGCGATTTCAATCGCCGGGCGTCACCAGGCGACTAGGCTACGATTTCAATCGCCAGGTATCTATTACTACGAAAAGAGTGCATTTTCTGCGATTGCATTAGTGTTGATTATGCAAGCGGCGGTCTGCTACAATACGAACGGCTGCATACCCATTCTCCTCCACCTTCCACCCCCTGCCGCCACCTAAATACGAGCGACGGGCGAGACCCACTCGGCCGCCGATTTCGAGGGGTAATGCCAGACTTCTCCTACCTCAACTTCGACGTACAGATACAGCGCACCGACGGCGGCTACCGCCTGGTTGTAGAGGCACCTTCCGGCGAAAGCATACGCACGCCCTTCGAGCTACCCTTCTCCGAGCTTGAGCTTGAGAACTTCATGCTCAAGGCGGGGCCGACGCGGCGGGGCGTGCGGCGCGTCGAGACCTCCGAGGTGGACGCCGCCAAGCGCTTCGGGGAGAAGCTCTACGCAGCCCTCTTCACCGCCGACGTGCGTAGCGCCCTCCAGAGCAGCCTCGACCAGGCGCGCCAGCGTGGCGAGTCGGGCCAGGACCGCGTGGGGGTGCGCCTGCGCCTCCGCCTGGTGGACGTGCCCGAACTGGCCGGGGTGCCCTGGGAATACATCTACAACCCCGCCCTGAATCGCTTCCTCGCGCTATCCACCGAGACGCCCCTGGTGCGCTACCTGGACATGCCCGAACGCATCCGCCCCTTGCAGGTGGTCCAGCCTTTGCGCGTGCTGGTCATGCTACCCGCGCCCAGCGATTATCCCGCCCTGGACGTGGAGCAGGAATGGCTCAACCTGAAAACCACGCTCGCTGACTTGCAGCAGGCGGGCCTCGTAGAGCTAGAACTGCTTGAGGTGTCCACGCTCACGGGTTTGCAGAGGCAGTTGCGCCGCAACAACTACCACATCTTCCACTTCATCGGGCACGGGGCCTTCGACCGCAACGCCGCCGATGGGCTGCTGATCCTGGAGGACGAGGATGGCCGTGGCCGCGCGGTGAGCGGGCAGGACATGGTGCTGCTGCTGCACGACCACGCTTCTTTGCGGCTGGCCGTGCTCAACGCCTGCGAAGGTGCGCTCTCGGCCCTGGACGACCCCTTCGCGGGCGTGGCCCAGAGCCTGGTGCAGGGCGGGCTCCCAGCCGTGATCGCCATGCAGTTCGAGATCACCGACCGCGCGGCCATCGTCTTCGCGCACGAGTTCTACCGCGCCATGTCCGACGGCTACCCTGTGGACGCGGCGCTCACAGAGGCCCGCAAGGTGATGCTCACCGAAAGCCGGGGCAGCGGCCTCGAATGGGGCACCCCGGTGCTGTACATGCGCTCGCCCGACGGCCGTATCTTCAACCTGGAGAAGCGACCGCAGCCCGCCGCAGCCGGCATCTCCACGCCCCCGGGCACCCAGGCAGAAGCTCCCAGGAGGCATGAGGAGCCAACAAGCGTCATAAGGAAGCAAGAGCCTGTTGAAGCCGCGCCCTCAGCCACCAGGCCGCACGCAGAGGTCCGTAGCGCGGCTACCGTACCGGAAAGCACATCCGCAGCAGCTAAGGTCGAAGAACCCTCTCCTGTACGCGGCACAGAAATACCTAGCCGCAAGCGAAACACGCTTCTGCTACCCATTCTCCTTGCCATCGTGGTCGTGATTGCTGCCGCTGGCGTGCTGTTCTTTACGATGTCCGGGGGTGGGAACACTACACCAACGTCTCCGGGGCAGGTGCCTGCCGAAGCTTCGGCGCATAACGATAGCGGTTTACTAGCCCGAGACTCGGGTGACCTGGACAAGGCCGTTGCCGAGTTCTCAGAGGCGATAAGGCTCAAGCCCGATTATGCAGCCGCCTATCTCAATCGCGGCGGTGTGTACCGCTCCCAGGAGAAGTATGCCGAGTCGATTGTGGACTTCAACCGGGCTATAGAGCTTGTACCAGGCAACGGCGCGGCATACCTGGAGCGCGGGACCACTTACATGTACTCCAGCAACAACGAGAGCGCCCTTTCAGACTTCACTCGCGTGATCGAACTTCTGCCTAACTCATCAGAACCTTACTATTTACGCGGCCTTATTTACATGGACCAAAGTGAGTACGACAAGGCAATAGCCGACTTCAGCAGGGTGCTGGAACTGGAACCTACGTGGCAGGATGCCTATGGCAGCCGCGGGAAGGCCCACGCGAACAAGGCGGAGTACGAAGCGGCCATAAAAGACTACACGCGGGCTATAGAACTCGCACCCGACGAAGCCGAG
This sequence comes from Chloroflexia bacterium, assembly GCA_036388595.1. Lineage (GTDB taxonomy): Bacteria > Chloroflexota > Chloroflexia > QHBQ01 > JADMIH01 > JADMIH01. The sequence goes on from DASVRN010000092.1 coordinate 5,839, forward strand.
GGCTTCTATTTCGACCGGGCCGAAGCCTACCGCCTTCAGGGTGACAATGCTAGGGCCATCGCAGATTACCAGGTCGTTGTAGAGCAGACGGACCAGGATTGGTTGCGCACTGAGGCGGCCCAGCGGTTGAAGCTATTGGAAGACAAGTGATGTAGCTCGTACCGGCTTCCACCATTTCTATGACAGCAAAGAGGGAGGCCGCGATTGGCCTCCCTCTCTCGTGCCTGGATTGTTTATCTAACCGGTGTCCCTACTTCCGGGCTGGGTCTCGCAGCCTGGGTAGAAGGTGTTCGCCACTATCTTGGAGGCCTGCCCCCTGGTGACCGGCGCGTTGGGGCGGAAGTAGGGCCTATTACCCGCCTCACAAGGTTCGCCCGCTCCTCCACATGGGTAGCCGCCCATCACGGCAAGTGAGGTTAGCCTCTCTATGAACTGGTAGAACGTTGAGGGGGGCGGCACGTCCTCGTAAGTTTGCCCCGTCATCTCAGTCGTGAGGCCCGCCGCGTTAGCCACAATCTTGGATAGCTGGCCGCGTGTGGCGTTGGCACCGGGGCGGAAGTAGGGCCTGTTGCCAGCCTCACAAGGCTCACTCGCCAACAGCCCGCAAGGGTACCCGCTCATGTGCCCCGCATTCGTCAGCCTTTGTATGTAGTCGTAGAAGGGAGAACCCTCAGCTACGTCCTCGAAGATGCGTGTGCCAGGAGAGTCATTCAGCCCGGCACTCTGAGACACTATCTTGGCTATCTGTCCCCTGGAGATCTGCGCGCTTGGCCTGAAGTAAGGGTCGCCACTCTCACCGCACGGCTCATCAGCTGCTTGCCCGCACGGGTATCCGCTAACTATGCCACGACATGCCAGGCACCTTACTACAGAGTAGAAGGTGTAATCGGGTGGCACGTCCTGGAACTCGATTGGGCATGCCGTTGAGGTGGCAGTTGGCCCAGGCGGCACAGGCGTGCCGGTTGAGGTGGCAGTCGGGCCTGGGGGCACTGGCGTACCGGTAGCCGTGGAAGAAGCGCTGGCTGTGACGCTCGGTACCATAGTGGTCGGGGTGGGAGTGGGCAGGTTCTCGGGCGCTATCGCTATATCGCGCACTATCCCTCCGTCGCCAATGGTCCCTATAAGCGTGGCAGCACCCGTGGACAGGTTTATCGAATATAACCGAGACTGTGTGTCGGTTAGAGACGCAAACGCGAAGTTGACGCTGGAGGTCGGGCGGATAGTGTCGAAGCCAACCGCATCGGTGGTGTTCACGCCCAAAGGACCTACCGTATTCAATCTCCCGTCGTTGGGCGGGTACTGTGTAGCCAGGATGTCCAGGTTAGAATCGCTGTCGTACACGTCCGTAGAAGTGGAGCCTGAGATATTGTTCGTGTAAGCCAAGCCCACCACGTTCGGGTTCTGAGAGGCATTGGTATCCGTCATAGCATAGGACAACGCCGGGTCTGTGGCCGCGATGGTGCCCGTGCTGGGATCGAGGCGTATGTTCTGGTCGGCATCGCTCACTACCCGGATGCGGTCCACGGTGGGGTTGAAGTCGAAGCCGAAGCTGGTGCCCGTTAGAGTAAACGCCCCGGTTGGTCCTATCTGCGTGGCTACGGCCGTATACATATCTATCGAGTACAGGCGACTCGTGCTGCCCAGTCCGTATAACCCTTTGGTAGCGGGCCGGAAATCGATCCCGAGCAGCGTCTCCCCGCCCTGCAATCCCGTGACCGGCATAGAGCTTTGGATCGTGCCCGGTGCGCCGGTGCTAAACTTGATAAGCTGGTTCGTGCCCGAGATGGCATACATCACGAAGCCGCTGCCGGAGGGTGAATAGCTCTGCTGGCCGCTGCTCCAGGCGGGTAGTTTGGCGTGGGCGGCACCGGCAAGAGACACAAAGCCTGCTGCCAGCACGAAAATAAGGAACAGTCCTATTGCCGCTGCTGCTTTGCCGCCGGACGCTCCCTTTCCTACCACACGTTGTGCAAGCATATCTACCTCCCTTCGGACTTCGCGCCTCCAATATGCAAATGGAGGCTAAAACCTCGCCTCCCATCGCCTTGAATATCAGTCGTAGAGCAAACCTGCGCCCCTATTTCCTGGCTGGGGTCTCGCACCCTGGGTAGAAGGTGTTCGCCACTATCTTGGAAGCCTGCCCCCTGGTGACCGGCGCGTTGGGGCGGAAGTAGGGCCTGTTGCCCGGCTGACAAGGCTCTTCGGGTACGCTGGCACAAGGGTAGCCGCTCATCACGTTCAGGGCGGATAGCCTCTCTATGAACTGGTAGAAGGGTGAGCTTGGAGGCACATCCTCGTACGTCTGCCCCGTCATCTCATTCATTATACCGGCAGCGTTCGCCACGATCTTGGATAGCTGCCCCCTGGTAGCGTTGGCACCGGGGCGGAAGTAGGGCCTGTTACCCGCCTCACAAGGCTCGCTCGCCACCAGTCCGCAGGGATACCCGCTCATGTGGCCTTCGTTGGTGAGCCTCTGTATGTAGTCGTAGAAGGGGGAGCCTTCCGGTACGTCCTCGAAGATGCGTGTGCCAGGCGGGTCGTTCAAGCCCGCACTCTGAGACACTATCTTGGCTATCTGGCCCCTGGAGATCTGCGCGCTCGGCCTGAAGTATGGGTCGCCGCTGGTGCCGCATGGCTCATCAGCTGCTTGCCCGCACGGGTACCCACTAACTATGCCGCGACATGCCAGGCACCGCACCACCGAGTAGAAGGTGTAGTCCGCGGGCACGTCCTGGAACTGGATCGGGCATGCTGTGGGTGCTGTGGTAGGTGTGGTCGCTGGGGTTGGAGGCACTGGTGTGCGGGTGGGCGTAGGGAAGGACGAGCCTTCAGGCAGGTAATTCGCGCCGCCGACAAACTGTGCGGCGTTGGCGGCCCCTTGCGTCCAGATTGTGAAGAGCAGGGTAGCAAAGACGAAGGTTATACCTGCGGCGGCGCATAGGTTGCGCAGGAGTTGCAGCCCACTCGCCGGCCTGGGGTGTTGCGCCTGCTCGGTGAGACCTGATTCCAGCATACAAAACTCCCTCACTTGATATATGTAGTGGTATAAGGCTGGACCTGTATGAGAAGGGGGAAGCGCTATCCAGCATGTAACTGGTAGGACCGCCAGTTTGTATCTCAGTATACCATCGTGTGTCAATATCCGGGCGGCCTTCCCACGTGCTGTATCATGCCTGATATGAGGACGAGTGTAGCCCACGCGCGCTCCTTACTACCCGACTCGCCATGCCGCAAGCATAGCAACAAGGCGCTTGAATGACCCCCACGGAGCAGCCACAAACTACGATAGCGCCACGCGAAGGCCGCACGCCACCGGTGAAGTGGCCGTGGCGGCTTTTCCTGGTGTGCCTTGGCCTGTTTGTGCTCACCTCGCGGGGGCATACAGGCTCGGTTGACGAGGAGTCGTTGATCTACGCCTCGGCCAGGTTGGTGCAGGACGCCACGAAGCTGCTCAACTTCAGCCTGCCCATTCCCATGCCTGCCCGCGTGGGCACCCAGGTATTCACCAGCTACGAGCCGGGGCAGCCCCTCGTGGCGATACCCTTCTACCTGGCCGGTAGCCTGCTGGCCGCCTTCTTCCCCCTCGAGTCTCATACGTACGTCACGCGCCTGGTAGTCACGTTATTCGGCGCGCTCGTAACGGCTGTCACGGTGGCACGGCTCTACCAGTTGGGGCGGGTGCTCGGCCAAAGCGAGAGAGGGGCCACCTTCATGGCGGCCACCTTCACAGTGGGCACGTTCGCCTGGCCCTATGCTCGCACCTTCTTTCGGGAGCCTCTGGTCGCGCTGGCCCTGGTGTCGGCGGCCTACGCGCTTGTCCGCTGGCGTGAGCGTCCTTCCTGGCGGCTGGCCCTGGCAGGCTGGGGCTGGGTGCTCCTGGCGGTCACGACCAAGCTGGCTGCGCTGGTGGTGCTGCCCGTGTTTGCTGCGTACTTTGCAGGCAGTTATTTGGCGCGCCGGAGGTTGCATGCCAAAGACCCCGAGTCTAAGGTGCGTGGTGCAACTGAAACACCAACACGCACAGGTGGTTGGGCGGTCGCGCTGGTCCTGGCTGTGGCGATTCTGGCTGCCGGGGGCCTGGTGCTCCTATCCCGATGGAGGGACATCGGACCCTACCTGGAACGGGGCGGTCTACTCAGCGGCGATCTTTCTTACGTACCGCTAGCCTTCTACGGCCTGACGCTGAGTCCGGGGAAGGGGCTGCTTATCTTCGCTCCCCCTGTGCTCGCGGGACTGGCCGGGTTTTACCTGCTCTACCGGCAGCGCCGAGCCGAAGCCCTCGTGTTTGCCGCTCTTGCCGCTAGCTTCCTGGTAATCTACAGCTTCAACACAAGCTGGCACGGCGGGGCTACCTGGGGGCCGCGCTACCTGCTGCCGGTGCTCCCGTTCCTGATACTACCCGTGGGCACACTGGCGCAGGCGCTCTGGTCCGTGAGACACAGGATGAGGGGGCAAGTGGGCCTGGCGCTCGTGGGCGCGCTGGTTGCGGCCGGGGTGCTGGTGCAGGTGGCCGCCATAAGCGTGGACCCCATCAATTACTACATGAGGGCGTTCGAGCGGCGGCCGCTCACTATGGACGGTGGACCGGCCTACTTGCAGGAGATACACTTCGACCCTGCCTTCTCGCCCGTTACCGGGCACCTTGCCCTCGCCGGAGAGTACGCGGGCAACCTGCTCGGCGGACGCAACCACTTCCGGCAGGTGCCGTTCGGCAGGGACGACTACCTGCAATACTTCCGCGAGGCAAGGTCGCTCGATTTCACAATCGTGCACCTGTACGAATGGTCCAGGGCACCCAGATAGGGGTGAGGGACGCCCGTCGATTGAAATCGAGGGCTACACCTTGCGAAGTCTGCCCCGCGGCAGACTGATTCATCTTAGCAAACTTCAAGAGACCTTATGAGATGCCTCAGTCCCGCAGGGACTTTGCAAAGTATAGCCCTCGATTTCAATCGACGGGCGTCCACCTTGCGGCCTCGAACATATCGACCTTTTTCTGCATCGCTTCTGCTCAAAATGATCGCTCCCTGAGAAAACAGTACAACCCTATTGACATTTCTTGGTGCGGGTGATAAGCTACTGAAAAGAGGTTCCTTACAGGACCGGTACGTTACAGCACTACGACGTAATCCTGCCATAATCTAATTCACCCAAGGCTGAGTGGAGCTATATGAGGCTCCTATATTGCGTTGGGTCAGGAGTTGCTCCACCATGTCCGACCAGACCAGGACTTCTGACAACGACCCGCTGCACTCTATGAGCCTGGCGACGCTTATTTGCGTGGAAGCCGCCCAGCTATACAAACAGGTAGAGCCTGCCACCGGTGCGGAGGACGCCGCGGCCACACGAGGTAGCTCCGGCTCGCTGGTGGACGCGCTGGAACAGGCGATGGTCGATCTGGGCTACTCGCGCACCGAATTGCAGAGGATATGGATGGTGTTCCTGGCGGGCCACAGGGCGGCGGCCCGAGCGGCGGACAGGCTGCCGTTGTCCGAGGAGAAGTTCACCGCAGCCCTGTCGGCACGCAAGCACGTATGCCCCTTGCAAGACGAGGACGGCTGCGTAATCGGCTCGCTGGTGGAGCAGCAATTCCAGGCATGATATTTGGGAATTGGGAATTAGGATTTCGGATTTAGTAGGTATCCAATAATTCCGAAATCCGAAATCCTAATTCCCAAATCAACATCGGGGCCTTCTTTGTTTGTGCAATCCGGGGCTGTGCTTGGAGCGTAGCTTTCTTGTCAGTCGGTAAGGCGGGCGATGGTGAGCAACAACTGGTCTATGTCGAAGGGCTTGCGGACCAGGGCGGCATGAGGGCAATCGCTCAGGTTGAGGTGCTCCGCCAGGGCGGTCATGAGCACGACTGGCACGTCAGCGTGTAGAGGGTGGCGGGCGAGGTGGCGGCAGAGGGATAGGCCGTCAAGCTCAGGCATTAGGATGTCGCAGAGGACCAGGTGAGGGTGCACGGCGTCCATCGCGGAGAGGGCCTGCTTCCCATTGGCGGCGCACACGACCCTGTAACCGGAGTCCCTCAAGAAACCGCTCAACAGGTCGGCCAGTTCTTCCTCATCTTCCACGATAAGGACCGTCTTCATACCAAGTGCGCGCCTACCAGCAGCAGAATAAGAGTCCGACTCAGCAATTGGCGTGCCTAAGAGAGCGCTTTCACAACTTACACAGCGGTAAGGCTGCTCCTCGGTCCGACACCAGAACCCTGCTCCCCCATGTCATCCTGAACGCAGTGAAGGATCTCAAGAAGGTGAGTAGGGATGATGTTGCAATGTGGCGACGAAAGCCCCTTCCTTGTCATTCTGTGCGAAGCGAAGCATCAGGTGGCTATGTATACTGTTGAACTGAGGGGACCAAGCCCCCTTTGTCATTCTGAGCGCAGCGAAGAATCTCGTCCCTCAACTCCCAAATACCACCTTTCTTAAGGCCCACACTACCACAGGAAAGGTGAACCATCGAGGTAAGGGACGAGATTCTTCGCTACGCTCAGAATGACAAAGGGGGGGCTTGGTTCGTCATGCTCAACTCTGGTACAGTGATGGAGCGTAGGCACAGCAATTGTGTCCCGGTAGGATATAATGATGGCAGCCACCGTTCAGTTAGATAAACATCATCGAATTGTACGATAATGTAGGGTTAGCATCACGTCTGTGGTAGTGGAAAGGTCGTAGGTTATGGATGGATGTAGCTAGAACTAACGGTAGGGGCACTCACAGCAGTCTCGAGGGGCTTGCTAGCGAGACAACAGAGGCCCACGAGCATATCGTCACCACAAAGGGCCTTAGACGGCGATACGGGGCCTTTACAGCCGTGGACGGCATCGACCTGGAAGTCCGAGCCGGGGAGGTATTCGGCCTGCTTGGGCCGAACGGTGCGGGCAAGACCACCACTATAAAGATGCTGGTCACCCTGCTCCCACCAAGCGCCGGCCACGCCTGGGTAGGGGGCTTCGACGTTGAGAGGCAGTCGGACAACGTGCGCCGCTTACTGGGATATGTGCCCCAGGCCCTCTCCGCCGATGGCAACCTCACCGGCAAGCAAAACCTTGAGGTCTTCGCCAAGCTATACGACGTGCCCCGCACCGAGCGCCGGGACCGCATTGACGACGCGCTGCACTTCATGGGCCTGAGCGAGTCTGCGAGCAAGATGGTCAGCACATATTCCGGTGGTATGATACGCCGCCTGGAGATCGCTCAGACGCTTATACACCGCCCCAGGCTGCTCTTCCTCGACGAGCCTACCATCGGCCTCGATCCGGTAGCCCGCCGCGCCGTGTGGGAGCACCTGACGACCCTGCGCGAGCAGTACGGCACCACCCTCTTTGTCACAACGCACTATATGGAAGAAGCCGAGGAGCTTTGCACCCGCATCGCCATCATGAACCGGGGCAAGATAGTGGCCCTGGGCGTGCCTGGTGCCCTCATAGATGCAGTCGGCGCGCACGACGCCACCCTGGAAGACGCCTTCGCCCACTTCACCGGCGACAGCATAGAGTCGGGCGGCACCTACCGCGACGTGCGGCAAGCGCGAAGAACCGCGGGAAGACTCAGGTAGACGACGGACGAGGGACGATAAGAGACGGGAGGCAGGTTCACTTGCGGTTGCGGCTGTGCCCCAGCAGAATTGCAGAACCCTGCTCCCCTCTGTCATCCTGAGCGTAGCGAAGGATCTCAGATGCCCCTTTAGCCTCTATGTTCAACCTTTGGCAATCTGCCCTTGTTGCACATAGTTCTACAGGGTCCCTACTCACCTTCTTGAGATCCTTCGCTACGCTCAGGATGACAGGGGGAGCTGAGTGCTAGTAGCCCACCATAACACAATCCTACGATCGTCCATCGTCCATCGTCCCATGAAGGAGCCTCATTGAAAGCTGAATCGACACAGACCTATAGCCCCTCGGTGGGGTGGTTGGAGGGGGCCGCCAGCTACATCAGGAAGGCAATAGCCATATCCGAGATGGAGGTGCAGAAGCTCCTGCACGACCAGTGGGATATCTTCACGCGCTCGATACAGCCGGTGCTGTGGCTCCTGCTCTTCGGCGGGGTGTTCGGTAGGCTGAAGATACTGCCCCCGGAGTACGGCAGCTATCTCGACTTCGTGGCGCCCGGCATACTCGCCCAGTCGGTGATGACCATCGCCATCTTCCAGGGCATCATGCTCATCTGGGAGCGCGACCAGGGCACCTTGCAGAAGTACCTCGTCAGCCCCATGCCCCGCTCAACGCTGGTGCTCGGCAAGGGGCTGGGTGCGGGCGTGCGCGGCATCATACAGGCGCTCACAATATCGGTGCTGGCCGCCGTCATGGGCGTGCACCTGACGTTGAACCCGCTCAGGTGGCTGGGTGTGGTACTGTTCCTGTTGCTGGGCGCGCTCTTCTTCTCCAGCCTGTCGCTCTTGATTGCGGCGCTGGTGCGCAACCGGGAGCGCGTGCAGGGCCTCGGCCAACTGATCCTGATGCCGCTTTTCTTCGCCTCCAACGCCCTCTACCCGGTAGACATTATGCCCTCCTACGTGGCGGCGCTGGCGAGCTTCAACCCCCTCAGCTACATGGTGGACGGACTGCGGGGCCTCATGATCGAGGGCGCGACCTGGCACTTCAGCCTGGGCGTTGACCTGGCGGTGCTGGCACTCGCTAACGTGCTGATCGTCACCCTGGCCGCCCGCACCTACCCAAGGGTCGTGCAATAAGCTACAGCGTCCGGCCTCGGAAGAGTGGTGGCGCAGCTCAATAATCACCTTGGTCCAATGAATAGGCTGTGTCGCAGTAGGTGTTGCCCCAAGCGCGGCGACCACACTCCACCCTGTCATCCTGAGCGCAGCGAAGGATCTCAAATGTAACGCATGCCGCTGTGCTGGATGTCCTCTACCATTGTCCATGCATTCAACAGCATCCCTCTTCACCTTCTTGAGATCCTTCGCTGCGCTCAGGATGACAGGGTGGGGCTTTGGGTGTTTCCCTTCTACATGCGCACAGCCGTGACCTCTCACATTACCCTACTTTTAGCATCCCTGAAGTTCCATTGCCCCTGCCAACAGGGTGGACTTAGCCATCCACGCACTGCGCGCAGGTTAAGCACATCCATCCCCCTGTATTCCACAGATGCGAACAACTTGTGGAACTAAGTGACATAAGTGTATAAGTGGGGGTATTCCGTGGATAAGGGGCTGAACATGTGTATAAAGGATGTGCTTTGGATGCGGATGCGGATGTGAACAGCCCCGGAGCATCCAAAACGGATGTGTACGCGCGAGTGTACCGGCTGGTGCTTAAAGCGGCTGAGTTGCACATCCCCGCTCGGATGGATGTTCAGAAGACTCGCCGGCCGTGCATTAAAGAGGCGAGTTATGAACCGGACATCCGGCTACGGATGCAGCCGATTCAGGCGTGAATCTGGAAGTTTTCCACGGATGCACACTGCCTACTGAAACGGCTGCTGAGTTAAATCTCTTTAAGAAAGTTTAAAAGTGGCATCCTCCCGTGGAAAACTGTGGAAACCCAACAAGGCCGGTCCGGCTGGGATGCCCCGTATTTTTGCCCTTGCATCCCAGCTATTTCTCAAGGCCACCAGGTTAAAACCCCTATAAAGCCGGATGCAGCTAAAACTCCTAAGTTACGCATCCAAATATCCAAGTTTCACAAACGAGAAGCTGTCCAGGAGGTGCGCGGGCGACGGGCCGGCAGGTCGGACGTGCAAAAGAAGCACCCGGGAAGCAGTGCCAATCGGGGCGGGTGTGAGCTGCTCCAGGCGTGGTTTGGAGGCATCCCACAGGCCCTGTGGATAAGCAAGCTGAAATTGTTCAAAACTATGGATGCAGTGCCTGAAGTGCTATAATTGCCCCACTGTATAAGTTGGAGGGCTATTCCCTCCAGAACCAAAGGACACCGAGTACTGGTTGCGGCCGGGGCCACGCCCCTTCCCATACGCAGTGCTCACTACTCATCGAGAAGGGGCACCAATGAAGGTATCGTGTTTGCAGGAGAACCTGCACAAAGGCCTCCAGACCGTGGGCAAGGCAGTGGCTAACAAGACCACCTTGCCCGTGCTCAACAACATCTTGTTGCAGACCGACGGCGGCAGGCTGAAGCTCACCGCCACCAACCTGGAAGTGGGCATCACCCACTGGATCGGCTGCCAGGTCGAAGACGAAGGCGCGATCACGGTCCCGGCCAGGCTGCTGATCGACTTCGTCTCTTCCCTGCCGAACGACCGCATCTCCATGACGCTGGACGAGAAGACCCGCACCCTCAACCTCAAGTGCGCTCGCTACGAGGCCAACATCAAGGGCATCTCCGCCGAGGAGTTCCCCATCATCCCGGAGGTGACCGAGACGCCCATCGCCAGGATACCCGCCCCCATGCTGAAAGAGATGGTAGGGCAGGTGGCGTTCGCGGCCTCGGGGGACGAAAGCCGCCCGCAGCTATCGGGCGTGTTCGTGCAGATAGAAGGTCGTGAGATGATCATGGCCGCGGCTGACGGCTTCCGGCTGGCCCGCAAGGTCACGCAGATCGGCACGCCGGTGGAGCATACGATCAAGCTGATCATCCCGGCTCGCTCGATGGTGGAGCTTGCCAGGGCGCTACCGGACGACGAGGGCGAGGAAGCGGAGCCGGTGAGCATCGTGGTCACTCCCAACCGCAACCAGGTGCTATTCCGGCACGACAACCTGGAAGTGACCTCCCGCCTGGTGGACGGCAACTACGTGGACATCAACCGCGTCATCCCCGCCGACTGGGGCACCCGTACAGTTATGTCTACCACAGACCTGGTGAAGGCGGTGCGCATAGCCTCCATGTTCGCCAAGGACTCGGCCAACATCGTGCGCCTGCAAGTGGAGCCGGGGAATGACCTCACTCCGGGCGTAGTCACTATCTCGGCCAACGCCGCCGAGGTAGGCGACAATGTCAGCCAGCTAGATTGCACCGTAGACGGCGAGGGCGGGCAGATCGCGCTCAACGGCAAGTACCTGCTCGATGTGCTCAACGTGCTCAACACGGGCCAGGTGGCGCTCGAAACGAAGACCTACCAGTCGCCGGCGGTGGTCAAGCCCGTGGGCGAAGACGGCTACCTGCACGTTGTGATGCCCATGTACCTACCCAACAGGTAGACGGCGCAGGTTCTTTGTTACTGGAAGCATAACTTCGGTTTTTTGCCGAAGTTATGCTTCCATTTTGACATACCGAAGTTATGCTTCCAACCATTTTACGTGCTACAAATACCATATAGGGCCATGTGCCTGCTAACTATTGTATCACATCAGCGGGCCCTAGAATAATCCTAACTCGACCAGGGTAGCTCTAAATACGGCTTGAAGCTCAGGCGCTCGCAGCACTCCGGAGCGTTCGAGCATCGCTCCTACACGATTTACTGTCGGCTTCATACCTCGTGCGTGTACTGCCAGCGTTGCCTCGCGCACTTTGCTCTCCAACTCCTCCATCCTCTGTTTACGCTTTTCATTCTGCTCTGCCAGGTAGCAAGCTGAGATGGCGGCACACAACTGCGGAAAGTGGCGGGCGACCTGTCCCGGCTCGTACCCGAGGCGGTTGGCAACTTCGCGCATGCACGGCCTGGGCTGTTCGTCGCTCTCCAGGACAGCTTCCAGGTAGCTACGTACGTAATCGCAATCGAAGCGACGCCGCACTCCCTTATTGTGCCGCAGCCTCTTGGGGGTCTCTACCTCCTCAGTCGAAGGCACCACTTTGCCAAGCGCGAGCAGGGGCGTAGGGTCCAGTCTAAGCTCATAGCAAAGGCGCAACAAGGTTGGTAGCGTAGGTACATGCCCTCGCTCTTTAACATCGTACATGCGGGTTCTCGCCTGCCTCGGGCCGCGAATAGTTCCTTCTATCTCGCCCGCCTCCACTCTTCCTAGCTAAGAAGAGACGCCGGCCAGCACCTGGGTAAGGCTCCCAAGTTCATCTACGGTCTGTCCGACAGCGATTAGCTCGCCTACCGCCCTTGCGGCCCACCGGTACCACTTGACTTTCAGCCTCTCGCTGTTGTTGTTGTCCCGACCTCGATGTCTGCTGCACTTGCTGCACCCCTTGCAGTCGCTGCTACTTTTCGGGACCCCACGTAGCGTTCCCTTGGAGTCGGCGGACACAAAGTAGCTAAGTGCAGGGTCATAGAAGCGAGCACCATAGTACATCAGCCCGCTCTCTCCAGCTCCACCCTCCAGCCTCCAGCCTCTGCCCTGTGAACCCTATGCTGGTGAGGGAGGTAGGTCCACCGCCTGATGGTGACCACGACCAAGCCACCTCACATAAGGCTTGTTGTACGCCCGCTGCGCTAATATGCAGAGTAAATGAGTAATTGCTGACCGGTCATCTATCTGGTCTGTATATAAAGTATAGTTTCACCCTTTTCTGACCGCCGCTGGTTAGATCAGTATCGACGTAGAAGTCATAAATCACTCGCTCGATGCCAGGTACTCGTGAATAGCTGAAATGTATGGTTGCTGGTGTTTCGTGAGTTATTTGCCAGCCGCGTTTCAACAGAAATTCCTTGTAGAATGACCTGACGGCTTCAGGGCTATCCTGGGTGGCGAGTGTGGTAATCCGCACCTCCGTAGTTACCCCCAGATCAACATCAAGCACAGTTGCATTTGGATATATGGGCATGTCGCCCTCGAAATTGCCGCCCGAGTAGCTTGCCCGGTACTTAAACAACCCCAGGTGAGCAAGTTGCACATCATAAGGTGGCTCCTTGTCATAGTGAAGTTGAAATATGGCCCTCTCGAAGTACTGCACCGTAAATGATCCAGGATCAGTGTCAATCTCAAGTACCTCAGTTAGCTCATTGCTAATCGGATAGCCGAAGATGGGGAGCCCACCGTTGCGCTCCCAAAACAGCAGGAACTTGCCACAAACCACTCTCTTAGTCTCGGCAAACGTGCGGCATCGCTGCTGCTGCTCCAGATTGCCGCCATAGGCAAGTAACTGAGTGAGGTTAATCTGTACTAAAATCGCGGTCGAGATAAAGATTAAGACCCCAATCTTCTTGGTCATGAACTCTTTCCTCCTTCGTCTCATTTTCCCTCTCCAGACGCATCATAGCCTACCTAACGGACAAATGGTACATCTTCATGGGTCAAAATACCAGATTGCTGGTTGGTTCTCAGGGTAGTCCTGCTGGTATACTCCTTCTAGGATATCCCCCAGTAGATGGATAAGGGAGACAGTCTTGGCTATGGGTGCACCGTCGGTACTCACGGAAACGGTTTCTAGCGTTAGCCACATCAGTTCTACCTGTGTCATCTGCCCTACGTGGATAGATAGCAGCCTCCACAGCTTCGGCCCATGCTTCGGATCGCGCTCTACTCCAGCCAGCCGCAGTATTCGCGCCCGACAGCTCATAATCTTGCGCAGCATCCCATACGTGTGCAAGTTCATGCACAACCGTCTGTAGAATGCCGTATTCGGCTTGCAAAATTTGTGCTTGGTTTGGATTTCTCGCGTTTCTTAGCTTGCGCAGCTGAGTGAACTGGTAGTCGTATAAGTTGAGGTACATTACATCTGTAGTTGTGTTTGTTTCTCCAGTGACCGTGTCGCTCGCTCCCGGAGGCAGCGTTTGACCAAAATAGAACAGAACAGGATCGACACTCGATTGAACATTAGTGTGCCTACGCAACAGAATGTATCTGTACTTCTCACCAATACCCATGGCAGCTCGGAAATCAGCAACATCCCAATCTGCTATATACATCAGGGTCCCGATTGCCTCCAGAATAAGCGCCAGGTCCTCCATATCCCAATGGGAGATATGTTCGACTTCAATGCCCATCATGCTCAGTTGCCACTGATATATCTGGCACTGTATGGCATCTGCTCCAGCACATGAGCCATCTGGGTGAGCAGGAATAGGATCAGGAGCAGGGTCAGCTTGGTGACCAGAGGGATCCGTATATTTCAGCGGATTATTGACCACGTAGTTGTAGCGATGGCGAGTCTTCGGCTCAGCCATATTTGGCGATATTGTATCTGCCGACACAAAGAAGGAGAGCACAGGGTCATAGAAGCGAGCATTGTAGAACATGAGGCCACTTTCTGCCTCTAGGCGTTGCCCTGTGTACCCTATGCTGGTGAGGGAGGTAGGTCCACCACCAGAGGGTGACCAAGACCAGGCCACCTCACCATAAGGCTTGTTGTACGTACGCTGTACCACCGCTGGCGTGTTCTGCGCGTCCACTATGAGGCTGGTGCTGCCCAGGTGGTCTCCCACCATGCGGTACTGCGTGCTCGTGGTGCCTACAACACGGCGCATACCTACTAGCTTACCGCCGAAGGTGTAGTAGGAGGTGTACTGGGTGATGCTGCTGCCTGGGGTGATGTCCTCCTCGTACATGCCTCCTATGTAGATGGTGCTGTTTGCGGTGACAGTAGCGGGTGCGAGCAAGTTAATGGAGGGTACGACCTGCCAGGAGCCACCAGCAGGTTGCCACCACAGGTGCATTTCGGCACCTCCCCCATTATCGTAGTACTCCAGCTTGATCTCGTACTCCTGGTTGGCTTGCAGGGAGATGCTGCCGGTGTTCTGCGTATTCCCATGATCGGTCCAGTCATTGATGAGTAGCTGCCCGTTCACCCACAGCCTCACGCCGTCGTCCGACCACGTGGAGAAGGTATGCGTGCCCGAGGTGGGTCCCGCCTTCACGCGGCCCGTCCACCTCACCGAGAAGGTATCCGCTCCCATAGAGGGGTCGGGGGAACCGTTGTACCAGTTGAAGTCTGCCGCGGAGTCGTACCGGGTCATCTTGAGGTTGGTGAGGTCCTGGTTGTCGTAGTACTCACCCTTCAGCCCGCTCATACCTGGAGGGAAGAGTTGGCTTGCAGGTATGATCTGCTTGGTGCCCCCAGGAGGCAGCCACCTCAACTTCAGGACCGCACCCCCTCCACGCTCGTAGTAGTCGAGCAGCACGTCGTAGCGCTGCCCCGCCGTGAGAGAGATGGTGCCCGAGTTCTCGGTGGGTGCGTGGTCGGTCCAGTTGTCTACCAGCAGTTGCCCATTCACCCACAGCCGCACGCCATCGTCCGATTCGGTGTAGAAGGTGTAGGTACCGGAAGTGGTGGCCTGTACGCTCCCCCGCCACCTGACGGAGAAGTTGTCCGCAGCTACGGAAGGATCGGGCGAGCCGCCTCCCCAGTCGAAGTCGAGCGTGGAGTCGTACCTGTTCAGCTTGAGGTTGGTGAAGTTCACCCCGCTGTAGTACTCTCCCCTCAAGCCGTTGGTGGGAGGAGTGGTCACAGCGGGCGGGCTGACCTTCTTGATAAGGCGCTGCCCGTTGGCGTCGTAGATATACTCGGTGGTGCCATCTGCGCCCACTATCTTCTCGATGCGACCTTCAAGGTCGAAGGTGCGCACCTGGGTAGTGTCACCCTCCGAGCGGCGGATCTGGTTGCCATTGGCGTCGTATTCGTACGTGGAGCCCCTGTACTCGATAGGTGCATCCAGGTGAGAGCCTGTGCCGCTCGTAGCAGGGTAGCCATAGGTATAAGTGGTGCCACCCACACCGCGAGTGCGCATGCGGTGTATGTCGTCGAAGGTGTAAGTCTCTGTAGCCCACATGCTGGGATTGCCGTTGGTGCCTGTGGAGGTGGCGCTTACCAGCCGGTCCTTCTGGTCGTAAGTAAAGGTGTTGGTGAAGGTAGGGTTGTTAGGATTGTTGGTACCACCGGCGTTCTGGCTAACCGTCTTGACGTTGCCGTTGGCCTCGTAGGTCATGTTCAGGTCGAGCAGGGTGGCCCCGCCACCCGTGGTGACCAGGGAGCGAGTGAGCCAGCCACGCTTGGTGGTGGAATCATCGTACGTATAGGCACTCTTGAGCAGGTTGCCGGTAGGTCCGCTGCTACCCTGATTGAGTTCCGTAAGCTGCCCGAGAGCGTTGTACAGGGCACCTTCAACAGGGTATACGCCGTTGTCCTTGTTGCTATCCAACCTCACGGGCAGTCCTATTGCCTGGTGGTTGTAGGTCATATCGACCTGCTCGTGTAAAGCCTCGGGGTCTGGATAGGTCACATAATCGAGGCGACCGGCAGTGTCGTACTGGTATCCTATCGTGTAGTCCCCGTTGTTGCGAGCCAGGGCCGAGTTGATCGTCTCGCTCGCTAGCTGCCCTCTGGTGTTGTACACGTAGGAATGAGAGTTGGCCTTGCTGCTCTGCCCGTCTGCCCCTGTGACTTCCGCCTTGCGCAGCCTGCCCCACGACATTGTGGCGGTAGCATCGGTAAGAGCATTGTCATAGTAGAAGCGTACGTCCGGCAGGTTGGCGTTCTTGTGAGCCTGCCCGTAGTACTTCGCTATGGGCCTGCTCATCGCATCGTAGTCGATGAGGAGCAGACGGTTGGCGTAGAGAGTAGAGTTGCTCAGGTAGAGGGCGTCCTTCTGAGAGGTGAGGTTGCCCACATTGTCATACCCGTACTCCCACCTGCCCATATCAGGGTCGTTCATCGCCTTCTTGCGGCCTAGCCCGTCGTACTCCATTGTGGTCAGCACATGGGCATTGGAGGCAGACGCCCAGGCGTTGCGCTTTATGGACGTAAGGTTGTTCAGCACGTCATAGGTGTACTCTGTGGCTATGTGGTTGGGAGCACCCTGTGGCTGGTAGCCTGGGTCCGCACTGTCGTACTCCAGCACCGTAGAGAGTCTGCCATGCGCATCGGTGTAGGTGAACTTACCATGGTTCAGCTCGTCCCACACGTCCACGCGCTGGAGGAACAGGTAGTTGGTCATGATCCTGGTGTTGTCTGGGTTCTGCTGCCAGGTAGTACGTCCAAGGCCATCATAAGCGTTCCACATGTACGGCTGCGTCCAGGTGGGCACCCTGTATGCGTCGGGCGCTGTGACGCTTACCTCGAAGGGAAGTGTCGCCTTATCAACCTGTCCGTTGACGTTGTAGGCGGTGTCCACCCTGACAGTGTTGGTGCCAACCTTGGGAGACACGTCCTGTATGGCGCGGCCGCGCCCATCGAACCAGCGTGTCTGCCAGGTGTGCTCGTTAGTGCCTGCTTGTGTGCCCAGCCGGAGTTTATACTTGATGGAGAAGGGTACAGGGACGTTTGTCTGGTTGAGGCCAGGTAGGAAATATTCTTCGTTGGGTGGTGTAGTAGAGGTATCTAGAGTTCCAGTGTAGATCCAGTTCCTTTTGGGCCTGCCCATCTCGTCATACTCCGTTTGCGACGAGACGTTGTTCATGTCCGTAGTAGTCTTAGGCACGTCCAGAGTGTAGTCCCAGACTGTGGTTTCGGTCCTGCCGTTTGGATGGGTTACCATGACAGGGAAGGCATGGTAGTATGGGTCGTAGGTAGTGACGGGAGAGTCGTGATTGTTAGCATCAGTGGTCTTCTGCTGGTTGCCATAGGCATCGTACTGGGCCTTCTGAGACACATAAGAAGGCAGACCTGCCGTACTCGCTCCCTCACGCATGTTGTAGCGTTGGGTCTCTACCATGTCACCTTTGGTGGTAGGCGATATATAGTTCCATGCAGTGGAGCCGTCGTAGATGGACACGGTGTTCAACATCCAGTTGGCATCCATCACGTCATTCGTGATACCTTTGTATACATGGGTCCACTGCTGCAAGCCCGGTAGGTACCTCGTGGGCAAGTTGACCAGGTTGTAGTAACCGTTGTAGGTGGTGCGCTCGTCTCCCCCGACATCCAGGTTGCCGTATTCGTACACGGCTGTAAGGTTGCGGTAGGCATCGTTGTACTCGTAGTGGGTCATCGTGCGCAGGTACTGGCCTAACTGGCAGCATGCATGCCCGTAAGTGGCACTCCAACTTTCCTGCACTTTCGACAGGTGTATAACCATACCAGAGGCGTTGTTGACTCGACCTGGCCGCCATTCACTGTAATTAGCTGAAGTAGGTGTAACCGCGGCTACAGGAGGGGTCTCCACATACCATGTATCAGACTGCGAGTAGACAGTGCGGGTCTCGGTGTGGGAGTCGATCATGAACTGGTAACCAGGTTCCACGCCTTGCGACCCGTCGGTGTTGGTCGTTTCTTGGACGAACTTCCAGTTCTGCCCTGTGGGGAAGAGTGGAATCGTGGCGCTGGTGTTGGACGCCACGGTGTCTCGGGAGTTGATTATTATGTGGTCTCGGTCGTCCCTGCCCAGTTCCATGGAGAAGCGGCCATCCGGTGAGGTATGCAGACGTACGGTGTACCACTGACGTAGTTCCACGGGGCCGAGCCTGAAAGGGCGCACCACGTGAGGGTTGTCAATATCGGTAAGTATCCTCTCCCCCTGGTCATAGGCAATCGAACCATCCGGATTGTATATATATGTGCCGTTAGCATACCGCTTGGCCACTTTCCAGATGGTGGTAGCATGATATTCATAACTGGTCAATGCCGCCTTCCACCTACGGCTAATTTTTAGGCCCCAGTATTCCCCGTTGCCATTGGCATTGACCAGTTTCCAGGTACCAATCAACCTGAAACCCCTTTGTGGGTCCTGACTATCGTTAGCTCCCGCAATATAGAACCTGGATGCGACATCCTGCCCATCGAAGACAGCGCCGGTGCGGGTAAAGGACGTGGCGGGGTCGGCCCACACCTTCCAGGCATGGGTGTCAGTGGTTGTGGTGAAGTTGTTGCGATAATCTATGTGGCCCGTGTACGTCCACTGGCTGTTGCCGATATGTGAGGCGTTCATGGCGAAGGAATAGGTATCTTCCTTGCCTACCTGACTGCGCCATTCCTTAGCTTTGAGATAGTCATCTTGGTTGAAGTAGTGGTCAACGGCTTGCCCGGAAGGATCAATCTCACGCACCCAGGCGTACCCCCGGAACTCGGTGTCGGTAGGGTGCAGTGGCTTTTCCGTCGTGCCTTCACCGGTGATGTTGTATCCGTTGGGAGTAGCGCCTCGGTACTCGTACATAGACAGTGCATCATGAGGCAAGCTTTGGTTCGAAAACTCGTCTGCTACCACAGGTGCCAGGCCATCCCTGATCCTCTTGCCGCTCACCCGCCTGTACGACTCGTGCATATCAACTGCTGCTCGGTCGTAGTAGAAGCGCACTTCACCTCCGTAGCCGTTCTTCGCCGAATAGAGATGGCCCCAGTCTCCCATATCGGCTGTGCGGCCATAATACTCGAATGTGGTGGTGGGTAATTGGGCTTGCGCGCCAGATGCTTGCACCTTGCCCCAGGGTGTAATGCTCCTAAGGGTAAGGTGTGAGTACTCCGAATTGGGGCCAAGCACGGTGCTGTAGTCCTGGTTGAGCGTGTATGAACGGAGAATCCTAAACTGCTCTGGCGACTGTCCGTCCGCTTGCTGCATACGGCTCACATCTATGCGCGAGATATACTTACCCTGGTACTGAGGCGTTTCGCCTGGATCGTTCATTCCTCCCGTGTCCGAGCTGGTTATGTCTGACCGTGTTGCGGGCGCGAGGTGGAACGTAACTTTAACCTTGTCAATGCCATTACCAGCTCCGCCATAGGTTATTTCCCGGGGGTATACAGCCCTGGTTCTTTGCCCAAGGTCGGTGATGGGGTCCGGGGAAAGCGCACCATCCTTTTCTTCGTAGTAATAGCTGTAGTTGATGGTGTTGCCGTGCGTGTCGGTAGCGGAACGCAGCATCCACCTGTTGATGACGATAGAAGTCGTGCCGTTGGTTAGATTATGCGGGTCGGCAACGTGCGCGGTCAGGTCGAACACGTAGCGGGTGCCACTCGCATCCCAGGCTTCCCACTTCTTGTTTGCCTCATCATATTGTATCTTCGCAAAGCTCTCGTTCCCGGTGTGCCAGTACCCGTCCTGGCCCTTGATCAGGTCTCCGCTGGCACCGTCCGAGACAATTGACACGGTCCAGGGGTGGAGGGAGCCAAAGTGATGCTGCTGGGCAGCTATGTAGCTTGTGGAGAGGGACCAGCCCCAACCCACGGAAGAGGGACCCTGCTGTCCTTGGTTTACCCGGTCTACGTTGGCGGAATTGTAGGTGAGCGACACTTTGGGACCGAAGCCACCCGGGCCCGCAGGCAAGTCGATGGGATAAGATGCCGTAGCAGCACCGCTCTGTAGGTCCACCTCATAACCGTTAAGGGTGGGCACGTAGTTCTTTACCCTGTTCAAGCCAGCACCAATCGTAAAGTCGGTGAAGTGCGAGGTGAGGGCCACAAGCTGGCTTGTGTCTTCGTTCCACCAGCTAGGTATCTCTACCCATCGCTCAGTTTGCTCGTCATAAGTAAGTGCATAGATCGGCCAGCCATGGACACCTGCTGCCCTAAGTTCCGCCAAGTCTACGTTCCAGATGAGGGCTACTTCATTTTGAAAGGTAGTTACAGGAGTGCCCGCCGCATCCCCTTTCTTGGCGGTTAGCTCAAAGGTGTAGGCGACGGGCATGCCGTTATGCTTCGACCGGGGGTCACTCTTCGCCGGTTGCTTGCGCACTACCTTCACGTTCAAGGCGCTATTCGCACCACCCGCACCACCCGCACCACCCGCACTGTTGTTATTGTCAGTTGCTGGGACGCTATCCGGCCTGATCGCGACTGTCAGGGTGTTGTCCCTGCTCTTCAACTTGCCCCCAGACGAATTGCTGATGGCTGCGCTGTTGGTAGTTGCATCGAGAGCGGCCAAAGGAAGGGTATTCACTTCATTAAGAAATTCCTGCTGCTCGCGCTCGACAGACTGCTCCAAGTAGTTGGTGCTTGGAGGACGCTGAACAGTGGGGGCAGGAGTTGGAGGATCCTTGCGGGGCGTGGGCACTGTATTTGATGTCACGGATGTGGCATGAATACCCGCCCCTGACACGGGAGGTGCGGGAGGTGGCGTTGAACTGCTCCTGGGCATGCCTTGTACATTCACAGGTACAGATGTCGGAGACTGTACAGAGGCGGGAGAGCCAGGAGAGCCAGGGGACGGGGACACGCTTGCGGCTACGGCAGTAGGGTAGGGACTTGGCGCCGTGGGAGTGATTGTGGTAGCAGACGCCGGAGTAATCGTACTGGCAGCAGTAGTGCTTGTGGTAGCTGTGCTTGTGGTGCTAGCCGCGGTAGATAAGTTGGAAGTGAATGGACTAACCAGCATGGAGACCACCACGAGCAAGCTTAGCACAGTCTGAATGTGCTGCCGCTTGCTCCGGTGCCGCACGGGACGTAGCTCTGCCAAGAGAGACCTGTTCAGCAGCTTTGCAGATCGACTTAGTTTGGCAACCCTGAGAGGCCTTGGAGGAGGGGGTGCACCCAATCTGACAGGTGCTTCAAACGCGATATCTGCCTGCTCTATAGCTATGCCGGTATTCGTAATCGTGGTAGCCTTGGGGTGGCGCTCGCTGGTGGGCATGTGGTCTCGTCCTTCCTCTTCTCTGCGTATGGGTTGCTTGGTCCTGACTCTCTCAGACACTTTCAGATACTCTCAGGCAAAACGTAACTAGAGCGTGCGGTAAAGGATCCGCAGCTAAAGCTATATTCACCACTTTAGATATTCAATTGCTGGCTTAGCCGTAGAAAGCTTACGGCACGACACAATAAGATACAGCACGTACTTATAGAGTCGTGCCTTGTGGTCGATGTGTGCTTACAGACTTGCTAAACGTGCAATCTATGGGAGCCGGGATGATTATATGGTATTTACTAAATCAAAGTCAATATGAACGAGGGAATCGTGTAACCGTCTTATAACAGTGTGTTATGTAGAAGTAGATTGCCCCGGGTTGGTGGTTTGTACATTCAACCTAGCAAAGGAGGTAGCGAAGGTATGAGAGTTCGGTGCGTCCGGAGCATCAATTCTAAGAACAGCTAGAGCAGCTTGGACCCGACTTCACATGCAGGTCGGATATCTACGTAACTATAGAGGGAAACGGCGGGTTTAACACCACAGCATTAGCAGCTACAGCTGGCGTAGCAGGAACGATCAAGAACGAAACCACAATTGCGAGCGCTAAGAGCCGCAACTTCCTAAAATCGGACCGCAAATGTAACCTCATATCCGTGCTTCTTCCTCTATTCCACTACTCAAACTAGTACTAATGTTCTACTAATTTTGCCGACGCACGTATCATACCACCTAAAGATGCTGTTTCTATACATCTAGTCTTGAGATGCGTGCATGTGGTGATACCCGCCATGTGAAGGATTTGCCATCATGGGTGTAGTTGATGAACACCTGGCGATACTGGAGGAGCAGTTCTATAAGCGAGGACCAGGTAGACCAGGTATATGAATATGGTTGAGCTGGAGGCAACGCTAGCGTTTGTCCGACCAGCGATCCCAGAGCACTCAGGAGCAACAGGGTTCTATAGAGTGGTCTCGCTTTCACTTCGTCTCCAGTTTCAGAACTATAGTTACATGTGCTGCGAACCCATAACTAATGTGTGAGAGACTCAGCTATACCTCGGCATTACCTTTGTACGGGGGTGGTGTAGACCGCAAGCCACCTACACCACCCTTGCGCCTGACTACAAGTAGGACAGCTAAGATCAGCGATAAAGGATATCCCAGTGATCCGGCTCGAGACTGTAGGTGGCATCCCCGCGCTTAAACTGGCGATAACCCTCTTTACTTCGCCCGATATCTTGATAGCGCGAGACTATGTAGGTTGTTACGCACCTGCTGCGACTGATATCCACTTTGTACCCTTTGTAGTGGCTGTAAGTTACGTCCGAGTGTCCAACCTCCGTACCACCCGTGACATTGATGGCACAGCCACTCACACGCTTGAAGTGGATGACGCCCTCTATGGTTTTCGAGCGTATGCGCTCAAAGGACGTGCAATTTTGGTTGTCACGCTCAGAGCAATCTCCAGTCGAAGACCAGGAGATGCCAGCCGCTCTAAGCTTGCTAGCAGCTTGATCATGAGTCAGCTTTGACCCGGAAGCCTCAGCGGCTGCGCCGGTGCTGACGACGATAATCACCAGGAGTAACCAAGTTGCGAAAGCGTAGAGACCCTTTCTCCCTGCCGTGGATATTTTATTCACATCCCCAGCAGGGTTCTCTTCCAACCTATTTCGTCCGCGGCCACCGTCGCCGGTGATTCCTAGACGAAGCCTGTCCACTTTGGCTATACTAGTGTTCTCCATCTCTTTAACCTACCTTTCGTTTACATTTGACTAATACGGCTTGGAACGAGTAGATGGCCCTGGTGACCTTACCGAGTGCGTCCACCCGTACGATCCCCCTGACTCATCTTACTGTTCCTATCATAAGGTTAGAATAGGTTGGAACGTCTGCAATGGCCGTCGTATTCGGGCAATTAGCTGTCCATTCTCATCCAGGAGGTCAGTCACACATGGATGACACACGGAACCCGTTCGGCCGCCTATTAGACGTGCACCTGGTAACAGGAGGGTTGCATAAAGACGAGCTGGCCGCCGGCATCAATCTGTCTGCTTCAAGCATATCGAAAATGTGTCTGGGCGAAATCCGTCCTCAAGGTATGCACCGCCGAGAGAGAATATTGACGATCATCGGGTGGCTCTATCAAGAGAGAGCACTTGCCAACGTAAAGGAGGGGGACGAGCTACTCCACGCCGCAGGACATGTTGTGGGCATGGACGAAAAAGAAGTACAGGAGGCATTTCCTACACCGGAGCACCTGGGCGATTCAATTTCCTTTAACCTACAAACTCCACGTATCATAACCGGCTTACCTGACGCCGATACGCCTGCAACCGTAACCGAAGAGGGCAACGTCGTAATGGACGTCGCCAAGGTCTTAGCTGCTCTCACCTCGGATATTTACCTGGACCTTGACAAGGGGTGGCTGCAAAGGACGAGGGTGCGGCAAGTGCTCCTCAGAGTTGAAACTATACGCTTACTCATCAGTAAGCTGTCAGGGGAAGACTTACAGGAGGCAGGGAGCCGGATCGGCGCAAGTGCGGCCGCAGACCTGATTCAGAATACGCTCAACAGAGCTGCCGCTAACATGAACATGACCCCCGCTGACTACAGGTTCCTCATCGCACTGTGGAGCTACTGGGAAAGTACGGGCGGCATGGGCAAGCTCTCCCTTCAGGAGCCGGGTTCCAATATGCAAGACAAGAAACGGAGGCCACAGCAAGGCCAGGACGGGAAGTCGAAAGAAGAGCAAGGAGAAGAGGCCGCGCATCAAGAGGCTAAAAGCTTGGAGTGGCACATCAGGATCGAGAACAACTTCCTGGCGGCGGAGGACCCAAAGGAGCGAAGCAGACTTAACATGTTCTGGTGCGGCTATATACAAGGGTTCTTGAATGAGGCTTTCCCACATTTGGGTGATCTCATCGGGCAGTCACAAAGTCCTATTGAGGTGACGGGCCTCCATCTGGTCAGCGAGGTGAGCGTGGAAGAGGATGATGCCAACAATCCTCTCTTCCGCGTCACTTTTGCAAAGCAGAGCAAAATCTAATAGAGACGGTAAGAGCAGTAAGCCAGGTTAGCCTAAGGTGCTGTTGTGCTTGCTGCTCTTGTGCTCGCTTAGATATGCCGGTTTGTGAGCTTGTGGCCTCAAAATAAGAGCATAGTTTTGCTTCTTGGCCTTGGAGCCTTGTCCAGACGCTTACTTATCGTCGTCCTTGCGTGCAACGTGAATAGTTGTTGGTAGCCTATATATTAAGTGGTAATCTGAATGGTACTGATAAGAATGTTAGCTGCGCCGGCATCTAGCACCTGGGAGGAGAGAGGGATTAAAACTGATGTTATGCTTCTAATTGGGACTGACATCGAAATTATGGTTCCAAATTTCATGTTTTTGATCCGTGATGCTACGTGAGGTACGTGTGATTGTGCCGAAGTTATAGTTCCAACTTTGCTGAGGTTATGGATTAAGTAACACAAGGGGATGTTTCACGTGAAACATTCCCTTCGCTTTGCCTATATATTGCGTTAGCCAAGTTTCACGTGAAACATCCTCATATGACGAGACGCTGTGCCTCCTCAGCCATGTTGAACAGGTAATACAGGAGCTTCGACTGCCTGTGCATCACTTCCTCGAAAGGGCGACCAAACAGACGCTCCCACGCAGGATGGCGGCTCTCTACCGGCACGTCACGAACCGAGATGAAGATCATGAACAGGTGCTTCAACGCGCAAAATGCCGCAAACCCGAACCGTACTTGCTCAATATCTCCCTTCCAACCGGCCCCTCTAAGTCCCGCCAGGTACCCGCTGAACAGAGCCTCGTCCAACACGCCTGCCTCCGTGTCGCCTAGCTCCGACAGGCAGAAACTCTCCCCGAACAGGTCTCCCAGGTCCGTGCCTACTGCTCCGTAGCCGGGGTATGCCCAATCTATCAGTGTCAGTCCTGGGCCTCCGCCGGAATTCACACGAGAGAACATGTTCCTTCGCCATGCATCCAGGTGGCAGAAGGTCACCGGCACCTCGTCCAGGGCGCGAAGCAGGACCTCACGCCCGTCCCATAGCTTCAGCAGAGGTTCGACTACAGGTTGAGGGAAGGCAGCGCGCATCAATGGGTAATCCCAGGTACTCGCATCTGCGATAACATCCCGGACCCACGAGTTGTGATTGAGGACACCCCTGGGCGAGCCGGTCCGCACCAGCCAGGAGTACGCAGGCAGAGGGCGACCCGTCAGATACGTGCCGTTGAAGCGCCCCAGGCACTCCGCGGCGCGTGCATACTGTTCCAGGTCCCACTTTGCAGCGCCCGCCTCCTTCGCTTCCTCCAGCCACAGCCATACACTGCCGTCTTCCTGCTCCACCGCTCCGTAGCAGCGCGGGGCACTCACCCCACCCGGCAGCTCGTCAAGCAGACCGGTCGTATAGGCGAGGACCTCGCGCTTCCAATAGAGAGGGTGCGCTTCATCTCTGATGGGGCTTTCTGCCTCCGAGGCACCAGGGCTGACAACCTTCAGTATCACCGACCAGCCAGATTCCACACCGGCCTCAACCGCACTGCCCTCCACCCTGTACACGCCACCGGTGGCAGGTCCCGTGTTCGGGCCAGCCGCTTCTACACGCCAGTCAACGACCGTCGCCCCCTTGCTGCCGAGTGCCTGCCTTGCCATAGCAGCCACCGTACTGTGCTCCATACCGGAAATGTGCTTCCCCGCGCCTCCGTCCTGAGTTACCAAGTGCGCTTACCTCCAGATATACATGCTGCTCGTCCTGCCGCAGCATAGCAAAATAGACCCTACACGAAATCGGGCCTAAGATGGTTCTTGGCTCAAGGAATCAGGGGTATAATGGATGTGGGCCGATAATTCACCTCCTTCGAAGGTCACCACCGTAATCTGCGCCCAGTTGCCGTTCCACAAGCTGAAGGGCAGCGATAAGAGATAGTGGTGACCCCAATTCTCCCCTGTCATCCTGAACGCAGTGAAGGATCTCAGATGCTGCCGCCAACTACGTGCCGAGCTTTCTGCGTTCAGGATGACACAGTGCGGCACAGTTCGGCTGTCCTACGCTCAAGCACCTCTGATACTTGCGCGCCCACGCCTTGTAGGGTCTTTTACCTTCGGCTATAATGCTAACGCGCTGCCGCGCGATATTCACTCTCCGAGGAGGATGTAAGACATGCTTCGCTGGCTTCTACGCCTGCTGTTTGTAGGACTTATTCTAGCCGCAATAGGCTTCGTCGTTTCCCGCCTGATGGGCCAGGACGAAGACTTTGATGATTTTGACGATCTCGAACCCGGTTTTGAGTTCGAGGAGACCCCCGTAGAGATAGACGTTCCTGCCGAGGATGGCGCGAGCGCCGGTGGTGCCGGTAGCGCTGGTGGTGCCGGTGGTGCCGCTACCTCTGACCTGAGCGCCGGTGGCGACTCGGCCGGGGGCGATGCTGGCGCAGCCGATGGCGAGGGTGGCGAAGGAGGCACGGGAGACACGGGAGACACGGGAGACAGCGGTACCAAGCTGACCGACATCACCGGTATCGGCCCCGCGTACGAGGCTCGTCTACAGGCAATCGGCATCGAGAGCGTGGGCGACTTATTGAACGCGGACCCCGCCAACCTGGCCGAGCAGTTAGGCGTTATCGGCGGGCAGTCTGCGGTCGAGGACTGGCTGGCTCAGGCCCGGCAGCTATCTGCCGATGGCAACCAGGGTGCCAATGGCAACCAGGATGCCGGCGGCGCATAACGCACCTGGACCGAGTCTAACCTCAACTCTACTTAACAAGCCAACCGAATGTCAGTGCCCACACAGGACACCTTAGACGCAGCACGCCCACGCCACTTCCGCACGCGTATGATGGGCGTGCTGCGCGTCTTAATAGGCTTCATCCACCCAATTATCGGACACTGGATAGCCGACCGCCTGGGTGACGTTGTGATGCGCGTCGCCCACAAATCGCGCCGGGCGGTAATCAACAACATGCACCACGTGCTCGGCCCCGTGCCGCGTGACGTCCTCAAGCGCAACGTCAGGGGTGTCTTCCGCAACCTCGTGCGCGCATATTTCGACCTGTGCCGCGCTCCCAGCCTGAGCAACGAGCAGATCGACCGCATGGTGGACTTCGATGAGAAGGGCTGGGAGCGCGTGGTCGAGTTGCACGAGCAGGGCAAAGGCATCATCCTGGTGTCGGGACACTATGGCGCGTTTGACGAAATCACGCAGGTGATCTCACGCCGTGGCCTGCCCCTCACCGTGCTGATTGCCCAGTTCAAGCCCGCCTGGGTCTCCGACTTCATCACGCAGCTACGGGCGGCGCGCGGCCTCCGGATGGTACTGGTGAGCGAGGAAGAGGGACACAGCCTCAACCTGGCCGCCCTGAAGGAGAGCATCCACCTCTTGCGGCGCGGCGAGCTGCTGGGCGTGATTGCCGACCGCAACCTGGAAGAGCGCGGGGTGTCTATCCCCTTCTTCGGTGAGGAAGCGGTGATGGCCGCAGGCGTGGCGAAGATGGCCCTGCGCACCAAATCTACTATCGTGACCAGCTTTTGCACGCGCCTGCCCCGCAAGCGTTACAGCGTGGTATTTGACGAACCTATCGAGCCGGTGGGGTCCGCTTCCAACGACGAGGACATCCGCAACCTGCTCATCAAGATATTCGGCCGTTTCGAGCATTACATTAGCCGCAACCCAGACCAGTGGCTCTTATTGCAGCCGGTGTGGCCCGACGGGCAGGCTATCATCAAGGAGATGAAAAGCAAGGAGTGAGCTATGCTCGTTCTTAGCACGCAAGCAGGCTTATGGGTAATCTGATCACCGCCGCACGCGTATTGCTCCTGTTCGTCACGGTGGGCTTCATCTATCTAAGCCTGCCGCACGATGGCGCGCCCGGAGAACCCGCCTGGGCCTTGGTTGGGGTGGTGCTCACCCTCATAGTAATCATCGGGGACGCGGTTGACGGCGTGGTCGCCAGGGCACGGGGAGAGGCTAACGACGCGGGCGCTGTGGTAGATATCGCGGGTGACCGGATAGTCGAGAACGTCTACTGGGTGGTGTTCGCCCATATAGGCTTGCTGTCGGTGTGGTTCCCACTCATCATGCTGCTGCGTTCGTTCACCGTGGACGCGTTACGCTCCCTGGCACTCTCCAAAGGCAAGACCGCGTTCGGGGAGAAGACGATGATGCAGTCACGTCTGGGCGTGTGGCTGGCCGCCTCCCGGCTGCACAGGGGTCTGTACGGTGGGGCCAAGGTGGTCACATTCGTCTGGCTGCTGATTCAGCTTTCCATCCAGGTAGCTCCCGCCGGTTCCGACTACGCGCGCACGTTGGGTCCCTACCTGGGCGCGGTACAGGTTGCAGGCATAGTACTGGCCGTCTTCACGCTGCTGTACTCCCTCCTGAGGGGCGCGGTGGTGGTCTGGGACAGCCGCGAGTACTTCAGGATATGAGGCTGGCATATACGAGTTTTGCAAATAGCGGAAAGGTGAATGATGAGCCAGGGCAGCAATGCTGACATTGTAGAGAACCCAGACAAGAGCGGCGCGACACCCTTGCTGGTCGCTGCTGTGTTCGACGTGGACCGCACGCTGGTGCCGGTCACCACTACCGAGCGTATTTTCATCAGGTATCTAGCGAAGCGCGGCGTGCTCCGCTGGCAGGCACTGTGGCGCACCGGCTTGCTCGTCCTCAAGAGCCTGCCCCAGCGTGTATCTCCCTTTGAGGCTATACGCCGCGAGCGGGCCTACCTGGCCGGGCAGCCTTACAATAAGATGCGCCGCATGGCCCAGGACTGCTTCGACACCGGCATCAAGCAGCGCATCTCGCGGGCAGGGGTGGAGGCCATCAAGGAGCACAAGGCGAAGGGTGAGATGGTGGTGCTCCTTAGTGGCTCCCTAGATTTCCTGCTGGAACCCTTCAAGGACTACGTAGGAGCCGACCACCTGATAGCCGCCAGGATGGAGGTGGTCAACGGCAGGCTCACCGGGCGGATCGTGGGCGACTGGCCCTTTGGCAGCTACAAAGCCGTCCTCATCCGCCACTTTGCCGAAGAGCATGGCCTCGACTTCACCCGCTCCTACGCCTACGCCGACCACCACACCGACCACGAGGTCCTGCGTCTGTTCGGCAACCCCGTAGTAATCAACGCCCGCACCAAAATGCAGGAGATCGCCCGCCGCGAGGGCTGGACGATGAAGGACTTTAGCTGAAACGTGGTTCTGAAACGTGAAACGTGGTTCTGAAACGTGAAACGTGGTTCTGAAACGTGAAACGTGAAACGTGATGCGGTAGGTGGTATAGGGTTCGTGAATAGGAACCGCTGGTACTGAGGGACCAAAGCCCCACCCTGTCATCCTGAGCGCAGCGAAGGATCTCAAGAACGTGAGTAGGCAGGCTGTCGAACGATGCACAACCCCGTCGGGAAAATGAAGGTTCCAAACGTTGGCATGTGGAGCATTTGAGATCCTTCGCTACGCTCAGGATGACAGGCGGAGCTTGGTAAGCAGGAAAGAATCAGCCCGGCCTTCACGTACCCGATAACACCAACCGCATCACGTTTCACGTTTCACGTTTCAGACACCCCGTTTCAGAACCAGGAGAACAAGCCTTGAACACACCTCACCTGCCTCGCTTCGACACTCCTCTGCTCATCGCCCACCGTGGCGGCTCGCTTGAAGCGCCGGAGAACACCCTGTCGGCCTTCCGCCACGCCATCAACGTAGGCATGCGCATGGTGGAGCTTGACGTGCAGATGACGAGCGACGGCGAGCTTGTAGTCATCCACGACGAGACGGTGGACCGCACCACGAACAGCACAGGGCCGGTGGGCAGCTTCACACTAGAGGAGCTACAGCGGCTAGACGCGGGCTTGAAGTTCGACGTCCGCTACACGGGTGAGAAGATACCGACGCTGAGAGAGGTATTCGACCTATGCGTGCCCGAGGGCGTGGGTGTGGTGGTCGAGATCAAGCACCCTGAGCTGTACCCCGGCCTAGAGGAGAAGGTGGTCGCCCTCATAGGTGAGATGTGGCTGCGTGGAGCCGAGAACATCTGGTGCATCTCCTTCGACCACGAGTCGATCCGCCGCCTGCGCAAGCTGGACCCCGTGCTGCCCCTCGGCTACCTCTTCGAGCCACATACCGCCCAGTTCGTACATCCCGACGACACGGTGCAGGCCTTCTGCCCCTACTACCGCACGCCGTTGCAATACCCGGAGCAGGTAACACAGGCCCACGAGATGGGCAAACTGGTCCTGGTCTACACTGTGGACGATCCGCTAGAGGTGCGGGCACTAGCGGATGTCGGCGTGGATGGCATGGTCACAGACTCGCCCGCCGCCTTGCTACAAATCCTCAACAAGTAGAAGCTCGGCTACAAACCCTCACCAGCCCCACTTGTTGATACATATTGTAGCACAACCTCAGCTCTTCCCCGCCCCCGAGCGTCTGAATACCTAAGCCTGCCTGAACTGAGAAGAAAGACCAGGGTACAACATTGCATACCCTGGTCTTTCTATATTCCCTGAAACTTCTAAACCTTGGCGCGCTCTTGGCGTCCTTGGCGTCTTGGCGGTTCCGTCTTACAAACTAGACCGTCTTGCCCCACAGGTCGTACTCGGTGCTCTCGGTGATCTTCACCCTCACCACAGCGCCAGTCTCAAGCGTGCCGCCCTTGGGGGGCCTCACGAACACCATGCCGTCCACTTCGGGTGCCTGGCGGTAGGTGCGTCCCACGTAGATGGGGAGCACCCGGCCCTTACCGTCCTCCAGCGTGCCCGCGCCGTCAACCAGCACGTCCATCGTCTGCCCCACCAGGCGGCGGTTCTTATGCGCGCTTATCTTCTGCTGGCGCAGCATCGCCTCGCGGTACCGCTTCATCTTCAGCTTTTCCGGTACCTGGCCTGGCATCTCGGCGGCGGGAGTACCCTTCTCGGGCGAGTATGTGAACATGCCCACGTTGTCAAACTTGACCTCGTCCAGAAAGTCGAGCAGCGTCTTGAACTCCTCGTCCGTCTCACCTGGGAAGCCGACGATGAAGGTGGTCCTGAGTGCAATATCGGGCATTGCCTCGCGCAACGAGCCAATCAGGCGGCGGGTGCGCTCCATGTCGTTGGGCCGCTTCATCCTTTTGAGCGTGTCGGGGTGGGCGTGCTGTAGCGGCATGTCTATGTACCTGGCGACGTTGGGGTACTTCGACATGGCCTCGATAGTCGATGGGCTAACCTGCGTGGGGTAGGCATACATGAGGCGCACCCACATGATGCCGGGTGCCTGCTCCGCGATAGCCCCGAACAGCCGCGCAAGCCCGTCCCTATAGCCCAGGTCGATACCGTAATAGGTGCTGTCCTGCGCGATGAGCACCACTTCCTTCACGCCCTGCTCGGCAAGCTCGGCCACCTCGCCCGCGATCTCCTCGACCGGCCGCGATACGTGCTTGCCCCTGATGGCCGGGATGATGCAGAAGGCGCACTTGTGGTCGCACCCCTCGGAGATCTTGACGTAGGCGCTCGGACCCTTGGCCTTGCGGCGGAACCGCTTCAGCTGCGAGGTCATCTGCACCGGGGCGATAGGTGCCCACGCGATGCTTGCCGGGGCGATTTCCAGCGGCAGGGGCGCGCCAGAAGCCGTAGCTACCGGCGCTTGCACTACCGTCGCCTGAGACCCCTGCCCGCGCAGCTTCTCAACAAAAGGCACGATTTCCGGCCAGGAGCGCGTGGATATAGTGCCATCCACTCCCGGTGCCCATGTAGGCACGTCGGCGGCGTATCTCTCGCTCATACAGCCAGCGGAGATGAGCACCTGCCCCTCTCGCTTCTTCTCGGCCAGCGCCTTCAACTCGCCCACCGACTCGTCCACGGCTGCCTGCAAAAAGGCGCAGGTGTTCACAATCAGCAGGTCCGAGTCTTCGGCGCTGGCGCTCTGCTCGTACCCCGCCTCGACCAGCAGCGACCCCATGCCCTCGCTATCGACGTTGTTCTTCTCGCAACCCAGCGTTACTATGTTGAATTTCGGCATAACTTCTTTCTGTTGGTGCTTTTATAAATGAAACCGCAAAGGCGCAAAGAGCGCAAAGTACACTAATCTTTCAATGATACCATATCAAGTGCGGTCCAAGGCTGCACAGGCCAATAACGCATCAAAGTAGCCTTTACAGCACTTATATACCCCCCTGTCATCCTGAACGTAGTGAAGGATCTCAAGAAGTTACTACAGGGATGCTGTTGAGCATTACCGAGATGGTGCTGCCGGTTCAGCGTATCCGCAAGAGGAGCATTTTAGATCCTTCACTGCGTTCAGGATGACAGGGGGTATATGGGTGCTGCTGCCCGATCCTGCGGCCCAGCCGGTACAATGGTGCGTGCTACCTGTAGTTCGTGAACTGCAACGCCACCGGCAGGTCGGCTTCCTTGCCCCGGATGTGCTGGATGACGCGCTGTAGCTCGTCCTTACTCCTGGAGGTGATGCGGAGGGCATCGCCCTGCACCTGCGACTGCACTTTAGGGAAGGTACTGCGGATGTCCTTCGTCAGCGAGCGGGCGATGTCCTCGCTGATGCCCTTTTGCAGGTCTACTACCTGCCGGTACCGCCCGCCGCTGGTAGGCTCTGTCTTGCCGAACTTGAATATCTTCAGCGACAACCCCCTCTTGATGGCCCGGCTCTGCAATATGTCCTTGATGGCGTCAAGGTGGTACTCGCTGTCGGTGCTTATCGTAATCTTGGTCGCCTCGACCTCAATCTCGGTCTTGCTGTCCTTCAGGTCGTAGCGCTGGTTCACCTCGCGCATCGTCTGGTCCACCGTGTTGACTACTTCCTGCTTGTCAAAGTCGCTCACCACGTCGAAAGAAAAAGAATCAGCCATTAGTCCCTCCTGGGGAGGACGATGGACGATAGACGACAGACGATGGCAACTCACCTATCGTCCACCGTCTATCGTCTATCGTCTACCTCTGAACAATCGTCTCAATGCCGCTGTTGTCCCACTTCTTCTCAATAATAAGGTTGTCGGGCGTGCCCATGAAGCCACGGTCCGCGCCGTTGATCTGAACCCTCACCACGTCTCCTCGCCCGGTGCGTATCTGGATGGTGTTCTTGCCGCTCCATTGGCGGTTGGTGCCAGCCGGGAGGGTGCCGCTGTACCTCTGCACCCCGTCCACGAGCACGCGCAGCCAGGCATCCCTGGTGGTGATCTGCACGTCGGCCACAACGCTGTCGCTCGCCTGGATCGGTGCGGTAGGCTGACCGGCAACATCCGTGCCCGGTGTAGTCGTAAGGGTACCGGTGGCGGTTATAGGTTCGGTCACGGGCGTATTCGTGGGCACCACACCCGGAGCCAGCGGCACGTAGGTCGTCGGCGTATTATAAGCGCCCGCGTCCGGACCGGGGTTGTTCAGCGCCACGTTGGTAGCTATAGGCGCGGTCGCACGCACCGACG
This sequence comes from Chloroflexia bacterium, assembly GCA_036388595.1. GTDB lineage: Bacteria > Chloroflexota > Chloroflexia > QHBQ01 > JADMIH01 > JADMIH01. The sequence goes on from DASVRN010000092.1 coordinate 39,542, forward strand.
AGCGGGCAGTGGGGCTTACTTCCGGGATGGGTGCCGAGCGGCTGCCACCGCCCGCGTACGCGCTGTACACGAAGTAGAACGCGATAATCAGGGGCAGCGCCAGCAGCGAAATGGCTATATAAGAGCTACCGTAGCGCACGCGAGTGTCTATCGGCTCGGGGCTGAGGGGTTGTATGCTGATACGCTCGTTCTTGCGCTCCCTGGCCGTCGGCTTGGCTGCCGTCCCGCCCCGTGCCGTCCTGATGCGCTCGCGGGTGGGTTGGCGCGCCTCCTCGAACATCTCCAGTGCCTCGTCCGCGTCCAGCCCCAGGTACACCGCGTAGTTGCGCAGAAAGCCACGCCCATACACGGGACTGGGCAGCGCGGCGATATTGTCCTCTTCGAGGGCTGCCAGGTACTTCTGGCGTATTTTGGTGGCGCGCTCCGCCTCCGTAAGGGAGATGCCCTTCGACTCCCGCGCGTCACGCAGCATATCACCAAGTATTCCCAAACGAGTACCCCCTGTTCTCATGCGGCTCTGCTAGGAATAATAGCAAGCCGCACCCACTTTATAGAAAAATCTGATGATTAAAATTAGCTATCCAGCGTACATTATAACCGAGGCATGAGCAGCCGGGCAAGAGCGCGTCCCACTTTATGTCTATATCCGCCGGGTCGATGGACGCTGGACGATGAACGTTAGGCATACTCTACATACCCTATAGCCATTCCTCTAACGCACCAGTCCTGAATAACAGAACCCTACTCCCCCCTGTCATCCTGAGCGCAGCGAAGGATCTCAAGAAGGTGAGTAGGGATGCTGTTGGCTGCCGAGACGCTGGTGCTGAACGTTCAATGCCGGACCAAAGGCAGCATCTTAGATCCTTCGCTGCGCTCAGGATGACAAGGGGGAGGTATGGTCCTGCTATTCCAGAGGCCTCGTATTCACGTACCAAGATGAGCAAGCCGCATCACGTTTCACGTTTCACGTTTCAGAACCCCCTCCCTCTCTGGCATAACACTTGCCCTCATGCACTCCGTGCAGCTTTTAATATGGGAGCGGTGGAATGTTCATTCTGGTTGAGAACGGCGAAGTATACGCGCCTGAGAGCCTCGGCAAGCAAACGGTGCTGGTCGTGGGCGGCAAGATCGCGCGCATAGGCGAGGTCAATACGGAGGCGATATCGGCCACGGGGCTGGACTGCACCGCCGTGGATGCCACAGGGTGCCTGGTCGTGCCCGGCTTCATCGACCCCCACCAACACATCAGCGGCGCGGGCGGCGAAGAAGGCTTCTCCAGCCGCACCCCCGAAGTGCAGGTAAGCGAGATCGTAGCGTCGGGCATCACCACCGTTGTGGGCATCCTGGGCACCGACGCCACCACCCGCAGCCTGCAATCGCTGCTCGCCAAGGCCCGCCAATTGGAGCAAGAGGGCCTCACCACCTACGTCTACACCGGCAGCTTCCAGGTGCCCGTGCGCACGCTCACCGGCTCCGTCACCGACGACCTGGTGCTAATTGACAAGGTACTAGGCGTGGGCGAGCTGGCCCTCTCCGACTTCCGCTCGCCCGAACCGAGCCTGCACGAGCTAGCACGGGTGGTGTCGGAGGCGATTATCGGCGGCCTCGTGGGTGGCAAGGCGGGCGTGACCCACTTCCACACCGGGCCGGGCAAGGGCCGCCTCAACCTCCTCCACCGGCTGCTGGACGAGTACGAGATCCCGCCCCGCTACCTCTACCCCACCCACATCGAGCGCAGCGAAGGCCTCATGGACGACGCGATCGCCCTCGCCAAGCGTGGGGCCTTTGTCGATATTGACGTGGTGGAGCCGGGGCTGGGCAAGTGGCTCACCTACTACCGCGACAACGGCGGCCCGCTCTCGCAGCTTACCGTCTCCTCCGACGCGCACGCCAGCACCCCCGCCAACCGGCTGCTGGAAGACTTCGCCTCCTGCTTACAGGCACACAAATTGCCCATAGAGGAGGTACTTCCTCATTTCACCTCGAACACAGCCACCGCTTTGGCCCTGAAAGACAAGGGCCGGATACAGGAAGGTATGGACGCCGACATCCTGGTGCTCAAGAAGCGGTCCCTGGAGGTCGTGCATCTCATCGCGAACGGCAGGCTGCTGGTGAAGAACGGCAAGGTACTCGCAAGGTCCGAATACGAGCACCTGGCGCAGGGATAACATACGGACATTCATCGTCAACACATACGGGGTAATCAGGAGGCGCATTGTGAGTAAAAGCAATGGTAGGAGCAACCAAAAGAGCAACGGCAACGGCAGGCGCGACGATGTAAGAGGCTCGCTCATCATCATTGGCGGGCACGAACAGAAAGAGGGCGACACTGTCATCCTGCGGGAGGTGGCTCGCCGCGCTAAAGAGGGTAAGGGGCTGGTCCTCGTCACCGTCGCCACCAACGAGCCTGAAGAACTGGCCGAAGACTACAGGAAGGCGTTCGCGGAGCTTGGCCTGAAGGACATTGACGTGCTGGACATTCGCACCCGCGAAGAGGCCCGGGACCCTGAGAACGTAAAGAAGGTCATGAAGTGCTCGGTCGTGTTCTTCACGGGCGGCGACCAGTTACGCATAACCAGCCAAGTAGGCGACTCACCGATATTCACGTGCCTGCACGACATCTTCTCGAACGGTGGCACCATAGTGGGCACGTCGGCGGGGGCCGCAGCAATGAGCGGCACCATGCTCGTATCGGGTCGCGGCGATGAAACGGTGGAGATTTCGGCCATCGGTATGGCTCCCGGTCTGAGGCTCCTCCCTGACGTGGTAATCGACACGCACTTCGCGGAGCGCGGCCGCATCGGTCGCCTGGTGGGCGCGGTGGCCCAGAACCCCGCCAACCTCGGCATCGGCATCGATGAGGACACAGCCATCATCGTCAACGGCGAAGAGGACTTCCTGGTGATAGGCTCCGGCGGCGTCTACGTGGTGGACGGCACCGGCATCAGCTACTCCAGCCTCTCCGAGGCCAAGCCTGTCGGCGCGCCCTCCATTTTCGGCGTGAAGCTGCACATCCTGGGCGAGGGCGACATATACGACCTCGTGAACCGCGAGCCGGTCTTTTCAGGCGAGGAAGCCGAGGCAGAAGTAAATGTAACAGCAGAGCCTGAGCGTGAGCTTGTCGGCGTCAACGAAGACGAGAAGTAGCAGCCAGTCCTTGTGGCTTGCATCGCGCCCCAGGTTGATGACCGGAAACGCCAAGACGCCAAGACGCCAAGACGCCAAGACGCCAAGGACCACGCCAAGATAAGAACGGTTGCACCGCAGAGACGCAGAGGACGCAGAGATTACGCGGAGAATAGTTGAGGGTGTTCTGAGTAGGGGCAGCATCATAGAGCACGATGTAACCCTTACTTATAACCCACAACCACTATCTCGGCGTGCCCTCTGCGTCCTCTGCGTCTCTGCGGTGAATAATCAATAATCTACTTGGCGCCCACTTGGCGTCGTGGCATCGTGGCGCCTTGGCGTTTCCAGGTCTCCTTTGTCCGGTTTAGCCGCTTCGCCTTACGGGATTGTGCCTGTTACCCTCTTGCGTAACGTTTGACATGGATAGTATCATTAGATACACTATCAGTACGCGGCTGGTCTGTGTTTGCCGTGCAGTGTTTCTGTCTCCGTCGTAGACCAAAGGTAAAAGGGTATGAGCAATCCAACACATGTGCCTGTACGAAGAGTCAGGACCATATCTGCACATAATGGGGCCTCTTCCGTAGCGGAAGCCACGTCCGTAGACGCCGAGAACGCAGATGAATACGGGGCGTACGAAGGCTATGAAGCCTACGAAGGCCAGGACGGTTACGAAGAGTACGACCAGTACGAGCAACCCCAGCCCACAGGCGTTTTTAGCAGCCCGGCGCGCGCCCTTGCCCTCGGTGGCTCAGTACTGGCCTTGCTGCTGGTCTTCGCGGTCGCCATCTTCATCTTGAACGATCGCGGTCAGCGCCCGGTCCCGCAGAGCATCACATCAGGCGTAACCGATGTACCGGTCATCTCCAGTATCTCGCAGAGCGGTGCGCTCGGCACAGGCGCAGTGCCGCCGAACTTCGAGTGGACCGATCCCAGCGGCAACAAGGTATCGCTCGCAGGTCTTAAGGGCAAGTCCGTCTGGATCAACTTCTGGGGCACCTGGTGTCCGCCATGCCGCGCCGAGATGCCCGATATGGAGAAGGTGTACAGCAAGCATAAAGACGACCTGGTCATACTGGGCGTCTCAATGGCCCCACGTGACGACCCCAGCCTTGTGAGTGAGTTCCTCCAGCAGAACAAATATAGCTGGACCTTTATTCACGACAGCGACCAGGAACTCGCGATCAAGTACCGGGCGGGCAGCATACCGATGTCATACTTCATCGGTCCCGATGGCACGGTCAAAGCCGTGAGCATGGGGGCCATCCCCGGGAGCCTGATGGAAGACTTCATCGCGCAGGCCAAGCAGTAAACGGACGATGGACGATAGACGATGGACGATGGACGAGATGCCCTAACTCGGCCACCACTCTATCCGCATAGCATCGTCTATCGTCTATCGTCTATCGTCCATCGTCCATCGTCTATCGTCTATCGTCCAAACTATAGCGAAGGAAAGTAGCACAGCCAATGAGTCAACCCCCAAGAGAAAGGCCGTCGGTACGCCCCGTATCGCAGGGCAGGCCGCCGGAGCGTCCGAGTGGCAGACCTGCAGGCACCAATGCCCCGGGCGGCCCAGGCGGTCCGCAGAGGCCGCGCGCCACGCGTAGCGCGGCACCCCCGCCCCCTCCACAGCGCCAGGACCCCTTCCCATACATCATGGGCGGCATCATCGGCGCGCTGGTGGTAGGCCTGGTGCTGGTGATCTTCCTGCTGTTGAACAACAACAACCAGAACCCCGGCGTCACTACCACGGCCAACAACAACAATCCGGGCACCTCCCCGAACAACCTACCCACGACCGACCCTGCGTCCGTCATCACTGAGCCGACCGTGGAGCCTGCGCCTCGCATGACCCTGGCCGAGTTCAAGGCCCTCTACGACGACCCCGCCAGGCGGCCCATGGTAGTGGACGTGCGCGCCGCGGAGGCTTTCCAGCAGGGCCACATAGAGGGTGCCGTCAATATACCTGAGGCTGAAGTGCCCGCCCGTGTCGCCGAGTTCCCGAAAGATAAGCTGATCGTAGCGTACTGCCAATGACCGGCCGAGAATGAAAGCGCCCGTGTGGCGCAGAGACTGCACAGCGAGTTCGGCTATAGCTACGACAATGTGAAGGTACTACAGGGCGGCTGGAACGCCTGGCTAGAGAACAACGCTACTGACCAAACGGGCTACCCAATTGGCACCGGCGCGGGCGGCGGGGCAGCAGCTCCCACCACAGCACCTTAGCGTTGCAGATATGGAAACGCCAAGACGCCAAGACGCCAAGGACCACGCCAAGAATATAGAGGTTTGGAG
>DASVRN010000093.1:0-12080 GCA_036388595.1 Chloroflexia bacterium
CGATGGACGAGTGGTTAGTGGTTAGTGGTTAGTGGTTAGTACCTAACAATGCTAACCTTGGCGCGCACTTGGCGTCCTTGGCGTCCTTGCGGTTCCGTCTCCTACCATCGTCCATCGTCCATCGTCCATCGCCCTACTTCACCGTGAACTGTCCGCCGTCGCTGTGGCCGAAGACGTCGGGGTAGTAGAGCAGTTCGGCGTGGGCGGGTAGGGACATGTAGACGCCGGGGGTGGTGGCGCGGGCGTAGTATTCGTAGACGTAGGTGCCGGGGCCCATGTAGCCTGCGAAGAGCACCGTGCGGTCGTCGCGCATCTCCACGTTGTCGAACGGCCCCCACCGCCACCAGCGACTGTAATAGCCGTAGTCGAAGCCGAAGTCGTCGCTCCCGGACTCCTCCGACTCAATGGTGCCCATAGGGTTGGGCGGGCGCTCGGTGAACGAGGTGGTGTTGAGCGAGCCGTTTACGCCCTCAAGTCCGGCGGGTAGCGGGTCGTTCACCATGACGTAGTACGAGGTGTCGGGGGCCACTATCGTCAGGCGCACCCGCACCAGGTCCCCCGCGTTGACTTCCTTCACCGGGTCGTCGCTGCCTACCTTATAGTAGGTGCGCGTAATCGCCAGGCCCTCGCTGCGCGACTTGATGCCTTCGCCGGGCACGTAGTAGCGCAGGCTCACCTGGTAGTACATCTTGCCCCGGTCGCTGCTGCGTGCCAGGCCGAGCGTGCCGAGCGTATTCTGCGGCATGGACGACACGGGCAGGTTCATGGTCACCGTTTGCGTGACGTTGGAGCTATTGGCGACGGCGTTGCCCAGGAGCTGGTCGAAGGCGGTCACCTGCCAGGTGTAGTCGGCGGTAAGCTCCTGCGAGGCGCGCATGTAGTGGGCGAGGCTGATGATGCTGATGGAGGTCTCCATGCTCGACAGCCAGTGGCCTTCCTTCTGCGCGGTCATGAGCCAGCGCACCGCCTTGGGGGTGAGCGGGTCGTTGGGCGAGAGGGTTACCAGGGCGTCCACGGCGAGGGCGGTAGCGCGGGTGTTGGTAGCCATGCTCCAATAGTCCGGGCGCTCCTCCTCCCAGTGGGCGGTGGTGCTCGACTGGCGGGCGGCTGCGGCCAGGCTGTCCAGCACGGTCTTGCTCTCGGCGGTCATGCCCATCTCACCCAGGGCCATGGCTAACCACGCACGGGCGTGGTTGCTGATGCGCGGGCCCTGTCCGACCAGGTTGGTGCCCTCCTGCCGCATTTCGGGGGTGCGTAACGGCACGCGGGACAGCACGTACAGTGAGTAGGCGCGCATGTTCAAGTTGTAGGTGTCGTCCACACCCTGCGGTGCGTTCTCCTGTTGGAACTGCTGCAACCGCTCCATGCCGCGCTGCAACATGAACTCCGGCACGGTATGCCCGGCGGCGCGAGCTTCTACCAGCCCTTGCATCACGTAGGCGGTCTGCCACCAGCTAGAGGGGCCGTTCTCCCACCAGGTCCAACCGCCATCGGACCGCTGTAATTCTTGCAGGCGCTTGAGGCTGCTTTGCAGGATGGCTGGTATCCGGGCCGAGTAGGGCGTCTTCATGCCCTGTTCGTTGTAGACTTTCTCCAGCACCACCAGCGGCAGGAAGCGGCTCACCGTCATGTCGGTGCTCTCGTAGGGGTACTCCTCCACGAACTCGAGGCTGTGGGTGGTGGCAGCCGCCAATGAGGGCGACACCTGCACCTCTAGCTCACCTAGCAGAGGGTTAACGGTGTACGGTAGGAAGATAGTCTCCTCGGTGCGGGTGCCATCCACTTCGCCGCTGGTAGCCACAGCCTCCGGCGCGGCGAACGGCTTGACGGGGAGCGACAGCCCTATGGCGTCTTCCCTGTAGCTCGCCTGGCCCGCGTTGCCGACCGTGTGCACCCAGTAGCGCAGGTTGGCGATATCGCCCTTGCCGACGCTGGCGGTCCAGTTGACCACCGTCTGCGTGTCGGGCTGTAACGTCATGCGCTGCACGGCGGGGCTGGCTGCATCGAGCGTGATAGCTCCGCTCACCACCAGGCTTACCTCTACGTCGAGCGCCTGCCCGGTGTTGTTGTGCACGATGGCCTGCGGGTGCGGGTTGTCGCCGGTGAGGAAGAAGCGCGGCAGCACCGACCTAATGAGGAGCGGCTGCGTCACTGTCATCGGAGCCGAGGCCGTACCTGCCTGCGTGGCGAGGTTGATACCCTGCGCGGTCAGCCGCCAGGTGGTCAGGTTGTCCGGCAGGGGCACGGAGACGACCGCGCTGCCGTCCGCCCCGGTGGTCACGGCCGAGGTCCAGAAGGCGGTATCGCGGAAATCGACCCGCACCTTAGCGGGAGCAGCGGCGTTCGCGGCCTGGTCGCCCCCCGCACGTGCTCCTGTCGTGGCCGTAGGCGCGGCGTCTTGCATCGGCAGTGCCTCCGGTATTGCACCGTCACCGCCGGTCAGTGGAATTACTTCGTTGCCCTCTTCTGAGGTGAAACTGGTGCCGGTGCGCACGCTCAGGCCGCGCTCGCTCCAAAAGGCGTCGAACAGGTGGGTGGAACTGTCAGAGGCCATCGCGTAGATGGCTTCATCTACCACCGCCAGCGATAGCTCGCCGGGTACGCCTTTGCCACTGCTGTCGCGGGTGCTCACCTTCACATTAGCGGTGCTGCCCGGCTCGAACGGCCCCTTGCCCTGCGGTTCGATGCTCACCTCTAGCTGCTTGCCGGAGGTATCGAGCGTGAGGCCCACGTAGCCCTGCCGCATAGTGACCTTGTTGGCCCAGTCGGCAGGCGCGCCCGCGGGTGGCCGCTCTTGCCCCAGCAAAGTCAGGCCTATATAGACGTTAGGCAGGTCGCCCTCTTCCAGCGGCACCTCTATCGTGGGCGCGCCGCCCTGGAGCGTCACCAGCGTGTAGCGGCGCAGATGCCCGCGCTCGACCGTGAGCAGGCCGGTGGCCTCGGTGAAGGGCGAAGTCACCAGGATGCGGGCTACGTCGCCTGCCTTGTACATCTCCTTGTCGGCCACAAGCTCGACCTGCTGCTCGTTCTCGTAGCGCCAGGGCACGTAGCCGGGGTCGCCGCTGTAGGCGTAGAAGCCCATGCTGCTCTTGATAGCGTTGCCACGGACGTCCCGGCTCTCGGCGTAGATGCGGTAGCTGCCGCCCTGCGGAGGCGTGAACTGGTAAGTGGCGCGGCCGTTGGCGTCGGTGGTCACCTGCGCATCGCCAACCGGCACCTCTTCCTGGGTCCAGGGGAGGTCGTAGCGGCCGCCCGCAGGCTCCTTCCACTCAACGCGCACGAAGCGCAGGCTCACGTTGCTGTTAGGCTGTAGTTTGCGGCTGAGCGATTGCACAGTGCGCACGGTCACGGTCAGAGGTTGCTTGGCCGCGGCCACGTAGTCGCTGGTGCGCAGGCCCACGTAGAACTGGCCCTGGTGCACCACCGCCGTCGTGCTGTTGGCGACCGCCTGGTTGCTCAAGTCCTGCACCTGCCCCTCAATGAGCACGCTACGGCTGCCCTGGGTGGTAGTCACATAGCGGCTTACGTCCACGGTGGCAAGGCCGTCCTTGTTCGTGAGGACCTGTAGCGAAGTTACCTGCGACTCTTCCGGATTATTTGCCGGATCGCTGTGATAGTAATAGTAGGGATACGAAGTGCCGAACTGGTAAGACTCGTCCGTGTCGGGGTCGCTCCAACTGAAGTAGTAGAGGTCGGAGCGCAGGTTGACGGTGGCGGTGACGTTGGAGAGCGGGCCGCCGAAGTAGTAGCTGGATGTGATGTCCGCTACCAGCGGGTCGCCATCCACCACTTCAGGCGTGGCCGTGACGCTCACCTGGAACTCGGGCTTGCGGTACTCCTCCACCTGGAAGGCGGCGGACACCGCGTAGCCATAAGAGTAAGGGTCGGACTCCGCGCCGTCGCGCGACATAACGACCGAGTAGCTGCCCGTGGGTGCGTCGGCAGGCAGGACGAACTGCCCGCTGAAAGTGCCCATCTGCGACAGGGTCAGGGTGCCGGTGTACACAGTAATCTGGCCCTCGTTGCCGTAGGTGTAGGCCTGTATCTCCACCGGGATACCCGTGTCCGGCGGCGAATAGAACGCGTCGTCATCGGCCCTCACCACGCCCCGGAAGTAGACCGTCTGCGCAGGTCGATAGATGGGGCGGTCGGTGTACATAGCCCCGCGCTCGTCAACGGAGCTTTCACCCCCGTAGTAGCTGAAGTAGAGGTTGCGGTTCCAGTTGGTGGTGGCGAGCAGCGTATCTCCCTCTGTGTCGCTCCACACGCTAACGACTGACGCCGATTGGTTGGCGTCGCCGAGCGCCAGCCGCAACACACCGTCCGCACCAGTGGTGCCACTCTCGGTGCCGAGCCTCTTGCCATCATAGTCGGATAGCTCCACGCGCAGGTTGTAGCCGGGCACCGGCTTGCCGCTACCGAGGCCGGCGGCCCAGATGAAGAGGTTGTTCCCCTCCGACTTGGTGACCACGCCCGTGCGCCCCACCACCAGCACGCTGGCGGACTCCAGCGGCCTGTCGCTGTAGGGGCTGGGCGCGCTGGCCCTCAACAGGTAGAAGCCGGGAGGCAGGCGGTCGGTGGTCGCGTCGAGGGCCACTGCCGGGTAGAGCGTGGCAGTCTGGCCGTCCTGGGCCTGGGGCACGTCCACGTCCCACTCCCGCTTGAGCTGGCCGGGCACACGGGCGGTGTCATTGTTGTAGTCGTATATGCCCCGGCGCATGATATAGCGCACGTCATTGTCGTTTAGCGTGTAAAGCTGCAACTTGAACTTGTCCAGGTTGGTGGCTTCGATGCGGGCGCGGGTCGGCCCCTCCGAGTAGACCGGCTGGAATAGGCCGCCCTTGATCGAGACGCCCGGCGGCAGAGGCCCGATCTTCACTTCCCAGGTGCTACCAGCGACCGGGAAGCCCCACTTGTCCTTCAGGCCATCTTTGAGGGAGAACTTATAGGTGGTATCGGGGAGCAGTTGCACCCCCGACGTGTAAACGCCCATGCCCTCGGCTGTAAGCTGCCCGATGTAACCCACAGGTGCGGGGTCTACGGTGAGGAACTGAGCGACGTCCTGGTTGGGCGCGAGTGGGTTGTTGAAGGAGAAACCGAACGCCTCACCGGGAGCGGCGGGTCCGCTGTTGCTTTCGGGGTAATAGTTCTCCACGTGTGTCGAGTTGGTGGCACGGAAGCTCCAGCGGTTGGCCGAAGCCCCACCCGTAAGCTCGGCCGCGTTACCCTGCGCGGGCTTGAGGCTGCCGGTCACCTGCACATCATAGAAGCGGTTGAACTCTAACAGGCTTCGCAACGTGAAAGTCACCACCGTGCTATCGGCAGACCATGCGGCGGTGCCAGGCGCGGGCAGGCTGATGTTGCTCTCCACCGAAGCATGGTCCATCGGCATGTTGAAGTGCACGATTATAGGTGTATCCAGGTCAACCCGCTCGGAGGCATTGGAGGGCGAGACGCTGAGGATGGCGGGCCGGACCGTGGTAAAACTCACCCCGGCACCTTGCAGCAACGTCACACCGGCGGCATCGGGCCAGCCTGCCTTTACGTCCACCTTGTAGGTGGTAGAGGGGAGGAAGCCCGACGCGGCGTGGAAGCCCACAGCCGCCGTGCCAAGCCACACCCAGCGGCCATTCACCTGCGGAGATATGGTCACCCACTGCGAAGGGTCGGGCTGGCTGTCGAGGGCGGTGAGGGGGATCATCGGGCGGTTGAAGGTGATTGTGACAATCGTGTCGGTCGGCACCTCGCTGGCCCCGGCGCTGGGCAGGGTGCGCAGCACGGCTGGGGGAGGCGCGGTCTGGAAGCTGGCGGACAGGGGAGAGGCCACGCTCTCGCCCTGCTGCGACCGAGCATCGGCGGCCACCGTCAACGTGTAGGAGGTGCTGGGCTGTAGGGCCTGGTCGGGGGTGAATAGGAGGGTGTTGGCGGTCCAGGCAAACTTGCCGGGCACCTGGGGGCTGAGCAGGAAGGCCGACTGCACCGAAGCCTGGTCCATAGCCTCGGAGAAGGTGACGGCCAGTGGCGCGGCACCCGCTATGTCGCCGGAGCGCAGACCCACACCCGCCGTAATGCCGAGCACGCGGGGCCTGCCGGTGGTCCCGTTTTGCCCCTGCCCCGCCACCGGCGTGAAAGTGGCAGCGCCCGCGATGAGGGTTGGCGTGCTCTCGACCTGCACGTTCCCTACAGCCGTCGCATCGGAGGGTGGGGTTGTGGGCGAGGCTGCTGTACCAGGGGTAACGGCCTCCGGGGTGCGGGCGGGTCCAGGCGTGTACACCGTCACCCAGCCATCCAGGCCGGAGCCGCCACCAGCGATAGCGCCGGGCGTGTTGGTCGCGTTGGGGTCCTGACTGGGACCGTCAGCGGGACTTTGCGACAACCCCCGCCATACGCCCACTCCCACCAGGAGCAGCAGGGCAAGCGCGATGCCCGCCCCTATCAATAGCTGGCGATTGTTGCGGGGTCCAGGTCCGCTACCTTCTGTCGAGGTATCCACTACGATAGCCCCCTTGTTGGATTTGGGAATTGGGATTTCGGATTGCGGATTTGGGGACGCGATACTGTGACTATTTACATGACGAAGGCGGGGCGCATAAAGTTCCCGCACCTGATAGGAGGTGAAGGACGAACTGACACGACCAGTATATCACTTTGGGCGAGGGGATGCGGCCTGACGTGCTATGCGGCAGCGGTCCAGCCTACTACTCGCGTCCTGGATGGTAGTAGGACTTTCTACCCTGCTTTCCAGTACGGAGTTCCCATTCAATACACGCGCCTGGCTAGGCATAATAGTCTTGGCAGAGTCTCCAAGACCCGACTGCGGCGCGCCGTTTTATTTATTCCCAGGCTCGTCGCGTAGCCATCAAGCCATTATTTAGCATTCGTATCTGTTCTTCCGGCACAGCACAGGGGCGCATATGAACCATAATTCAACAGGGAAAGTCTCCCTGCCACTGGTGGCACGGGCGGCGCAGAGGCGCGGGCGGTCTACGGGCCAGAGCATCGTAGAATTCGCACTTATCGCGCCTATACTGCTGCTCTTCATCTTCGGCATCATCGATATGGCTCGTCTAATCCAGGCCCAGGTGACGGTCAGCAACGCCGCGCGCACGGGGATAAGATGGGCCATCACTGGGCAACGCGAGGAAATTTCTCCGCTCGTCTATAGGGACCGCATCGAGTCGGTCAAAGCCCAGACCAAGAAGGCCCTTACCGGTCTGCCCGTTGCAGAGGGGGCCTACCCGGATGAGTTTGGCTTCTACAGCATCGACGTCAATCCGAGTGACGGTGCCGGGCCAAACGAAATTGTCGAGATGCGGGTCTACTACAACGTCCAGATGCTCACGCCACTGGTGAATGTGGTGCTGCCGCGCGTAATGGTTGTCGGCTACGAGCAGGGTATCAACGAAGAGTGGGGCGCGGTGCAGTCGTTCAACCACGCTAGCCTGCCCCCCGCGCCGCCCGTACCGCCTTCCTGGACTCCGGTACCCTCCCGCACGCCTACCGGCACCCCACCCACCAACACACCGACCCGCACACCCACCAACACGGCTACCGCTACCAGCACGAACACGCCTACCGCTACCCACACCCCAACGAACACAGCTACTGCTACCAATACCAGCACTTCTACTCGCACGGCCACCTCCACCAGCACGCGCACGTCTACGAGCACTCCGACCAATACCAGCACAGCTACCAGAACCAACACAGCCACGAACACGCCTACCGCTACCAACACTCCGACCAATACGAACACGCCCACTAAGACGAGTACGCCTACCAGCACGGCTACTGCTACCCCTACTTCTACGGCCACCAACACGCCCACGAAGACCAATACGCCCACAGCTACGCGCACCTCGACATCTACCGCTACCCGCACGTCTACGCCGACTGCTACCGCCACGCCGATCAGAAGGCTGGTTATCACGAACGAGGATGCCGAGAAATCGAACGGCAATAACGAGCCTTTGGATATCAAGATGACGCTCAGGGATGATCTGGGCAACCTCATAACCGGCGCTACGGTAAGCTCGGATGTGACCGATGACAGCGGCAACTGGTCCGGTGCGCTCAATGGCAGCGCCGGAGGTGTCTACAGCATATGCGACGTTGGGTCCTTCGACGGCAACAACGGAGGTGGTATCCAGGTCACCATCTACGCGAGCAAAGCTGGCTACCAGTCGGATAGCGTTACCTTCACAGCAGGCAAGGGTGATCTGAGTTGTCCATAATTGTAATGCTGGTCCCAGGCCGCCATGCGCAGCCTAGGGCGGGCGTCACAAGGTAGGAGCGAGAGCATGTTCAGGTTGAGAAATACAAAAAGCCAGGCACCGCGGGAGAAATGGAACCGCCTGGGGGCGCGTGCCCGCCGAGGCCAGGCCACGGTGGAATTGGCGCTGACCATGCCGCTGCTTGCGTTGCTGCTCGCGGTGGTGATAGACGGCGGCCTCGCCATCAACTCCTGGATGCGCATCACCACCGCGGCGCGCGACGGCACTCGCTTCGCTATGGACTCGGGCCGCCCCGTAGACGTGAAAGACCTGATTATGAGCAAGCTGCCGGGCCTTGATGCCGGGGAGGTGGACATCTACCTCATCTCCGGCAAGACCAATCCGGGTGGTAACATACCATGTACCTCCTGTAGCAACTGGAACGTGGTATATCACTACGGCCCCGGCCCGGCTACCGGCCATACGGTGCAGCCCCTACAAATACGCGAACGCCTGCGTGTCGCCGGCGATGAACAGGCCGACGACGAACTGCCGTTCACGCTGGTGGAAGTCGACTACGTCTACGAGCCGTTCCTGGGCAAGCTCCTGGGCAACTTGACAATACCAATGAGCAGTTACGCCATAGTGGAGCAGTACGGGCAGGACTAAGCGGCTAATAGACGTGTAAGTTAGCCGGTGTAGAAGTTGTAACAACAATATGAGAATATGAGGCGCAATTTGCGCCACGTTGGAGAACCGGAATGATACGAAAAGTGGGGCGCTACAACACTAACATACTCACGCACCGTAGGGACGATAGGGCTAGAGCCGGGAGATTGCGGGCGCGCACCAAAGGCCAGGCGCTGGTCATCGTCGCCCTGGCTATGACCGTGCTTATCCTGTTCGTGGGGCTGGGGGTCGATGTGGCCCACCTGATGTCCAGGAAGAGCAAGCTCCAGAGCGCCGTCGATTCAGCGGCCCTCTCTGGCGCGCAACTGCTTACCGGAGACACCAGCGTTCATCCTGATGCCATGCAGAAAGCCTACCAGATACTCAAGGCTAACAACGTGCCCACCACCACGCTCAACATGACCACGAGCACAATTACCTTCCCGCGCCCGAGCCAGATCAGCATCCACGCAGTGCAGAAGGTGGACACCTTTTTCATGCGTATCATCCCGGCGTTCTCCACAATGGAGGTAAGTGCCGGCGCTACAGCCGACCTGAACGCCTTCGCGGAGATCAACGCGAAGCCCTACGGCATCGCCGGCGTGGTGAACGAGATAAACTTGATGGTATGGGGTCCAGACTCAAAGCGGCAAAATGGTGATGCTTACTCCCCGGTAAACGACCGAGACCCGAACAACGCGGCCGCGGCGGTAATATCCAACACATATCACTCCGAACTGCCCTACGGCTATCTATTCCGCATCGACGTACCACCGACCTACGGCAACAACGAAATTGTGGTGCAAATATTCGATGCCGACTCCTACAACAGGAGCGATTATCCACCCGCGTGGCCTACACCTCCTCCTACGCCTCCGCCGCCTCCTCCTCCCATACCACCACCGCCGTCGCCAACGCCGCCGACCCCGGTGCCTGACAACTTTGCTACATGCGGGACTCCTTCCAACACGGCTCCCGTGAACCGCAACACGACAACGTACCCGGTGTCAGGCTCCATACAATGCACCAGCAGCGGAGTCATCCCGGATACGGGTATGTTCCTGCGTTCCTTCGACAACCCAAAGGGTGCCAGGCCGGCGTTCTGGAGAGTTGACGAGTATAGGTGCGGCTATGCCCTTGGGTGCGCGGATACTTACACGTCGAGCTATGCGACGACCACCAAGTACAGCCTCTGGCACTTCAATCCCTTCATCACCAGCGCCTTTGATGATCCCGCGAGTCTGTCGGACCAGGGCACAAGCCCGCTGGCTACGTACACCGGAAACGAGAGCACCGGCAGAGGCAGTACCGGTTTCGACGGGACTGATCTCAAGTGGTACCAGCCTTCGGGTTTCAGGGTACGGCTCGTCGGCACGGGGGCCAGTCCATGCCAGAACCCCGGCAAAGTCGGGGTTACCGGGGACTGTTTCACCCGAGAGTCGAACAACGGCTTCTACTTCTACCTCTACGTGCAAGGTACTGGAGGCTCCAGCGAAAACAACTACGACCTGAGAGTGGGACCTCCACAGGACGGTTATGATTGCGATACACTCGTATCCTCGACCGTATCAAACAACCCAAGCACGAGCTACGCTGACGGCAGGGAGCGATGTTACGTCAACAGGCTCTACTACGACCAGATGAAGTACTCCGGCATCGCGGATTGGAACGACGGGGGCGCGCAGATCTTCGCCAAGCACTCGCTGCCATTGAACCTGATTACCGGTTCCTCGTTCCCGCCTGTGCTCACACAGATACACAAGAACGCCGCCGGGCAGGTGCTCAACGTCAAGCACTTTGACATGGACAATGGTAGCCCCACGCCCTTGTACTACCAGATGCAAATCTGCGGAGCTACCGACCTCTCGCTCAATAGTAGTTGGGCTGATATACCCAACCCGGTGACCGGGAATACTGAGACCTGGGGTATTGCCAGTTTCAACGACACGTGGAGCAGGGTGTGGCCGGGAACGGTGCCTAACGAGTACGTCTACATACCTGAGGAAGGCACAACCGCATACAACACCTTCTTTGGAAACGGATCAAGCTGCTCATCTGATACGTCCTGGTTACGCATCGAGAGCTACCCATCAGGTTCGCAGGACACGTCGGTTTGGGAGTTGCCTTTCAAGCGGCCAAGGCTAATCAAGTAGATCGAGCTAATAAAGTATATGGAAAAGAGGGGCAGGTCCGAAATTGAGCAGGACCTGCCCCTTTTTGAGATGCTACGATTATGGTCCGCCATCATGCCATGACAAGAGCGTAGGCACTACGGCAGCCCCGTCCCGCGAGGCTAGTACCTGACACTAGCCAATTCGGGGCATGACCTTTATGCGTGCCCTATAGTAAGGAGTTCCCATTCATTTAGTCCGAAACCATACCTATAATTACTGTAGGGCTTTCCCAAGCCACTACCCACGGGCATGCTCGGCTACCTTGTCGCGACTTCGCGGACCGCTTGCTACGGCCAATCACGCACACGACATAGTAGACCGCATAAGGGACAACATGCTGGCATACGCTTCACAGATCACGACCGGATAAGTTGCTACCATGTCGTGGTAGGTGAGGCCGCAAACATGACCTGCAACTACTGGAAGAACATGCTAAGACGACCTATAAGCGCGTACAACCGCAGGAGCGCCCGCGGACAGAGCACTGTGGAGTTTGCCTTTATCAGCATTCTCCTATTCTGGTTCATCCTGGGCATTATCGAGATGGGTCGCTTCCTGTTCACCTACAGCGTGGTGACCAATGCCGCGCAGGAAGGCTCGCACTTCGCCATCATACGCCCGCGCGAGGTAGTGGCGGCGGCCCAGGCTACACAGGTAGCCGCCTCTATGGCCGCCAAAGGCACCCCCACCTACGTGCCCGCGTTGGTCGCCCCTTCCTATGCCTGCGACATCCGGGGCAGGTCGGTAGAGAAAGTGATGGGCGTACCCAGGTCTTCGATCAACATCGCGGTCTGGTACGACAACGGCAACGGCACGCCCGTGCCTGTCACGCAGAGCAACATAGACAACGTCATCAAGGAAGGCAATCGCGTGGTCGTGGAGGCCAGCTACAAGTACAAGTTTCTCGCGCCGTTCATGGATGCCTTCGTGCCCAACGGCATCGACGTCAAGATGCGCTCGGCGCGTACTATCCTGCAAAATGGCAAGACCCAGGCACCGGGCTGCACCATGAGCTTCACACCCG
>DASVRN010000094.1:0-2732 GCA_036388595.1 Chloroflexia bacterium
AACCCCAAAACCTAAATCCCAATTCCCAAATCCGCTTGACATCCCTGCCCGGTATTGTAGATATTTATCTTTACTATCTAACCAGAGGAGCGACACAAATATGGCAGTGGCATTACCTAAGCGTGGCGAGCTTGACGCGAAATATACCTGGAACCTGGGGAGCATCTTCCCCGGTAACGAGCAGTGGCAGGCAAAGGCGGAGGAGGTCCGCGCCATGCTGCCGGGGCTTGACGAGTACAAGGGGCACCTGGGCGATTCCGCCGAACGGTTGCTGGGCTACTTCAAGCTGGCCGAGAGCATCAACGTGCCGATGATGCAGTTGTTCGTGTACGCCAACCACATGCACGACAGCGACACCACCAACCAGGAGACCGCCGCCCTGCGCGACCAGGCACGCGGCATGTTCGCCTCGGTAGCAGCGGCGCTCTCCTTTGCCGAGCCGGAACTGCTCACCGTCTCGCAGGAGACTATCGAACGGTACATGCAGGAGGAGCCGGGGCTTCAGGTCTACAAGCACTACTTCGACATGCTGCGCCGCAAGGCCGACCACGTACGCTCGTCCGAAGTGGAGCAGGTGCTGGCGATGGCCTCCGACGTGCTCGACACGCCCCGCACCGCCCACGGCACCCTGGCCGACTCGGACCTCGACTACGGCAGCGTGGACACGGGTGACGGCTCGCTACAGTTGTCGGGCGGCACTATCCAGGCGCTGTTGCGCAACCCCGATATAGAGGTGCGCCGCACGGCCTGGGAGCAGTACGCCGACGGCTATCTCGGCGTGAAGAACACCTTCGCGACGTTGCTGGCGGGCGGCGTGAAGAAGGACGTGTTCCTGGCCCGCGCCCACAACTACAACACGGCGGTGGAGGCGGCCCTGTCGCAGAACTTCATCCCGCGCGAAGTGTATGACAACATGCTCAACACGGCCCGGCGCAAGCTGCCCGTGTGGCACCGCTACTGGTCGGCCCGCCGCCGCATTTTGGGCCTCGACATGCTCCACCCCTACGACATCTTTGCGCCCCTTGCGAAAGAGCAGCCTGCCCTCGCCTTTGAAGATGCAATCGAGATGATTTGTGAGGGAATGGGCCCGCTCGGTGACGACTACTGCGACCCGATGCGCAAGGGCCTGCTGGAGCAGCGCTGGGTGGACGTCTACCCGAACGTGGGCAAGCGTAGCGGGGCCTACTCGGGCGGCTCGTTCGGCACCAACCCCTTCATCCTGATGAGCTACACCAACGACCTGGAGTCGATGAGCACGCTGGCTCACGAGCTTGGTCACTCGATGCACTCGTACCTTACGCGGGCCAACCAGCCGATGGTGTACGCCCGCTACGGCATGTTCGTGGCCGAGACGGCCTCCAACTTCAACCAGGCGCTGGTGCGAGCCCATCTGCTCAAGAAGAACGACGACCCGCAGTTCCAGATCTCGGTAATCGAAGAGGCGATGTACAACTTCCACCGCTACTTCTTCATCATGCCCATCCTTGCGCGGTTCGAGCTTGAGATCCACACCCGCGTGGAGAACGGGCAGGCCCTCACCGCCGACAGCCTCATCGAGTTGATGGCCGACATGTTCACCGAGGGTTACGGGCCGGAGGTGGAAGTGGACCGGCAGCGCGTGGGCATCACCTGGGCGCAGTTCCCGATCCACATGTACCTCAACTTCTACGTCTACCAGTACGCCACCGGCATCTCGGCCGCCAACGCCCTGGCCGCCAACGTGCTGGAGAAAGGGCAAAGCGCCGCCGATGACTACAAGCGGTTCCTCAAGGCCGGTAGCTCCACCTACCCATTGGACGCCCTCAAGATGGCGGGCGTCGATATGTCCACCCCCGAACCCGTAGAGCGCGCCTTCGACATCCTGGAAGGCTTCGTGGACCGCCTGGAGCGACTGGCTCTTTAGGGGAGCAGCTTTAGGTGGAAACCGCAAAGGCGCAAAGAGCGCAAAGGACACGGTGGGAGTAAGGACTCAGATGGTACAAGGGGACCAGGGTGCGGTATTAAGTGCCCTGGTCCCTTTTTGCAACCGGAATACCCCCCTAATCACCGACACCCCTTCCGCCTCTTAGCTTAGGCACTATCCCATGTGTGGCGACCCTATTCCCCCTGTCATCCTGAACGCAGTGAAGGATCTAAAATGCTGCCCCTACCCTCATGCTGAACTTCTGGCACCAAGACCCCTATGCCTACAAGCTACCTCCTCAATGGTATGACCGAATACCGGCAGCAGAGCCTCACCTTGTCATTCTGAGCGAAGCGAAGAATCAGCCACCCTTTCTTGATAATTCCTACCACAGCACCCAGAGCCTCTACTTTGTCATTCTGAGCGAAGCGAAGAATCTCGTCCCCCACCACGCAAATACCACCTTTCTTTCAGCCACTCAGTACCGTAAGAAGGGGGAAACATCCTGGTGGAGGACGAGATTCTTCGCTTCGCTCAGAATGACAAGGGCGGGGCGGAGGTGCTCTTATCCGAGGCCGGGTCTGTGCGATAGCGTCTCACTCCAACAGCATCCCCTCCCCAACTTCTTTAGATCCTTCGCTCCGCTCAGGATGACAGGGGGGAGTAGGGTTCTAATATCTCGGAGGTGATGCAGACACGAGGGCCACACTTTCACCTGTTTTCACCAAATAGATACCTACCTTACATGCGGTACATAGTATAATTAGGGAAGACCGCGCGCTAACGTCTTACTTTCTCATGGTCTGGATGGCTACATGTACAACATTCT
>DASVRN010000095.1:0-45511 GCA_036388595.1 Chloroflexia bacterium
CGCACACGCCGATCGGTTCTCTCACGGTGTAGTTGAGGAAGTTGCCAGGCACCGGGATGGTGTTGCCTGTGATCTTGGTGGCAGCGCCCGCGAAGAACTCGAAGTCCTCAATTGCCTGGTTCAACTCGGCCTTCGCCTGGGAGATAGCCTTGCCGTTATTGGTCACCTCAAGCCGGGCAATCTCGTCCGAGCGGTCCCGCATGACCTGTGCGACCTTGTACAGCAGGCTGCCCCGCCGCGCCGCTCCCATACGTACCCACTTACCCTTCTCGAACGCCTCCCGAGCAGCCTGCACCGCGGTGTCAACGTCCGCGCGGCCCGCCTTTGCGACCCTTGCGAACGACTCGTTGGTGGCGGGATTGATGGCGTCGAAAGTCTCTCCCGATGCGGCGTCAACCTGCTGCCCGTTGATGAGCAGCTTCCAGTCCGTGCGTCCAAGCACCCCCTGTGCTTGCTCCTCTGCATTTACCTGTGTGTCAGCCATTGTGTGTTTCTACTCCTCATTGAGTGCTAGATTATACATAGACTCGTGGGTCGTGCGGCATGCGCCCTTACGACGTACTCAGACCGCCTCTACTACCGCCGCGATGCCTTGCCCAACACCAATACACATGGTCGCGAGGCCGTACCTGCCGCCCCGCCGCCTGAGTTCGTGCACCAGCGTGGTCACGAGCCGGGAGCCGCTGTTCCCCAGGGCGTGCCCCAGGGCGATTGCGCCACCGTTCACGTTCACCTTCTCAGGGTCGAGTCGCAGCTCTCGGATACAAGCCAGCGACTGTGAAGCAAAAGCCTCGTTTAGCTCGATCAAGTCCAGGTCGTCCACAGTGATGCCCGCACGCTCAAGAGCCTTCCGCGTGGCCGGGATAGGCCCCACTCCCATGCAGGCCGGGTCCACGCCCGCGACGGCCCCGGCGATGATGCGTGCTATAGGTGTCAGTCCCATGTCCTCGGCAGCCTGCTTGCTCACGATGAGAATTGCGGACGCGCCATCGTTGATACCGGACGAGTTGCCAGCCGTCACACTGCCGCCCTTACGAAAGGCCGCAGGCAGTTTGGTCAGCTTCTCCAGCGTGGTCTCAGGGCGTGGGTGTTCGTCGGTGTCAACCATTACGGGGTCGCCCTTGCGCTGCGGTATAGTCACGGGTGTCATCTCGTCCTTGAACCTGCCCTCTTCGATTGCCGCCGCCGCTTTGCGCTGGCTGTCGAGGGCGAACGCGTCCTGGTCCTCGCGTGAGACGCGCCATTGCTCTGCCACGTTCTCCGCCGTCTCGCCCATGCTGAATGGGTGGTGCAACTCGGCAAGCGTAGGATTGGTGAAGCGCCAGCCCAGGGTGGTGTCGTACAGCGTCTGCTCGCCCCTGGGCCAGGCCTCTGACGGCTTTGCCATGACCAGGGGGGCACGCGTCATACTCTCGACGCCGCCCGCTATGTAAACGTCGCCGTCGCCCGCCTTGATGGCCCTGGCAGCGTCCAGCACGGCCTGTAGGCTGGAGCCGCAAAGTCGATTGACCGTGGCACCACCCACCTCTACCGGCAACCCGGCCAGCAGCGCGGCCATGCGGGCCACGTTACGGTTGTCCTCGCCTGCCTGGTTCGCGCAGCCGAGTATCACGTCCTCTATGCGGCGAGTGTCGATGCCGGTCCGCTCCACCAGTGCCTTGATGGCTATGGCCGCCAAATCATCCGGACGTATGTCTTTCAGCGCCCCACCATAGCGACCGACCGGCGTTCTGACGGCATCAATAATGTATGCTTCTTGCGTATTTGTCTGACTAGCCAACATCGGTCCCTTCCAGCTTCCAATTAGGTGCTACTTTGGCGCCAATACGTGTATTTTCCAGTAGCTTGCGTGCGGCGCAATACCTATAATTATACCATACCCTTCTCGCCGGGGGTGTGGAAGCCCTCACCTACGGCATCGCCAACCCTGCCTGAATTGACTAGCTGCCACAACAGCGGAGAAGGCCGGTAGCGCTCCTCCCCGAGCGATTCGCGCAGGCTGTCGAGCACGGCAAGCACCCTGTCTAGACCTATCTCGTCGGCCCAACGTAGCGGACCCTTAGGGTAGTTGGTACCCAAGCGCATGGCGATGTCCACGTCCCGCACCGAAGCCACTCCCTCGCCCACCGCGAAAGAAGCCTCGTTGATAATCATCGCCAGCACACGCGCGATAACTTCGCCCTGAGCCTCATCCTCTACCTCAATACCGCCCCTACCCAGGAACTCGCCGGTCACTTCAGGTGGGATGAAGCCCAGGGTCCGCTTCAGGGGCATGTTGACAAGCTGGGTGGCGGTTGCATCGCCCTTCTCGCCACCCTCGTACGCATAGAAGCCCCGGCCACTCTTGCGGCCAAGCGTGCCGCCTTCGACCATGCGCTGCTGGATGGGATGCGGCCTGTAGCGCGGCTCGCCAAAGAACGCCTCGTAGACCGACTTTGTGACGGCGGAGTTGATGTCTATGCCGATGAGGTCCATTAGCTCGAACGGCCCCATCCTGAATCCGGCGGCCTTCATTGCGTCATCTATCTGCGCTACACCCGCGAAGCCCTCCCCCAGCATCTTGAGCGACTCGCCGTAGAAGGGACGGGCAACCCGGTTCACGATGAAACCTGGACTGTCGGCGGCGAGCACGGGGGTCTTGCCCATGTCACGCGCTAGCTGCGCCACTGCCTGCCTCACGTCCGGGGAGGTCCGGGCACCCGCTATCACCTCCACCAGAGGCATCACCGGGGCCGGGTTGAAGAAGTGCATACCCACGACCGAGTCAGGGCGGTCCGTGGCGGCAGCTATGGAGGTTATAGAGAGGGATGAGGTGTTGCTGGCGAGAATAGTGTTCGGGGACGAGAGACTACTAAGCGAGCCAAATATCTCCCGCTTCAGCGCCATATCTTCGGGGGCGGCCTCGATGATGAAGTCCGCCGCGGCTGCATCGTCCCGATTGGTCGTGGTGCTGATGCGGTCGGTTATGCCGTCCATCTCCTCCTGCGACATCTTGCCCTTGTCTACGCGACCCTGTAGCGCGGAGCGGATGTTGGACACACCACGTTGCACGAAGTCGTCCTTGATGTCGTAGAGCAGCACGTCAAAGCCACTCTGCGCGGCCGTCTGTGCTATTCCCGCGCCCATTGTACCGGCACCCAGCACTGCGATCTTGCCTGCCATAGTTGCTTACCTGCCTGTGAAGTTTGGGGTCCGCTTCTCCAGGAACGCCGCCAGACCTTCCCGGTGGTCCTCGGAGGCACCGGCGGCTTCCTGTCCGTAGACCTCGTAATCGAGCACCTGGTCCAGGTCCATCGTGAGGGCGCGGTTGATGGCCCGCTTGGCTAGCCCTATCGCTTTCGTGGGAGACTTCGCGAGCCGCAAGGCAAGCTCTCGTGTGGCGCTCTCCAACTCCTCCGCTGGCACAACACGGTTGACCAGCCCCGTGCGTAGCGCCTCGTCCGCGCCCATCTCGTCTCCCAGGAAGGCCATTTCGAGCGCCTTGCCCAATCCAACGAGCCTCGGCAGCAAGAACGAAGAACCGGAGTCGGGCACCAGCCCCACGCGCACGAAGACCTCCATGAAGCGCGCCTTTTCGGAGGCAATTCGCAGATCGCAAGCCAACGCTATTGAGCAGCCCGCACCCGCGGCCACGCCATTGATGGAGCCAAGCACCGGCTTTTCAATGTTGCGCATCTTCGATACCAGCGGGTTGTACCGCTGGCGCAGCGTCGAGCCAAAGTCGGACTCCCCACTCGCGGAGCGGGATTTCAGGTCCTCCCCCGAAGAAAACGCGCGGCCCGACCCTGTCAGCACGATACAACGCACCTCGGCATCGCGCTCGGCTTTCTTGAAGGCGTCCTGCAACTCGTCGGTCATCTTGCGGTTGAAGGCGTTCAGGACGTCAGGGCGATTGAGCATGATAGTGAGCACGCCCTCGTCCAGGTTGTACAGAATTGTCTCGTAGTCCATGCCTATTTCCCCTTGAAGCTGGGCTTGCGCTTCTCTATAAAGGCCTCCATGCCCTCTTTCTGATCCTCCGTGCTGAAGAGCATGTAGAAGTTCTTGCGCTCGTGCAACAGCCCTTCTTGGATCGGAGTGTCGAAAGCCTTGAGTACGGCATCTTTAGCCATCTGTACGGCGATAGGGCTTTTCTCCGCGATACTCTGCGCCAGCTTCACCGCCTCTTTCAGGTACGCTTCCACCGGGACCACGCGGTTCACCAGGCCAAATTGCAGGGCTTCTCGCGCGGTGAGCATGCGCCCGGTGAGCACCATATCCATAGCGATGGTCTTGCCCACGGCCCGCGTGAGACGCTGCGTGCCGCCCGCGCCGGGCATCACGCCGATGTTGATCTCAGGTTGACCGAACTGCGCCGTCTCGGAGGCCACAATCATGTCGCAGAGCATGGCTAGCTCGTTGCCGCCACCCAGGGCGTAGCCGCTGACCGCCGCGATTATCGGCTTTTTGAAGCGGCGGATGCGGTCCCACTTGGCGAACTGGTCGCGCATCATCATATCGACCGTGGTAGCGCCCGCCATCTCCTTGATGTCCGCCCCTGCCGCGAACGCCCTCTCATTGCCGGTCAGCACCACGCACCTGACTTCCTCATCCGTCTCCAAACGGTCGAGCGCGGCGATTACCTCGTCCATGAGCTGTAAGTTGAGCGCGTTGAGAACGTCGGGCCGGTTGAGCTGGATGATAGTGACGAGGCCGTCCCTGGTGAGCTTGATGAGGCTGTAGTCGCTCTCAGCCATTCTCGCGGCCCTCCTGCTTTGTGCCGCAGGCTCCGCAGAAAGCGTACCGGGGCGGGACCATCGCGCCGCAGTTGGGGCACTCGTGCTGGCCCTCCGACATGTGCCTGCGAAGCATCGAGTAGTCCACCTCTCGCTTGCCGTGGAAGGCATCCAGGCCCTCTGTGGTCTCCTCCGCGTCGGCGTGGACCGCAAGCCAGTCGCGGGCGTGGCCGACGGTGAGGCTCCAGGAGAAGTCGCGCCAGAAGTTGGTCTGCTGCTTGGCGTACCTGATAATCTCAGGCATCCTGTTGAGTAGCTTCTTCGCCATGCGCGCCACGGCGGCATCTAATTCCTCAAAAGGTACCACTTCGTTTACCAGGCCCCAACCCAGGGCCTTGGCGGCAGGAACAGGCTCGCACAGCCACAGCATCTCCCTGGCACGCCGGTCCCCGATGATGATTGGCAGCCACTGGGTCGCCCCACCTGCGGGCACGGAGCCTCTCGCGGTGCCCACCTGACGGATGGTGACGTGCTCGGCGGCTATTGCGAGGTCGCAGGCGATGTTGAACTCGTTGCCGCCCCCGACGACCATGCCGTTGAGCCGGGCTATCGTGGGTTTGCCGACGTTGCGCAGCCGGTCGTGGGCCTCTATGAACGCGCCCATCCACTTCCAATAGTCGGCGCGCTTGCGGTGGAACTGCTCCTGCTCGTCCAGGTCGGCCCCGGTGCAGAAGGCGCGCTTGCCCGCCCCGGTGAGCACCACCACGCCCACCGAGTCGTCGTATGAAGCGTCCTCGAACGCCCGGCTCATCTCCTTGAGCGTGTGGAAGTCGGTGGCGTTCAGCACCTCTTCGCGGTTAATCATGACGGTGGCGACGCCTTCCGCCTTTGTGTATACGATGCGCGAGAAGCCTAGCTCCTCCGGCGTTCGCGGGTTTGGGTAATCAGGGTAGTTGGAGTTGTCCACGGCTAACCTTCCACCTCACCATAGAACATGGTCACGTACTCACGGGCGAAGCTCATCAGGTCCTTACCGGCGGCCCGGTTTTCGTCTGAGGACATAGCTGCGTCGAATGACTCGCGGTCGCGGAAGTACATCTCTGCTACCAGGTAGTATTCCGGTTCGCCACGAAAAGCCTGGATGTTGCGGGTCACTTCCATACGTTCGAGGCCGGGCACCTTTTGCATGAGGGGGGCATGCACGTCCGCGTAGTGGGCATCGAACTCGTCAGTATCGGGGGGGCGCTTGAAGAGGGCGACCAGTTTTATCATTACTCTACCTCCTTGTAGAATGCCCTGGATGGTTATCACAGGGCCTGCGGTTTGTCAAGCAATCACGCGCGGCGCATTGGTGCAGCCGTAAGGAAAGCGCGGCAGACAACTACCGTGACAGGGGGCAACATTCGTGCCCCCGTTGACGCTGCAATCCGCAAATGCTATATTGAACTCGCCTCAGAAGCTAACAAGGAGTCCTCGCCACAGCATGCCACGCGTACTCAGGATCAATCACATCGGCCTTGCCACGGGAAGCATGGACGCGGCCCTCAACATCTTCCGTGACGGCCTTGGCCTCGAAGACGTGGGAGGCGAGTACGTGGAGGGTGACGCTGTGCGCGTCTCGTTCCTTCCCCTGGGCGAGTCGCGCCTGGAGCTACTTGAGCCGGTGGGCGAGGAGGGGCCGGTGCAGAAGTTTCTCACCAACCGAGGGCCGGGCGTGCACCACATTTGCCTGGAAGTGGACGACCTGCCGGGGATGTTGCTTCGCTTGAAGGAGCGCGGCGTGGAGCTAATAGACCAGGAGCCGCGACGTGGCGCTCACGGCACGCTGGTTGCATTTGTTCACCCAAAGGCGGCCAACGGCGTGCTGGTGGAACTCGTGGAAGCGAGCAGCCTCACCGCGGGCCATTACTAGGACGCTAGAACCCACCGCATCAGACAAAAGGAGCGGAAATGCTCGACGCTGAGCGCACCGACCGCAACCAGACAGCTTCAGAACTGCCACTCACCTATGGCAGCTACCTGCGCGTCCCGGAGCTATTGAGCCTGCAAAGCCCTCTCGGCCCCGAGGAGGCGCGCGACGAGATGCTGTTCATCATCACGCAGCAGTCGCAAGAACTTTGGTTCAAGCAGATGTTGTACGACCTGCGCGTGGTGATCGACCGGCTGGAACGCGGCGACATGGCGCTTGCCTTGCACCTGCTGGGGCGCATCAACAAGATCATGCAGGTAGTCGGCCAGGAAGTAACGGTGCTGGCGACGATGCCGCCGCCTGAGTTCCAGCGTTTTCGTCACGTGTTATCTTCGTCAAGCGGCTTCGAGTCGGAGCAGTTTCGCGAGCTTGAGATGGCTTCTGGTCTGCGAGAACCCACCTTCATCAAGCTAATCGAGCGGCACATGAACGTGCCCGGCATCTGGGACCGCTGGCCCCGCAGTCTGCACGACGTCTTCATCGAGCAATTTGAGCACCTGGCACCCGACCCCGTGGATGCCGTGGTGGAGGTCTACATGCACCCTGAGTGGCATGGACAACTCTTCCTCTTCGCGGAGGTGCTGAGCGAGTACGAGGTGCGGTTTGGCGAATGGCGTTTCAACCACATCAAGCTGGTGGAACGCGCGATAGGCGACCGCGCTATGGGCACGGCTGGTTCGGCGGGCGCGGGCTACCTGGGCAAGACGCTCGGCTACCGTTTCTTCCCGGAGCTATGGGAGGCACGAAACCGTATCAGCGCCTTGTCGGCTGAGTTACACGACGGCCACTAGAACGCAACTCGAAATGGTACACTGAGTTTTGTCTCCGATCTCTATCTTGAGTTGAATTCTGGTATGCCAGGGGGCGCATGTTCACAATTGAGCAACGGGACCATCTACGTAACTACATCCTGGATATAGCCAGGGCCGACCCACGGGTCTCAGCGGGCGCGCTCACCGGCTCCATGGCCGTTGACGCCGTGGACGAACGGTCCGATATCGACGTGGCTTTCGGGCTGGCCCAAGGCACCTCCCTAGAGGACGTCCTGGATGACTGGACGGAGGCGCTTGATCGTGAGTTCGGCGTCCTTCACTATTGGGACCTGCCCTTTCGCTCAAGCTTATACCGCGTGTTCCTCCTGCCCGGTGGCCTCGAACTCGACGTTGGGTTGTCTCCCCAACACGATTTTGGTCCTCGCGGTCCGAACTTTCGTATCCTCTTCGGCACCACCCATCAGCAGGAGGCTTCGCCACCCGCCGCCCGCTTCCTTAGCGGACTATGCTGGCACCATGTCTTCCACGCTCGCTCGTCCATAGAGCGCGGCAAAGCGTGGCGGGCCGAATACTGGATCAGTGCCCTTCGCGATCACATTCACAGTCTGGCGTGCCTTCGCCTGGGCGAGGAGGCCGCTGAGGCTCGTGGCATCGACCGCCTGCCCATCGCTGTGACCGAACCGCTCTCGGAGGCGCTCGTTTGCTCCCTCGAGGATACAGAGTTGCGCCGAGCATTGGCCGCCGCGACATCATCTTTTATCACCGAACTGGAACAACACGATCCCTCACTGTGTGCACTCCTCAAGCCGGTACTCCGAGAGTTCGGTGCTCCGTAGCGTGATTCGATGCAACCTTCACGTTGAGGATTTCGCCAGTTCCATAAAACTCGGTTGTACAGAACTGGTCCGCCTGCTTCTGGTCTGCCGTTGAGATTCGTTCTAGTCTGAGCCAATAAAAAAGAGCAGCCCCTCGCAATGAGGGGCTGCTCTTTTGCTAGTAGCCTGTTGTGCGTTACGGGGTCGCCGTCACGCTGGGCATAGCTGTACCGGTAGCTGCCGGTGAGGCAGTCCTTGTGGCCGTGCCCGTAGCACCAGCGGTGCCCGTTGCCACAGCCGTACCGGTCGCACCAGCGGTGCCGGTTGCCATAGCAGTGCCGGTTGCCATGGCTGTCCCTGTCGCTCCGGCGGTGCCGGTGGCAGCAGGTGTGCCTGTGGTGGCCGGGAAGACGGTGCCTGTGGGAGCCACTGTGGGCTGGCCCGGAGGCGTAACAGTCGAGCCAGCGCAGTAACCGAAGTTGCGGTAGCGCCAGTCGAAGTAGTGCTGGCCGATATTAGCCATCTCGACCTGGAAGCCGGGAGGGTTGTTCGGCACATAGGTCAGGGCGCGGCGCTCGAATGCCTGGATAAGCACGTCGCGCTGGGTGCCACTGATGGTAGCCCTGGCCCAGTAAGGCTCCGAGATCGGGTAGCCCGAGGCGAAGAACCACGGCTGGATCAACTGCTCCTGCACGACCTGGCCCTGGGCGTTGCGCACGGGACCCTGATCGTTCAGGAAGTTCCAGAAGACCGCGGGGATGTTGTGCCTGGTCTCGCTGATGAACTGCGATACCTGCACGCCCTGCATGTTGGCCTTCGAGGGGTCGTTACCTACGTTGCCGTTGCGGTCGATAGTAGCCGTGATAGGCTGGCCTACGCGGCTCGTAGCCTGGTTGGTATCCACGCGGTCGCCATTGACCGACACCTTCTGGAATGCGAAGTAGGTAGGGGCGAGGGTGTCACCGAAGTCACCGGACATCGGGATACAAGCCGGGTGGAACTCGCGGAAGGTGGTATCGCCTTCCTGGATCGAACCGGAGATCAGGTCCACGGTGAGCAGACCATTCGTCACGAAGAACGGGTCGCTCTGGTTGCCCGCCGGGTTGTTGATCTCCATGCGGCTCTTGTCGAAGTACTGTACCAGGTGGCGGCCACCGGGGCCTTCGCGGTACGCTTCGATGAGGCCAACGGTGTTGGGACCGGGACCCCAGAACCACGTGCGGCTAACCTGGCCGCTCTTCACAGGGGCGTCGGTGCGCTCCCATACACGCTGGAACGCCGGGTGAGCAAACGGGAAGTTTGCCGTGCCGCCCGGTACGTAGACAGCAGCCGGTACGCCCACGGTCGGAACCGCGGTGCCGGTGGTCGTGGTGCCCGTAGCCACAGCGGTTGCCCCCACCGTAGCGGTGCGGGTGGTTACTGCCGTCGCCGTCGTGACAACAGTGCTCGTTACTGTGCTTGCGGCCCCTGCCGTTGCAGTTGCCGTTGCCGCCCCGCCCGTAGTGGGGGTGGGGGTCGTTGTTTGTGCCATTGCCGCCGCGCCGAACATCATACTTGCGATGCCCAGGGTGGCGGCTGCGCTAATCCATCTCTTACTCATTGCAGTGTTCTTCCTCCTTGTTCTAACCTTTACTCACATAGTTGGGGTTACTGGCTTGCGCCCGTAGAGAAGACGCTGCAAACGTCCTTGGTTGCATACGCCGGCATTAAGCCTTAGAGTGTCCTTGTACCCCTTTGTTACCCCTACTGTTTTAGCAGTATCTGTGCCACATCGCCAATTCTACTGCCTAATCATTATAACGGACCGGAGCATTTTTGGTTGCATACGCTGTACGGAATAATGCGTAACCATGTATATGAAAGAGGTTAACAAGTATGAACAAGACGCTTGCAAGTGTCGCTTCCTGGTTCAAAGGTCTGGTGGCAGGGCTGGGTGCCGGAGGGTCCCACCACACTTCAGCAGTGCCAGAAGAGACGGCCTGGCAGTTCGTTGAGGAAGTGATGCGCCAGCACCACTTTACGCCGGAATCGCGGGCCTGGCTCAGGTCGAAAGTGCGGCTGCGTGTGGACGACCTGACAAGCAGGAATGGTGGGGGCTACTGGCAGCCCTCCACCGGGGAGGTGCGACTCTTTACCGGACAGCACGAGGCGGCGGTGCACGAGCTTGCCCACGCCTGGTGGCATTACCGCCGCGACAGGCTCAAGGACGAGATGATTGAGGCTACGGTGCGTCTGAGCGCCGAAAAGGACCCTCGCTACCAGGAACTAGCTCGGCTGGCGTTTGGCTACGTGCACGGCATCCCCGAGCAGCCCTGGGAGGGCCTCCTGGTGACGCGTAACGACTGGGAGATGTTCGCGGGCTTCGCAAGCGGCACGATGGGCGACATGCGGAAGGTCCCTCCGTACATGCGCCGCCTTTACCGGGGCCTCTTCGAGATGCCTGACGAGACTTAGACGGTACCTTTTAGCAGAGATACTTATCGCCCGGTCCACTGAGGCTGCCGCTTCTCCTTGAAGGCGTTGGCTCCTTCTACCCGGTCCTCCGTATCCACGACCTGCCCAAACAGTTGTGCCTCCAGTTCCAGCCCCTCCTCAAGCGGAAGGGAGATGCCGGAGTTTATAGCTAATTTGGCGAGCGCGATAGCCCTCGGAGCCTTGTTCGCCAGGGTCGCCGCCAATTCGACGGCCTCATCTACGAGGTCGGCTGCGGGCAGCACGCGATCCACCAGTCCCAGCCGGTAAGCCTCCTCAGCGTTGACGCGCTCGCCGGTGAAAATAAGCATCTTAGCGCGGTCGCGGCCGATAATCCTGGCGAGGCGTTGCGTGCCGCCATAGCCGGGGATGACTCCCAGGTTCACCTCGGGTTGCCCGAATTGGGCGGTCTCCGACGCGAGGCGGACGTCGCCACACAACGCCAGCTCCAGGCCGCCTCCCAGGGCATAGCCGTTCACCGCCATGATGACCGGGATCGTCAGACTCTCTATCTTGGAAAAGACATTCTGCCCGAAGCGCGAGAACTCTACTCCGTCTTCCTGGCTGTCCAACGTGGCGATCTCGTTGATATCCGCCCCCGCGACGAATGCCTTCGTGCCCGCGCCTGTGATAACCAGCGCCCACACCCGGCTGTGGTCGGCTACTTCATCGAGCGCCGCGTCGAGTTCGTTCAGCAGCAGGTGGTTGAGGGCGTTCAGCTTGTCGGGCCGGTTGATAGTGATCAGGGCCATCCCCCGGTCCTCATCGATATCGACGCGCAGGTTGAGATAGTCAGGCATGGGTGCTGGTGCTCCTATGGCTAGTGTCAAGGCGTTAGAAGGCGTTACGAGCGCGGCCGTATCTGGTCTAAGCTCCCAGCCGAGCGCCGGCCGAACGGGTGAGCAGGGTGCCGGTACCCTGCTGCTTCTCAGCCGCAAGTTGGGCCTGGGGCTTCCGCAGCCACAAACGGAACGTGGTGCCCTCCTCGACGCGGCTGAACACTTCAATCCTGCCGCCATGCCCCTCGGTGATGGAACGGGCAATCGCGAGGCCCAACCCGGATCCGTGCCGGGCGCTCTTCCGGGCCTCTTGCGTCCTGTAAAAACGCTCGAAGACGTGGGGCAGCTCGGCCTCCGGGATACCCTGCCCGTTGTCAGTGACTTCGAGGCGCGACCACTCGCCCTCCGACCACAGGCCCAGGCTAATCGTGCCCCCTTCGGGCGTGTACTTGATGGCGTTATCGACGAGGTTTAGCAGAAGGTGCTGTAACTGGTCCCGGTCTCCCAGCGTCATCCCGATGTCCTCGTGCGATAGCACCACTTTCTGGTTCTTCATCGCGGCAATGGAACGCGCGCGGGCGAACACCTCAAGCAGCAGGCTGTCTAGCTCGACTGGCCGCAGCACCGGCTTGAGGTCCAGCCCCGCCTCCATCTGCGCCATGTAGAGCAGGTTGTTTACCATACGGTTGAGGCGCGACACCTCGGCCTCCGTGGCTTCCAGCAACTCGGCCTGCTCTTCCGCGTCGTTCGAGCGGCGCACGAGGTGGATGTTGCTCTTGATAACGGTAAGGGGCGTGCGTAGCTCGTGAGAAGAGTCAGCTACGAAGCGCCGCTGGGTCTCGAGTGCGGACTGAAGGCGCTCGATAAGCTGGTTGAAGGTGCTCACGAGGTGGCCGATCTCGTCTCGGGTGCCCGGCTCCGGGAGCCTCTGTGTCAGGTCTCGGGAGAACTCGATTTGTTCCACCTGACGTGTCACACGGCCCACCGAGCCGAGGGCACGCCCCATGAGCAGATACGAACCGACGGCGGCCACCACGAGCAACACGCCGGAAGTGCCTGCCAGCAGCCACGTTAAGTCAGTCAGTAGCCGGTCGACAAAGTCCACAGGTGTGGACACCTGAAGGACGCCAGCTATACGCCCGTTCAGCCTCAAGTACAGGGGGGTGAGCATGACGCGCAGCCTGTGCCCGTCCCCCGATTCTACGTAGTCCAGCACAGTCTCACCGTCAAGGGCAGCGGAGACGAGGTGGTCGCTTACGGGGATAGGACGTCCCGAACTCTGCAATAGCTCGCCGTTTGGTGTGTAAAAGGTGTAGAAAACCACGCTCAGGGGGTCGGGGTTCTCAACCTCGGAAAGATCGGGCGGCCGGTTCAAGATAACCTGGTACCGAGTGGATTCGACTTCCTTTTCCAGCAGTTTGTCAATGGGCTGGTAAAGTAGGTCTCGGACCAACGAGAACACGATGGTGCCGAACAGTGCGAACAGCACCGCCGTGCCCACCGTCGATAGCAAGACCAGGCGAATCCGAAGCGACATAGTGGGCCTACCTCAACCTCTGCGGACGCTCACCTGGCATCAGGCGGCCTCCTCACGCAGCACGTAGCCGACGCCTCGCACCGTCTGGATGTACTTGGGTGCGCCCGCGGCTTCAAGCTTGGAGCGCAAGTAGCGCACGTACACTTCCAGGATGTTACTCTCGCCGCTGAAGTCGTATCCCCACACTCGGTCGTAGAAAGTCTCGCGGGTAAGGACCTGTCGTGGGTGGCGCATCAATAGCTCGAGCAGGTCGAACTCCTTGCTCGATAGGTCAACCAGCCGGTCTCCCACCCAGGTTTGCCGGGCCGACGGGTCCAACGTCACGGTGCCGAAGCGCAATACCTGCTGCTGTGGCTGCCTGCGCCGGAGCAGGGCACGAACCCTGGCGAGCATCTCCTCGGGCTGGAACGGCTTGACCAGGTAATCGTCGGCCCCGCTGTCCAGGCCGCCTACCTTGTCTTCCAGCGTGTCCTTTGCCGTGAGCATGAGGATGGGCACGTCGTCTACCTGCCTGATGCGGCGGCAAATTTCCAGGCCGCTCATGCCGGGGAGCATGAGGTCAAGCACCACCAGGTCGGGCGGGGTCTCGGCGATCTGGCGGAACGCCTCGTTCGCGTCGCCCGCCGTTTCTACCTGGTAGCCGTCATACGACAGGTGCCGCTTCAGGTTTTCTCTAATTCTCTGGTCGTCATCAACTACGAGAACGCGCATATTTGTTCGCTGCCTGGTGGGTAGGGATTCACAGAGATTATAGCACACCGGGCGGGAAGCGCCTCCAATAATGCTGTGAAGTCTAATCGAACATTAATCTTCGCAGGGAGGTCAGAAGAGGGACGCACTAGCGTGGAGAGCATGCCGAGGGCAAAAGAAAAACTCCAAACGAACTTTGCAGTTCCTTCGGAGTTTCTCTGTTGTCGAAGACGCTCAACACATCTCCAACGCCCACAGTATAGGGGATGCCGATGAGCCTGTCAACGGGCCGAACCGGGAGTTTTCCACATCCGTGGCAGCCTGGAAGGGAGGAAATCAGCCACTAATTTGCAGAGAATGGAGGCGTTGCAGGCGTGCCTCTCCAATTACTTCCTCGAAGAGCGCTTCCCACATGGGCACGACGGCCGTGGTGCTGTACTCTCGTTCGACTTTGTGACGCAGGGACTGCCCCAAACGTCGTGCCAGCGTCCTGTCGTGCAACAGGCTTGTGATTGCTGATGCTACCTCAAGAGGCGACTCGTGCGGCACGAACAGTCCCGTTACCCCATGTGTGATTTGCTGTTCAGAGCCGTTGTCCCGCGTAGCCACAACCGGAAGGCATACGGCACCCGCCTCCGATATGACGTGTGGCATGCCCTCGTTGCGGGACAGCCAGACGAATACATCCAGCCCGGCTAGCAGGCGTGGCACATCAGCCCTGTCACCCAGGAAGGCCAGCGACTTGCCAAGCCCAAGCTCCACAGCAAGCGTACGAAGTTCACCCGCGTACTCCGGCATGAAGGCATCCGGGCCTCCCACTACGACGAACCGCGCCTCAGGCAGGGAATTTCTAACGTGGACGGCAGCCTGGATGAAGTCCTCAACCCGCTTCTTGCGGTCCAGCCTACCTATCCAGCCCACCAGCGGTACGCCCTCCGGCACGCCAAGCTCCGCACGTACCGAGGACCTGTGGGAAGCGTCATATTCAGCCAGGTCCACCATCGAAGGAATTTCCTGGGCGTGCTGCGCGCGCCCGCTCATCTTCTGAGCCGCCGCGTCGCGTATCGACCTGCACACCCCGATGTAACGGCTTGTGAGGTGCTTGGGACCGGCCAGGGCCTCCTGTACAAGCCCCCCATGCTCTATCAGCGGCGGCCTGACCTGCGGCTCGACCCGTTCCAGGGCAGGGTAGACGTCCGGCACGCCCTGGCAGGCCACTATCAGGTCGTATTGTGGGAATTTGGTGGCTAGGTACGCAACCGTATCCTCAAAGGATAGGCTGTAGGGCGTCTCATCGATGGGCACGCCGAGAGCCTGAAGCTGTTCTCGCGCCTGTACCGGCATTCCGGGCTTCCAGAAGCAGGCGACCACTTCCAACTGGTATCGTGTGCGGTCGATGTGCTTGGCAAGCAGGCGCAACTCGGTCTCTTCGCCTCCCACAACAAGCCAGCCGAATACGAACAGTATCCTATACGGCCCTTCATGCCGGGGCCACTCTGACGCTCCCCCCATAGCGGCCTTCCTACTCCTCGCCCGGCCTGCGTGGCCTGCCCTCAACAATCGAGCGGGCGGCTGCGGTCGTCACATGGTGAGTCTTGAGGGCCTCGGAGAAGGGGCAGCGTATCTTGTTAGCCTTCCCCTGCACGGCGTCAATGAAGTCGCGGTCCTCCCGCACAAACGGGTCGCCCTGCGGATAGCTGACGGGGCGACCCTGCCCCACGTCAACCATGATCTCGTGCTCGCTCAACTCTATGACCATCGACTCCGCGAAGAGGTGCAAGCCGATGCGGTGCGGCCAGTTCAGCAGGCAGGTGGAGGCCATGTTGCCTACCGCCCCCGTGCTGAATTTTAACGTGGCAGCCGAGACGTCACACACATCGAGGTCGGGAAAGTTCCCTCGCTCCGTGCGCGACCCCGCGGCGTAGACCTCATCAATCTCTCCTATCAGGACTCGTGCGATATCGAAGATGTGCGTGGTCTGCTCCACCATCTGCCCGCCCGATAGCTCTTCCTTCTGCCACCAGTAGGGCGGGGGCGTCTGGTCCAGCCAGTAGCCGAGCGCCAGCCGCGCCGGGTTCGATGCAAGTAGCTCCTGGGCCTGTTCGGTGGTGGTCAGGTAGCGCCAGTGGTAGCCCACTCCTGTAACAAGCCCACTGTCCTCTACCGCCTGTCCGATCCGGTCGGCTACCTCCCGGTTGGTCGCCAGCGGCTTCTCCACGAAGAAGGGCAGGTTGCGCTCGACGGCGGCAAGCTCAGGCTCACCGTGCGCGAACGGAGGCACGCAGATGTAGAGCGCGTCCAGCCCCTCGCGGTCCAGCATCTGGCGGAAATCCGCGTACCCGGTCGCGCCAACTCTCGACGCCAGACCACCCGCTCTTTCCTCCACCGGGTCTGACACGGCGACGATGCGCACGTCTGCAAATTGTTGCAGCACACCGAAGTGCCGCCCGGCGATGCCGCCGGCACCGATGAATCCAACTCGTACTTCTGCCATTACTAAGCTCCTGTGATACCTGTTACCTGATAGGTCTGCGGATGCGCGTGCAAGTCAAACGACTCGCCGCCGTGTACCAGGGCCGTGGTGGGGGCTAATAGCTCCCGGTAAATCGCTGACACGTCGTCTGCCATTCTTGTTGCGGTGAACAGCCTCATGACGCGCTTTCTGCCAGCCTGTCCCCATCGTTGAAGTAGCTCGGGTCTGGTGAGCGCCTCGATGATTGCTTCGCCCAGGGCATGCGGGTCTTCCGCCGATACGAGTCGCCCCGTAACGCCGTCCACAACGGCTTCGCTCGTCCCACACACGTGCGTCGCCACCACCGCTCGCTCCGCTGACATGGCTTCGAGCACGACCAGCGGCAAGCCCTCGAAGATGGAGGGCAACACAAAGAGGTCGCAGGCTCGCATCAGTTCCTTAGCGTCCGGGCGCGCCCCCAGGAAATGCACGTTACGCAACGCTCCGCAAGCCTGCGCGGTTGCCTTCAACTCGGCTTCGAGTGGCCCTTCTCCCGCCAGTAAGAAACGAGTGTCCGGGAGTTGAGCCGCCACCTTGCAAGCCGCGCCAATGAGGTAATCATAGCCCTTCTGCCTGGTCAAGCGTCCGACGCTGAGCACCAACTTGCTCCTGGTCGGCAAGCCTAAGGACGCACGTAATTCTCTTGCAACAGCCCTATTGTCGGCGTGGTGCTCTCGGACCGGCACGCCGTTGCGCACCACATGAAGTTTGCCCGCCGGAACGCCCGCCTGCGAAAATGTACGCCTTACGCCCTCGGACACGCAGATGATTCCATCCACCCAATCGAGAAATCCGGCGTACTCGTCTTGCTGCCACTTTTCGGTGATGAGGTAGGGCAGGTGCTCGGTCCGTAGCACGCAGCCGACATCAGCGTTGCGCGCCGCCCACACGCCGCCGTGACCCTCCCAGGACGCGCCCGCGTGCACGTGCACCATATCGGGCTTCAGCATTATGAGGAGGTCTTTGTTTACGTACCAGTCCACCGATAACTCGTGCACGGGAAAGCCAAGCGCGGCCGCGCGTGCGTACAGAGGCGTGGAGGACCAGCCGAGAAAGGAAATGTCATACTGGTACCTAAGCTCTTCCGCCAGGGAAAGCATGTGCTCTCCCACGCCTGAAGGCTCTACGCTATCGGTAAAGAGGCAAAGTCGTGGTCTCACGATACGGCTCCGGTAGGTGTAGTCGGAGTGCAGATGTCCGCCTGGAATGCGGGGAAGGGCACTCACGAACGTAATAGTGGCGAGTCCTCCAGGTGGGCCAGGAGATGGGCGGGGTCGTCGTAAATCGCCACCGCGCCCTTCAGCCCCTCGTCGTCCCAGCCGCCACACCTGAGGCCGATGGTGCCGATGCCGAGCTTGCGCGCGGCCTCTATGTCGTACGGAGTGTCGCCCAGCATAAGGACCTCACCGGCTTTCAACCCGACCTTTTTCAGCGCCGCCTCAACTATGTCTGGTGCGGGCTTGGAGTTTTCGGCGTCGTCCGCTGATGTGCTGTCCTCAAGAAGGTCGGTCGCCCCTGCAATCTCAAGCAGCTTCTCAAGCATATCGCCTTTAGCTGAGCTGGCAGCCACAAGCTTTAGACCCCGCTCCTTCAGGGCCAAGAGGAGGTCCCTGGTGCGTGGGAAAGCCTTCAGCTTAGGTAGGTACTCTCGCTCGAAGATTTCGCTCCAGGCATCGCTGAGCCGTTTGCCCTCCGGGGTGTCCTTTTCTACGCCAACGGCGTTCGGCAGCAGATTGTCGCTTCCCATGCCTATCAGGCGGCGTATTTCTTCGTAGGTGCAGTTGTAGCCGTGCTGCGACAAGGCCCCTTGCCAGGAACGGATGTGGGCGTCGTTGCTGTCCACCAGCGTGCCGTCCACATCTAATATTGCGCCTTTAATCTTCAAGGTGGTTCTCCAGTTGCGCGGATTGCAATTTGCACGTCACGCGCACGCAAACATATACCGAGACCGCTCGCCCTTCCTGGCAGCGGCCCCGGTATTCGTTGGGTGAAACAGGCTCCTATGGAGCTAAAGTCAGCGACTCGGCGCTGGCATACTGCGCGCCCATGTTCGCCAAAGCGGCGGCGCGCTCTTTCAATGCGGTAACTTGCTCGGCGGCGTCCTTGCCCGCGATGAAGGCATGGTCCGAGTTGTAATATTCCCACTCGCTGTAGCGACCGGACAGCAGGATGTTCTTCGACTTCAACCACTCGCGTATGGTATCGACGTTGCGCTTGCGGTCGTGATCGTATACCACGTAAGCGTAAGGCATGTCCACCTGGTTGGCAACCCACACGGGGTCATCGTCGTTGATGATGCCCACGCGGCGGCAGTCCTGGATGCAGAGGTCGATCAACTCCTGTCCGTCAACGGGCAGGGGCTTGTGTGGCGAGTACGTGATCTCGCAGGTCAGTCCGAAGCCGCCGGGTGGGTTGCAGTGGGGGCTGGCGTTTCCCTGCACGAAGATGCGGTGGAAGACGGTGTCTTCGGGGTAATATATCCAGTGCTTCTCGGTGAGGTTCTCGCGGCCAATTCCGAGGTTCACGCACCGCACCGAAACGTGCCGCAGACCCGCCGCCGCCTCCTGTATCTCCTTTGGGACCTCGTCGCCCATAATCTTCACCAGGTAGGGCAGCGGCATAGTGCTCACAAGGTATTCGTACTCGAACTCACGACCATCGGAGGTCTGCACCGTCTGGCGCTCCGGCAAGATCTTCTCGATGCGCGTTCCGAGCATCATTTCGCCCTTCAAGTGAGGCAAGAACCCATTCATGAGAGCCTGGAAGCCGCCCCGTAGGGGATAGCCAAAGCGGGCGTTCGGACCCATCGGCTTGGGCACCGGCGAGAGGGCACCCTCTATGATCTCTTCCAGGTCGGGCAGCGGCACTCGACCGCCCAGCCAGGAGGTCTCCATCTCGGTCAGGGGCACCGCCCAGAGCTTCCTGTTGTAGGGTATGGCGAAGTGCTTGCCGATACCCT
Source organism: Chloroflexia bacterium (assembly GCA_036388595.1). Taxonomy (GTDB): domain Bacteria; phylum Chloroflexota; class Chloroflexia; order QHBQ01; family JADMIH01; genus JADMIH01. Next base: position 19,222 of record DASVRN010000095.1, read on the forward strand.
TGCCCCACACTTTGTAGATGAACTCCTCGAAGTTGCGAGGCTCGGTGCTGGGAGTGATATTACACTCACCTACCTGCCCGGAGAGCGTCTCACCGACCCCATCCGCGCAGCAATCTTCAACCACGATGTGATCTTTACCGTCGTGGGTGAGTGCCCTGGCCTGTCCGTTAGTGTGCCCGTTCGAGTTACCATTGGCAGAGTGACCGTTGCCGTTGTGCCCGTTTGCCGCCACCTTGACGGCCGTTAGCTTCTCCTTGGGGGCCTCGGCGGTGCCGTAACGGGCCTCGATGGCTCCCATTATGCATTCCTTGATGACCTCGGAGGGGAGGCCGTAGAGCGCGCCCTGGAAGGGATAGCGGGTGTAGACGTTCTTGCTGTAGACCCAGGCCTCACGGTCCTGCCAGTGTACGTTGTCACCGAGCAGCATCTTGTACATCTCGTGGACGTACTCTTCCTTGGAGAACATGATGTGCCCGGCCATGTCGAAGGTGAAGCCACCTTCCTCAATCGAGCGGCACCACCCGCCGACTGTGTCATTCTGTTCGATAAGCAAGCTACTCTTGCCGAGGTGATAGGCCGCGCTCAGTCCGGTAGGGCCAGCGCCGATAATAACTGTATCTACTTTGCGCCGACCGAGATTCGTGTTTGTGTCCATTTTGGGATTTTTCCTCTCATAGTGTACTCCCCCCTTTGAATGCCGTTAGATCTATGGCGTTGCCACTTCTACCTTGATATAGAAACTCTGCTGGAAGGGAGGCTATCGCCAGCAGGTCCCTGTCCGGAACCAGGACCGGGCTTCGGGTTGTTCTGCGTGACGGCCTCGTCAATAAGCCGCTCCATCGCGGCGACCGTGTGGTCCCAGGAGGTGTTAGCCAACACCTCTCTCATCTGCTGAACTCTGCGCTCGTGCTCCTCTACAGGTGCGGTCAATGCGCTCTCGCAGGCCGCGGCGAATTCTTCCTTCGTGGTGCCCAGGTACACGATGTGCCCGTAAGGCTCGGCAACATCAGTGATGGGAGTGCTCACGATGGGCAGTTCGGCGGCCATGTACTCCAACGTCTTGGTTGGGCTAATGAACCGGGTCGATTCGTTTAGGGCGAAGGGTAGCAGGCAAACGTCCCACCCGGCGAGGTACGACGGTAACTCGGCATACTGCCTCTGCCCCAGGAAGTGCAGGTTGGGCTGCTTCGGTAGCCACGCCCAGTCGATCTTCACCACCGGGCCGACCATTACGATCTGCCATTCTGGGTGCGAGGCGGCCAGGAAATCAAGCAGACCCAGGTCCATGCGCTCGTCAATCACGCCGTAGAAGCCCAGCCGTGGGTGTGGGAGATTGGCCTGGTCGGGTGCCTCGTCAATGGTGCGGGCTTGTGCGAAGTGTGCGGCGTCCACGCTGCTTGGGAAGCAGTGCAGGTTATCGTGCCGTCCCAGCTTGGCCTTGTAGAGGCTCGGCCCGCCTGTGAATACGACGTCGGCCCAGGCAAGGGTCGCAGTTTCGAGGTCCTTCATCTCCTGTGGCGCGCCCGCGAAGGCAGAAAGCTCGTCCATCACGTCGAACACTACCGCACGGGGCCGCAAAGTCTGGGCAAGCGGCAAGGCCATCGGCGTGTAGAGCCATACAACGTAGTCGGTAAGCTCCTGCTGCTCTACGAAGTCCGCCACCAGCGGCGTCATGAGCGAGACCTGGTCTCCGGTGAAGCCCCAGGAGTAAGAGGGTGTGTGCGGGCGAGCGACTATGACGTTGGGCGAGGGGCTGCTGATTTCCAGGTGAGGCGCATTCTCGAAGTCCTGCACCGGCTCCTCGATGAAAAATACCTGCTGATTCTTCGCCAGGCGCGCAAGCAGATGCTGTGGCCTCTGGTAAACAAAGTCCCAACGAAGATGCGAAAATACCACCAATGGAGGATTATTGAGCATGGAAACTCCCTGCCAACTAAGACTCTGCTGCGGCGCTGCAGGACCAGGCAACCCAACATAATGCAATTACCGTGCCAACCACAACATAGTAGTAGCTGGTGCGGGACGATGGATGATGGACGATAGTAGGAGGCGGAACCGCCAAGACGCCAAGGTCGCCAAGAACGCGCCAAGGTTAGGATTGTTGGGATAGATGATGCATTGTACCCACTACCCACTACCCACTACTCAGTCCTCAGTCCTCAGTCCTCAGTCCTCGTTACTCCTATCGTCCATCGTCCATCGTCCATCGTCCCCCAGCGTGGTTGCGCCGGGGAACGCAACATGCTACAATTGCCTCCATTACTGTCGCCCATCACGCCTCCTGGACAGCTATCTTACTAACTTTGCAGGTGGACCACTCCTATGAATCGCGAGTACCATAAATGGTATAGCTCCAGACTCGGTAGGGACATGGAGCTTTTGCTGTATGGGACAGGTGGCCGCCCGGTCATTGCCTTTCCCACCTCCTTCGGGCGTTTCTACCAGAACGAAGACTTCTCATTGATTAGCTCCTTGCGCGACCGCCTCGAAAACGGGCACCTCCAGATCGTGTGCGTAGATGCCGTCGATACCGAGTCGTGGTACAACCGCTCCATCCCCACACGCGACCGCGCCCGCCGGCACAACCTGTACGAAGACTACCTTATCCACGAGGTTATCCCTTTCTTCCGCGGGCGCAACGACCGTGTGAACCACGATCTCAACGTAACCGGGGCTTCATTTGGGGCTTACCACGCTATAAACTTCGCGTTCCGCCACCCCGATTTAGTCAAGCGCGCACTCGCGATGAGTGGAGCGTTCTCTCTGCAATTCCTGGTGCATTCCGACTACGACTCGGAAGTCTATTTCAACTCCCCGGCCGAGTACCTGCCCAACTTGAATGATGATTGGTTCCTGTCTCGCATGCGCCAGCAGGACATCATCCTGACGGCCGGTTCCGAAGACATTTGCCTCGGCTCAACCGAGTTCCTATCGCGCATCTTGTGGGACAAGGGCGTGCCGCACACCCTCGATATCTGGGGCGGTGCCTGGCACGACTGGCCCTGGTGGAAGTTGATGGTGCAGAAGTACCTATGAGTGGTTAGTGGTTAGTGGTTAGTGGTTAGCAAAGAGATTCTGTTCGCTAACCACTAACCACTAACCACTAACCACTAACCACTAACCACTACTAATCCAAGGAGGACGAGGATGGCAGACGAAAAACTGGTCGGTATTCTTGTTGGGCGAGAGAACACTTTCCCACCGGCTTTCGTAGAACGGGTGAACTCCAAGAACGCGGGGGTGCGCGCCGAATTCTGCAAGCTGGGCGGCACTCGCATGGACGAGCCGCCTGTGTACAGCGTAATCGTGGACCGCATCTCACATGAGATACCCTATTTCCGCGCTTACTTGAAGAAAGCGGTGCTTGATGGCACGGTGGTAATCAACAACCCGTTCTGGTGGAGCGCCGACGACAAGTTCTTCGAGTGCTGCCTGGCGGCCCGGCAGGGGGTGGCCGTGCCACGGACCGTGGTGCTGCCCCAGAAGTCGTATGTCGAGGGTGTCGTGGCCGAGTCGCTGCGCAACCTCCAATACCCGATGGACTGGGCCGCGCTGGCCGAGTACGTGGGCTTCCCCGCGTTTATGAAGCCGTTTGTGGGCGGTGGGTGGAAGAACGTCTACAAGGTCCACAACATCGAAGAGCTAATCTGGTGCTTCGATCAGACCGGCGAGCTCGGCATGATCCTGCAAGAGGGGATCGCCTTCGAGAAGTACGCCCGCTGCATCGTGTTGGGGCAGAGCCAGGCGAACGTTATTCGCTACGAGCCGGGCAACCCGTTCCACCTGCGCTACAGCACCGACGACCCCGCTGAGTTCTTCGGCAAGGAGCTTTACGAGCGCATCTACCAGGACTGCATTACCCTCACAAGCAGCCTCGGCTACGACATGGACACAGTAGAGTTCGCGGTGCGCGACGGCGTGCCTTACGCGATAGACTGGCTCAACCCGGCCTGCGACATGGACTACCATTCGGTCACGCCCAAGCATTTCGAGTGGTGCGTGGAGAACATGGCGAACCTGGTAATCGACCGCGCCCTCAACGGCGCTCCGGTTCGCGGCGAGTACCGTTGGGATAGCTTCCTCAATGCCGCGCCGCCTCCCGCTGGCTCGTCCGTGAAGAACTGGACCGAGTTCGCGCACGAGGACGTGGCAGGCGCGGTGCAGGAGCAGCAGGCACAGTCGGGCACAAAGAGTTCAGGGAGCACAAGTTCGGCAAAGTCGATGCCGGTGCCCGCGGCGGGTGACACGGCCAGCGTGCCGGAGAACGTGGACGACCGTGGCGATGGTGGCCCTTCAATTCCCCGGCCGGTGCCCAACGGCGAGACCACCCCATGAGCGGCTACGGCCCGTCGGCCATCAACGCCGAAAGCGCGCACCCGGCCATAGACGACTTCCACGAGTTCCTGGTGGCGAACCAGCAACTAGCTGCTGACTCCCAGGAGATGCTGGCGCGGGAGAGTAGATCGAGGCTGCTCACTTTCGGCGGCGACCCGTTCACGCGCTACTTGCGCCCGCACATGATTACACGCGGCCAGTACCAGATCATCACGGATGTAGTCAGAACCCTGGCTTCCGCAATGCAGAAGCTTAGGCGGGCCTGCCTGGCGGACCAGAACCTGCGAGACCAACTCGACCTCGAGCCGACGGAATTGCGGCTGGCGATGATAGACCCAGGCTTCGAGGAACCGTCTCCCAGCATCCGCCTCGACTCGTTCTGGTCGGAGCGCGACTGGCGGTTCGTGGAGATAAACGCCGAGTCGCCCGCGGCCATCGGCTACGAAGACGTGCTGGCCGACCTCTTCCTGGAACTGCCTGTTCTCGACCAGTGGAAGCAACAAAACGGCTATTACCTTAGCCCCCTCTACGCACGCACGCGTTTCATGCAGGCCATAGAAGAAGCCTGGACGCAGTTCAAGCAGACCTACGGCCCCGGCTTCAACGACAAACCCACTATCGCCATTGTCGACTGGGCGGGCGTGCCTACCGACACAGAGTTCGAGATCTTCCGCCGCTACTTTGAGCAGCTAGGCTACAGAACGCTCATCACGCAGCCCGAACGCCTGGAGTTTCGCGATGGGCGGCTCAGGGACGGCGACTTCGTTATAGATATCTACTATAAGCGCGTGCTCACCAGCGAATTGCTGGAAAAGCCGGATGTGGCCCGTGCCACCATACAGGCTTACGAGGCGGGCAAGATTTGCGTGATAAATTCATTCCGCGCAAAGTTCCTGCACAAGAAGATGAGCCTTACCCTCATGCACGACGACGCCAACGCGCACCTGTTCAACGAGCACGAGCTTGATGTAATCAGACGGCACATACCCTGGACGCGCAAGGTGGCCGAGGGTAATACAACCCTTAACGGGCAGAAAGTAGACCTGCTGCCGTTCATCGCGGACAACCGCGAGAGCCTGGTGCTCAAGCCCAACGACGAGTACGGGGGCAAGGGTGTAGTCATCGGCTGGACGGCCTCGGACGAGGAGTGGCAGCGGGCGATTAAAGAGGCGCTGGAAAGCTCCTACGTCGTGCAGTGGGCCGTGCAACTTGACCAGGAGCCGTACCCGTACTACGACCAGCAGCACGGCGTGAGCTTCCGGGACCTTACCGCCGACCTTGACCCGTTCGTGTTCGGCCCTGACATGGCCGGTATTCTCACTCGATTGTCGGCCGCTGCCTTGCTGAACGTGACGGCAGGCACAGGTTCGGTGGTGCCAACCATGATTGTAGAGAAGGACCCCATTCCGGCGCGGGCAAGATAAGGCCTCGCGCGGGAGAACGTTCTAGATGGTAGCTGCGAGCCAGGGGGAATTAGGATGCAGAAGTTCTTCACACTCGGAGTTGAAGAAGAGTTCCAGATTGTAGACCCTTCGACGCGCGACCTCAAGCCGTTTGTCGAGCAGATGCTCTCACACGGGGAGGAAGACTTCATCGAGCACGTCAAGCGGGAGATGATCCAGTCGATGGTGGAGACGGTCACCCCCGTGTGCGAGAACGTAGAGGAGGCCCGCAAGGAAGTCTACCGTCTGAGGGCGGGCGTGGCAGAGCTTGCCGCGCGTAACGGGCTATCAATTGTGGCCTCAGGCGCGCACCCGTTCTCCCACTGGCAGAGCCAGATTATCACAGAGAACGAACGCTATAAGGTGCTAGAGCAGGACCTTCAGGACGTGGTGCGCTCCATCCTTATCTTCGGCTTGCACGTACACGTGGGTATACCCGACCGCGACCTGCTTGTTGACATAATGAACGAAGCGCGCTACTTCTTGCCGCACATGCTGGCGCTGTCGTCCAATTCCCCGTTCTGGCAGGGGAGGCACACCGGGCTGAAGTCGTACCGGACGATCATCTGGCAGCAATTCCCGCGCACGGGCATACCTTCCACGCTGGGGTCGTGGTCCGACTTCGAGAACTTCGTCAACCTGCTCATCAAGACCAACAGCATCGACAACGGCAAGAAAATCTGGTGGGACCTGAGGCCGCACCCCTACTTCAGCACGCTTGAGTTCCGCGTGTGCGACATGCCCACAAACCCGGCCGAGACCATCATGATCGTTGCCTTCTTCCAGGCGATTGTCGCCAAGCTGTACAAGCTACGCCAGAAGAACCTCGGCTTCCGCATCTACGACCGCGCCCTCATCATGGAGAACAAGTGGCGGGCGGCGCGTTACGGTATCGACGGCATGCTGATAGACTTCGGCACGGAGCAAGAGATACCGATGCGCCAGCTTGCCCTCGAATTGCTGGAGTTTGTGGATGATGTGGTGGACGACCTGGGCAGCCGTGAGGCAGTGAACTACGTGCACAAAGTCCTGCAAGACGGCACCGGGGCCGACCGCCAGATGGAAATCTACAGGCGCACCGGTAACCTCAACGACGTTGTAGACTACCTCATCTACGAAACCGTGAACGGACTTGAGTGGCAGGGCTACGCACGTTAGACGTTAGGTGAGGGAGTGGCGGACATCGTAAATGGGGCGGTCCAACCGCCCCTTTGCACGCGCGGCTGTGTCAAAGTCAGATGGCAGAACTTTGTTGGTCTTTGTCATTCTGAACGCAGTGAAGAATCTCGTCCCCTACCGGGATGTTTTACCTTTCCTATGGAGAGACTGGGCATATGCTAGCGTGAAGAAAGGGGTATTAGGGTACTGGGGGACGAGATTCTTCACTGCGTTCAGAATGACAAGCTCCACCTTTAGCCTCAATATTCGACATCGGCATAGCATAGATAAGGCGCGGTCGGCTTGTCCGAATCTGGCGAAAGCGAGATAATACTGTCTTGATATAGTTCTCAAGGAGGAGACAAGGATGAAAGACACGGTAACAGTTGCCGTTACAGGGGCGGGCGGGCAGGTTGCGTATAGCCTGCTGTTCCGCATCGCGAACGGCGAAGTGTTCGGCATGGACACTCCCGTCAACCTCACTATCAAGGAAGTGCCCGAGTTCGTCGGCACGCTCGAAGGCATAAAGATGGAGCTTGACGACTGTGCGTTCCCGCTGCTGCGCAAGGTGACCATCACCGACAGCGACGCCGAAGCCTTCCGCGGTGCCAACTGGGCGTTACTTGTGGGGGCCGCTCCCCGCAAGCCGGGCCAGGAGCGCAAGGACCTGCTCACCATGAACGCCACCTCGTTCATCGACCAGGGCGCGGCCATCAACAAGACGGCAGCCGATGATATCCGGGTGGTGGTAGTGGGCAACCCATGCAACACCAACTGCCTTATCGCCATGCACCACGCGCCCGACGTACCGCGCGACCGCTTTTCCGCGCTCACCCGGTTGGACCAGAATCGGGGTATGGCGCAGCTTGCCATGAAGTCGGGCAAGCCCCTCACCAGCGTCACCAACCTGGCTATCTGGGGCAACCACAGCGCCACCCAGTTCCCCGACTTCGAGCACGCGCTCATCGAAGGCAAGCCTGCGACTGAGGTCATCGAGGACCGGCAGTGGCTGGAAAACCAGTTCGTGGAGACGGTGCAGAAGCGTGGTGCTGCTATCCTTGCCGCTCGTGGGAAGTCCAGCGCAGCTTCGGCAGCCAACGCCGTGCTCGACCACGTTCGCAGCGCCGTCAACAAGACGCCGGGAGACGATTGGGTGAGCGCGGCCATCCTGTCGGACGGCAACTCATATGGGGTGCCGGAGGGGCTAATTTACTCGTTCCCGGTGCGTTCCGACGGCAAGGGCAACTACACCAGAGTTGAGGGGCTGGAGATTTCGGATTATGTGCGCGGCAAGCTTACCGTGACCACGGAGGAATTGCTCTCAGAACGTGCAGACGTCAGCGAATTGTTGTAGAATATACTTTGGCATGTGGGCGGCAGCGTCGTCGCCGTGGTGTTGAAGGCAATGTTGCCCCTTCCATGCTCGCGTATGGAAGGGGCAATTTTTATGCGCCTCGCAACGAATACCGGGCCCGATTTAACACTGACGCAAAAAGCGTGTACAATTGCTGGGAACGTCCGCAACCCGGACGCGACATATACAAACCCTAGAGGAGGGGACCATGAAAATAGGTGTCCCTAAGGAGATCGCTGCGAACGAGACCCGCGTCGCGTTGATCCCCGATACGGTGGGGCAGCTGACCCGTAAGGGGCTACAGGTGGTAGTGGAGACGGGGGCCGGCCAGTTGGCCTCGTATCTCGATGAAGCCTACCAGAAGGCAGGGGCCACCATTGCCCCCGATGCAGCCACGGTGTACGCAGAGGCCGACTTGATCTGCAAGGTGCAGCGGCCCTTGATGAACGAGCAGCTTGGCAAGAGCGAAATCGCTCTTATGAAGCCGGGCACCGTGCTCATTACCTTCTTCCAGCCGCTGGTAAACCACGACCTCGTGCGACAGCTTGCCGACGCGAAGGTGACCAGCTTCAGCATGGACGCGATCCCCAGGATCACCAGGGCGCAGAGCATGGACGCGCTGTCCTCCATGAGCACCATAGCGGGCTACAAGTCGGTGCTGATAGCAGCGGGGCGCATGGGGCGCTTTTTCCCCCTGCTTATGACCGCCGCCGGTTCGGTGCCCCCGGCGAGAGTGTTCGTGCTCGGTGCGGGTGTGGCGGGGCTTATGGCTATTGCTACTGCCCGCCGCCTGGGTGCCGTAGTCGAAGCGTTCGACGTGCGGCCCGCGGTGAAAGAGCAAGTTGAGTCGCTCGGTGCGAAGTTCGTGGAGATGCCTCTTGAAGAGAATGCTGAGACGGCGGGCGGCTATGCTACCCAGCTTTCGGAGGACGCCCACAAGCGCGAGGTCGAGTTGCTGCACAAGCACGCCAAGGACTCTGACATTATCATCACCACGGCGCTCATACCGGGGAGGCCCGCGCCGGTCCTGATTACGGCGGATATGGTTAAGGACATGAAGCCGGGTTCGGTGATCGTGGACCTCGCCGCTGAGAACGGCGGCAACTGCGAGCTAACCGAGGCCGGGCAGGAGTTGCTCAGGCACAACGTCTGGGTGCTCGGTCCCCTGAACGTACCTGCTACCATGCCCGTCCACGCGAGCCAGCTTTACTCCAAGAACATCGCCAACCTGCTGGCCTTGCTGGTGAACAAGGAGGCACAGTTCGGCCCCAACTACGAAGACGAGATCGTGGCAGGCACCTGCATCACCCGCGACGGCGAGATTGTCCACGCGGGCGTCAAGACTGCCGTGGAAGCCAACCTACAGAGGAGCGCAGTATGATCGCCTCATTAGCCATACTAGCCAACACGGTTGTCACGCAAGCCGCCGACCGCGCTGGCATGCCGGTCGAGGAGAAGCTTGGCCTATTCTTCGGGAGCATTACCATCTTCATTCTCGCGGTGTTCCTGGGTATCGAGCTAATCTCGAAGGTGCCCACCACGCTACACACCCCGCTCATGTCCGGCACCAACGCTATACACGGCATCGTGCTAGTGGGCGCGATGGTGGTGGCGGGCCTTGCAAACCAGGACCTGCTCGTGACCATCCTGGCCTTCGTGGCAGTGATTTTCGCGGCGGGGAACGTGGTCGGCGGGTTTGTAGTCACAGACCGCATGCTCCAAATGTTCAAGTCGAAGAGGCCCGACGCCGGAGGTAAGAAGTAACCCATGTTCAATCCAGTGTCCTGGCTCTTGTTCCAGGAGTCGGAGGCGGCGCAGCGGTCCTGGCTGGGCCTCACACCCTCCACAGACGTTTATCTTACGCTTGCCTACATTGTGGCCGCCGCCTGCTTCATCATCGGCATCAGGCGGCTAAGCTCCCCCAAGACCGCGCGTAACGGCAACCGGGTGGCGGCGGTCGGTATGGCCGTGGCCGTAGTGGCGACCTTCTTCAGCAGCAGCATCCAGAATATCTTGTTCATCCTGGTCGGTATCGCCATCGGCAGCGCCATAGGCTTCTTCCTCGCCCGTTCCGTACAGATGACCGAGATGCCGCAGATGGTGGCGCTGTTCAACGCAATGGGTGGCGGGGCCGCCGCGCTCACCTCCACGGTCGAGTTCCTGGAGATCATCAATAGAGGCTCTACCCCCGACCTTGACGTGGCAATTAGCACCGTGTTGGGAGTGCTTATCGGCGCGATGAGCTTCTCCGGCAGTATTATCGCTATCGCCAAGCTGTATGGCTGGATATCGAGCGCTCCGATTACCTACGGGGGCCAGCAGATCGTTAACGCTGTGCTCGCACTGGGTGCAGTTGGCCTTGGCGTGTGGCTCATCATCGCGCCGAACCAGTTGGCCCTCATCGGACTGATTGTACTGGCTGCCGTGCTAGGGGTGCTGTTGGTCCTTCCCATCGGTGGAGCTGACATGCCTGTGGTTATCTCGCTGCTCAACTCGTTCACGGGTATGGCGGCGGCCTTTACGGGCTTCGTGTTGAGCAATCCGGTGCTCATCATCGCGGGTGCGCTGGTCGGCGCTTCGGGTATGTTGCTCACGGTGCTGATGGGTCGGGCTATGAACCGCTCGGTGGCGAACGTCATATTCGGGGCGTTCGGCTCGGCGGGCGTGGACGTGGGCAGTGGTGCCAGTGCGGCCGGTAAGTCGGTGCGAGAGCTTGGTGTGGACGACGCCGCTACCCTGATGGCTTACGCTAACCAGGTGATAGTAGTGCCGGGGTATGGAATGGCGGTGGCCCGCGCTCAGAATGCAGTGCGGGAACTTGCCGATATCCTCCAATCGAAGGGCGTCACCGTGAAGTACGCCATTCACCCGGTGGCGGGCCGCATGCCGGGCCACATGAACGTGCTGCTCGCAGAGGCTGACGTGCCCTACAACCAGCTTTTCGAGATGGAGGATATCAATCCCGAGTTCTCGCGCACCGACGTGGCCCTTATCATCGGTGCCAACGACGTGGTGAACCCCGCCGCTCGCAACGACCCGAAAAGCCCCATCTACGGCATGCCTATCCTGGACGTAGACAAGGCGCAGAACGTCATCGTGATGAAGCGGAGCATGCGCAGCGGTTTTGCGGGCATCGAGAACGAGCTTTTCTACGAGGACCGGACGAGCATGCTCTTCGGTGACGCGAAAGACATGGCCGAGGCGCTGGTCGCTTCGGTAAAGCAACTCTAACCAGGTAATCTCTCAAGTGCTAGAATAGGAGGGTCCGGTCATGCTGCCGGACCCTCTTTTCCTGATTGGCACAACTCTTGAGAGTTTGAGCATCGTCTTCCGATAACCAATTTTGCATACGGTATGGAGGTGTCATGGGCGTATTGGATGGAGTACGGGATGCGCTTGGCGAGGTGCAGCCGGAGGAGGCCGTAGAGGAGCAGGAAGCGCTCGACAGCAAGACCTACGACTGCGCGGTCGTCGGCGGAGGACCCGCGGGGTTATCAGCGGCAATCTACTTGGGTAGGATGCGGCGCAGTGTCATAGTTGTAGATAACGACGAAGGACGGTCCAACTGGCACCAGGTGAACCGAAACTATCTCGGCTTCCTGGACGGCATACACGCTACGTCACTCCGCGGCCTGGGGGAGAAACAGGCGGCGCAGTTCGGAGTCCGCTTCTTGTCCGCCAGGGCCACCGGTGCAAGCTATGTGGGCGAAGAGGGACCGGAGCGCGTCTTCACCGTCGAGACTAGGAAAGGCCTGGTCCGCGCGCGCACCGTCATCCTGTGCACGGGCGTGAAAGACAGGTTCCCTGAGTTCGAGGGCAGCGAAGAGTGCATCGGCCAGTCGATGTTCTGGTGCATTATCTGCGACGGCTACGAGGCAACTGGCAAGAGGATTATAGTTTTGGGGCACAACGAGCGGGCGGCATCCCTGGCCTTGCAACTCAAAGTATTCACTGAAGACATCACCCTGGTGTCCTGGGACGAGCCGTTCAACCTTGAAGAAGAAAAACTGGGCCTTCTGCATGAGCATGGCATCGAGACATACGACTCCGGTTGCAACCTGTTCACGTGTAGCAAGGGTCAGCTTGAGAACATCAAACTGGACAACGGGAAAGTACTGGACCTAGATATGGTGTTCGTGGCTCAATGGATTGAGCCAAATACGCAATTAGCTGAAGAGCTTGGAGTGTATCTGGACAAGCATGGCTACATAGTGGCAGATGCCGACCAGTGCACCAACGTCGGTGGCGTATATGCAGCGGGGGACGTCACCAAGCTCAACAATCACCAGGTGACCAGCGCGGTACATGAAGGCGGTATGGCTGCCGCTGCGGCAAATTACTATCTCTACGAGGATTGGCAAAAAGAGTGAGCTACAGGTTGGCTAATGTCGCAATTCCCGGTAAGGATTGGTTACGTTTCCAAGAGGCATTTTAGTTGACCCCGAACAGCTAAAATGGTATAGTGCTTGGGGCACGCCCAGCCACAAGACCCGTCCCGTAGAGGAGGCAGACTCTTGATCCCTGCCAGGAATCGTGAGCGTAAATGTAGCACATGCAGACACTACCAGGCTTCGCCGCTGTGGCGTAAGGGCTGGTGCCGTAACCCGCTGCTTTACGACCGCAACACGAACCACCTGGTTGAGGCCGACAGCCTTGCCTGCAATCGTACCTTCATCGACTACTGGGAGCCGCTCGATACGTCCAGGCTGGCAAATGCTAATGGGGCGGCCGCGGGCGAACAAACCAGCAAGCCCCGCATCGCGCCGTCCGTGCCGCTCGAACAGGTGGACCGTAAGGGCAATCGTAGGCCCGTAAGCGAGAATACCCCGGCCAGGGGCAACCCCGTCGCCCGCGGACATGCGTCACAGCCAGCCGAGCCTGTAGAAGCACCCCCCCGGCAGGTGCTCACCCTCGACGCCACCCGCAAGCGCTCTCCTCTGTCGATTTTCACCGAGCAAGACGACCTGCTGGACGACGACACACCCTGGGCTGACGACCCGAAGGCCACTCAACAGATCGAGGAAATAGAAGGCCCGGAGTCATTGCAGCAGCCAGCAGGGGGAACGCAAACGGCTACACGTACCAACCGCAAGCCCCGCGCCCAACGCCGCCCCACTATTTGGTCCATGCCGCTCCCCTACGTACGCGCTCCCCTCTGGATGGCCCTCTTGCTCCTGGCTGTGGTCGCGATTGGTGTGGGTGGCTTCCTCGTAATGAGATCGCGCGCAGCCCAGGACGCACCGTCCGTTGCGGCTGTGCCAAGTGTCACGGTCCCTGTAGCTACAGCCACAGGCTTTGGGGACCCCACGGCCACTGCCCCGCCTCAGCCGACGAGCGCCGCAACCGTAGCGCCCACTCAGGCCGTCCCGCCCGGAGCCATAGGTAAGGACGTCTGGATACAGGTCACTTCGGCAGAGGGCCTGGTGGTGCGGTCCGCGCCCACGCGCCAAGGAACCCGTATCACGGGACTGCCAAGGGGCAGCAAAGCCCTCGTCGTAGGCGGCCCGGAGACGGCGGATGGCTTTACGTGGTGGCAGATTACGCGCTTCAACCCGCAGAACCCGGACCTTACCGGGTGGAGCGTCGAGAACTTCATGCAGCCGACGACCGCTCCATAGTGATACCCGGGTAGAACAAGAAAGGGGGTGCCATCTCGGCACCCCCTTTCTTGTTAGCTTCATAAGAGCGGCGTAATGCCTATTGCTGCTTGAAGCTGCGTCTGAATTGCAGGTAGCCAATCAACCCGAAGAGGAGGCCCAGAGTAAATAGCGCGAGGAGCACCGCCGGGAAAGGTACGTCGCCTACCCAGGCGGCTGGGCTAGGCACCCCTCCTCTAAGCATTATCACCTGTAGGCTGGACACGCCGTAAGTGACGGGCAGGGCGTATGAAACGGCACGGACCGGCCACCACAGCGCCTCCAGTCGCAGGAAAAACCCGCTGAAGAAGACGGACGCGAGCAGCACAAGCATAGAAATCTGCACCGCCTGGCTCTCTGACTTGGATACGGTCGAGATTAGCAGCCCAAGGCTGACCGAGGCAAAGATAACCAGTACGAGGGAGAAGAAGAGCAATACCCAGTCACCGAGGATAGGCACCCCCAGGCTGAGCGGGACGCCCTCGATGACCAAATTGTTGCTCATCATTACGAGCAGGATCGAGGCGATGCCCCCCAGGAGCAGGAGAAAGCCCGCGAACTTGCCTGTAAGTATCTCCAGCGGGCTGACGGGCGAGACGCGGAATAGCTCCACCGTCCCAAGCAGCCGCTCCCGGACCATCGACAGTGCTGTTAGGGTGATGGCTATGTGCTGCAAGATCAGTACGAGCACGCCCGGCGCGTAGAACGAGGTGAAGCTCGGCTTGATGGGGGCGGTGTTCTCGATTTGCGGGTAGAACGGCGCTGCCAGCACGAGGGGGTTGATAGACTGGAACTGCTGCGTCAGCGCGTCCATGCGGTCCAGGTCGCCACGGACGCGGGTTATGCGTTCGAGCAGCCTTTCTCGGTTAGGGTTGGGGCTGTTTAGCTCCTCATTCAGGTCTCTGAGGTCTTCAGAGAGTTGGCCCGCCGCCTCGCCGCCGTTGGCAAGGTTCACCTGCTCCGGGTCCTGCGACTCCGGGGGTTTGACAATGGCATTTTCCGAAGCTAACAACTGCGCTAGTAAGACAACGGTCAACTGCACGTTGGTGCTGCCGCCCTGCATCCGCTGAGTTTCTTCGCTTGCCTCCTGCATCTGGCCATTGCGGACCCGGTCCTCTACGGCCGCCAGTGAGTTGCGAAGCCGGGCCAGCGCTGAGCGCAGGTCGCCCGCGCCTGCCTGTCCCTGGCTGGCGACCGCGGCCACCGTGTTCTTGTTGATTTCGTTGGTGTAGAGGAACGATAGGTACGTAATCCAGTCGCGGCGAAGTGGGTCCACCTCGTTGAAGTAGACCGGCAGCCTCGCCTGGGCACCGGATGAAATCTGCCTCGCGGCGTCCTGGGGTACGACCACTACTATGTCTACGTCACGGCGTCTGAGGCGTTCGAGCGCTTCGTTCAGGTCGTCGGAAACCGCGGTCACATTCAACTGGTTGCCGGTCATCTCGCGGTACTCGGCAACGTCGCGTGAGTACTGCTCGCCGGGCGGCACCACGACCAGGGCGTCGAGGTTGTTGGTCTCGCCCTGGTAGCCGATGCCGAACAGGAACAAAATGAGGAACGGTCCCAGTATGAGGGCCAGGATTAGTCTCGGTTGCCGGCGGACCTCGTTGAATTCCTTGCTGATGAAGGCCCCGGCTCGAATGAACCGCTTCATGAATCTAGACATGAGGGGTCCCCCCCTCGCCCGGAGTTGCTTCCTCAGCACGAGCCGCCTCGTCCTGCTCCATAAGCTGGATGAACACCTCATCGAAGTTGGGCCGGTACTCCTCGATCCGTTTTACTTCAGCGTTCTGCGAGTTGAGCACCTCCAGGATCGCCGGAATGGCAGGCCCCGACTCCCCGACACTCACCCGTAGCTCGTTCCTGGACACGGGCTGCACGTACTTTACGATTGGCAGGTCCTCCAGCGCCTGGACTGTGGTTATGGTCAGCCCGTTGACGACCACATCCACGATGTCGCCCCCAAAGGCACGCCGCCGCAGCCCGATGGGCGTATCTACCGCGATGATGCGGCCCTCTCGTATGACGCCAACGCGGTCGCAGTACTCGCTCTCACCTACGTACTGCGTGGTGACAAAGAGGGTGCGGCCTTCGTCCCGCAGCCGCCGAAACTCCTCCCAGAACTTGCCCCGGAGCACCGGGTCTATACCTGCCGTGGGTTCGTCCGCGAAGATCAATGTGGGGTTGTGGAGAAGTGCAGCCGCAAGCTCGATACGACGCTGCATGCCGCCCGACACTTCCATCGCGAGCTTGTTCCGCGAATCGTACAACTCTACGAATTGAAGCAGCTCCTTAACACGGCGGTTTCGCGTAAGCCTGCCCATGCCGTAGAGTTCAGCTACAAAAGAAAGGTTTTCGCGCACGGTCAGGTTAGGGTACAGCACGAACAACTGCGGCATGTACCCGAAGTGCTCTTGCACGCGCCTGCTGGGGTGGCTGGGTGCCACGCCCATGACGCTGACGTCACCCGTGGTTGGGGTGTATACCCCCGTCAGCAGGCGGATCGTGGTGGTCTTGCCGGAGCCGCTGGGACCGATGAAGCCGAATATCTCCCCCTGCTGCACCTCGAAGTCCAGGTCGTGAACCACCGTGTTGCCGCCCAGCACCTTGCTGACGTTGCGGACCTCGATAGTCGGACGGCGGGACTGTGTGCCATCGACGGTAGGTATCGGCTGTGTAAGTTTTGCCGGGTCTTGTAGGCTTGAAGGCTGCTGGATGGCGGGAATCTGTGACATCACCGGCTACAGGTCCGGCTCTTCACGCTCGCCTTCGAGGGGCTGCGTGTAGGTCGGTAGGTCCTCCAGCGTGCAATTGAGCACGACCTGGCTGGCATCGGCCTGTTGTACTAGCTGTACGGGGATCACCCGGTCCAACTCGTCAACCGCGTCGGGGCGGCCTACGAGAGCCTGCACCTGCCCGTTGTCGCCGGTGAGCACCTCGTCCACTATGCCCCAGCGGCCATCCAGGCATGCGATCTCGGTGCCCTGGCCGATGGAAAGCTCATCTTCAGGTATGTCGGCCACCTCGACAATGGGGATGATAGGCTGCAACATGGTGGCTGGGAATACGTCGGAGCCGGGGGCGTTGTCCTCGGGGAACTGCCAGCCTTCGGGCACCGCGGGCATTCTCTCTTCAGTGTAGCTAGGCAGCTCGTCGATCTCCTGGTCTGTGAGGTTGATTGTCAATACCTCGCCTGGCGCTTCACTCAAGGCATCCACCGGCACTCGCACTGTGCGCGACACCAATGTGTCCATAGCCATCGCCACTTCTACCACTTCGTTGTCTTCGTTCACCATGACGTGACGCAATACGCCCGCGCGCTCTCCGCTCGGGTACCGTATCTCGGTGTCTAAATCGAACCTCATGCTCTACTGCTCTCCTCTCAGTTCCAGGGCCAGCGCCGCGCAGGCTACCATGCCCTCTACCATCATGTCAATCGAAATGCGCTCTTCGATGGTATGAATGACGTGCTCGTAACCAGGCCCAAAGCCGATTACTTTCATGCCCTTGTTGATGAAGTAACCTGCGTCAGTAGCGAACTTCCACATCTGCGTCGGTACCTCACGGCGCAGTGCCCCGCCCACTATCCTCAGCACGTCCTGGGTGAGCGGGCTGTCAACCGGGATCCCAAAGGCACCGTGCCCTCGTAACACCCTGGTGACGCCGGTATAGGTGGTGAGCACCAGGTCGGGCACCTCAGCGGTCCCGGTGGCCCCGTCGTAAAGCGAGCTTTGCAACACTTCACGCACCCTCGCCAGCACCTGCGCTTCGCTGTCCACCGGGCTGTTGCGCACGTCCAGGATGACGGTGCATTGACCTGGGACTACGTTCTTACTCGTTTGGTCCGTGGTGATAAGGGTCGGAGCTATTGAGGTAGCCCCCAGGTCCGGGTTGTCGGGGTCCGCTTCAAAGCTGATGCCCTCGACAGCTTGCAGAAACCGCGACATAGAGTACAACGGATTGATGCCGGTGTTCGGTACGCTCGCATGTACCGATTTGCCTGTGATTGTCACCACTATCTCGACGCGGCCCCGGTGTCCCAGTGCGATCTTGTTGTAAGATGGCTCACCAATGACCACATAGTCACATTGCAAGTTCTCGGCCAGTACCGCGCTGCCTGCCCCTCCAAGTTCCTCCTGCACCACGCCCACCACGTAAACGTCGTTTGGCATGGGCAGGCCCGAACGCTTGAGCAGCGCGCCGGTGTAGACGTGACATGCTAACGACCCTTTCAAGTCGCTAGCACCACGCCCCCAAATTTCCCCATTGGTGACCACTCCTTCGTAGGGTGGGTAGGGCCAGTTCGCGTGGTCGCCTACGTCTACGTGGTCTATGTGCGTGTTGAACATGATGCTGGAAGTTGCCGCGCCGGGTTCCGAGGTTGTGGCGCGGACCAGCCCAATGACGTTCCCGGCCTCGTCAATGCGCACCTCGTCGTAGCCAAGTTCCTGCATCTCTGCGACTACGACCTGGGCTACGGCCCCCTCCTGTCCTGGTAGGCTGGGGGTCTGAATCAGCCGCTGGGTAAAATCTATCATTGGCTCGCGCAGCCGTTCGGCTTCACGCCACAATGCGTCAACATTTATCGTGCCTGCGCCCACGCCGTCCTGCGGTCCTTGCATTCGCATCTACCTCCTGCATCCTACGCTAATTGTCCCAAGTGTAGCCTAAAACGCCTATGGCGGCTAGGAATACGCCTGCCCGAACCATAACATGATTTACAAGAACTATCTCATAGAGCCAAAGTTTGAGAAGGGCACATCAGCTCCACATTGTCATTTCGAACGTAGTGAGAAATCTCGTCCCTCACCTAGATGTTACTGCTTTCCCGTAGTACAGAGTGACTAAAGGAAAGGCGGTGCTTGGGTGCTGAAGGACGAGATTTCTCACTACGTTCGAAATGACAGGGTGGGGCTTTGGTGCTTGAATTCGTCTCCCTTAACTTTGAGCGAGCCTCGAGTCATTGACGGGGTACGTTTCGGACCTCTATAATGTACTGCCCGACGCAGTGAGCAACCGCGCTTCGGGCTTTATTATCGAACTTCTACAATGGGGGACTGCCGTGGCAGTAGCACAGACCAAAGTAATAATTGCCGACGACGACCCGATCATCCGTATGGACCTGCGGGAGATGCTGTCGGGCATGGGCTACAACGTAGTGGGAGAGGCCGCCGATGGCAAGCACGCCGTGGACCTCGCGCGCAGCTTGCAGCCCGACTTGATGATCATGGACATCCGGATGCCGGAGCTAGACGGCATAGAAGCCGCCCGCACGCTCACTCAGGAGAGCATAGCCCCGGTCTTGCTGCTGACGGCATACAGCGAACCGGACCTCGTTCAGCGCGCGGCCCAGGCCGGGGTGATTGGCTACCTGGTGAAGCCCTTCCGTGAGGCGCAGCTTGGCCCCGCCATCGAGGTAACGCTCGCCCGCTTCCGCGAGTTCGAGCAGCTTGGCAAAGAGCTTGGCGACATCAAGTCAGCGATGGAGGCCCGCAAGGTGGTAGAACGCGCGAAGGGCCTGCTCATGGACCGCTTCGGCCTCTCGGAGAGCGAGGCGTTCCGCCGCATCCAGAAGCGCAGTATGGACAGCCGCAAGCCCATGCGCGACATAGCCGAAGCGATTATGCTCGCAAGCGAGATGGAGAAGGACTCCTGAAGCGTGAAACGTGAAACGTGATGCGGCTTGTGTGATTAGGTAAGCATGTGAGGGGCTGCTTCTTAGGGGGGACCCTGCTCACCCTGTCATCCTGAGCGCAGCGAAGGATCTCAGATGTTACTGTTGCTCCTGTGTTGAACTACCGGCACTATGGGCGATAATGTTCAACAGCGTCGTGGCGAGTGGGGAGGGGTGGAGTCGCCTGCGGAAGGCGTACCACTTATGCCTGTGCAATCAGGCCGTTGAAGGCGAACGTGTAGAGGACGAGCAGCAGGGTTAGGAGGCCGAGGGTAACCAGGGAGAAGATGATAGCCACGCGGCGCTTGATAGGCTTCATCTGGGCGAACCGCTCGCCCAGCGCTTTCGAGTCGCTGATGCCTTTTAGCCAGGCGGCGTCTATGGCGCGCTCCAGGTTGGGTCGCAGGCCGTACAGACCAGCACAGGCCGAGGCGACAAGCAGCCACCACTCCAGGTCTTGCAGTGTAAACAACACGATCGCGACCGACCAGAGAGCGGCGAACCAGCCCCACGTGACGACTAACGTCAGCGTCTGTAGCACGGCATACAGCGTCAGACTCTTTTGGTTGTTCTGTTTGCCTGGTGTTTGCTTCATTGCAGCCAACCTTAGTCGCCCCTTCTTGAAATCCTTGTGGAATGGGTGCTGAGTGGAGACGAGGAAACGCCCTGCCACTCAGCACCCGACGTGCTTCTACGCCTTGTTGAATTTCCGCTTTAGCTCGGCCAGGTCGTTATTGACCTGGTTTTCGGTCTCCAGGTCGCTGAACCGCGAGTCGAGGTCCTGGCCGCTCAGTTCCGCCATAGCCTCAGCCCTGGCGAGGCGCTGGTCAACTTCCGTTTCCATGCGGTCCAGGCTGGCGTCGGCGGTCTGCCCGTCCATGCTTTGCAGCGCGTTTGTGATGGCCTCCTGGGTGGCGGCGCGGCGCTGCTTGGCGATGATAAGCTCGCGCTTGGTCTCAGCCTCCGATATCTTGGCCTCCAGCTTCGCCAGGGCCTCACGCAGGTCGCCTACCTGGTCGTGCTGCGACTCCCATTGTGCCTGGTAGTTGTCGGCCAGCTTCTGTGCGCTTGCACGGCGGGTCAGCGCCTCACGAGCCAGATCGTCCTGGTCCGCCTGCACGGCCATCTCTGCCTTGCTGCGCCAGTCTTCCGACTCGGACTTGTAGCGCTCGTAGTTGGAACGGAGCCGGGTCTCATCTGCCATCGCCATAGCTGTCGCGGCCCTGGCGTCCGAAAGCCCCTCGCGCATCTGGCGCAGGTACTCGTTGACCATCTTCTCGGGGTCCTCAGCCGAGTCTATCATTGCGTTGATGTTCGCGCTGATGAGTGTAGAAATCCGGGTTAGTATGGACATCGGTAATCCTCCATCGAGTTGTGGGCCTGTCTGGAACGCAGGCAGTTCTTTAGTTGCAATCGCTATGCCGTGCGCGACCTAACACGAACAATAGCGGGTCCATTTTATCACATGGGCGCTGGATACGTTAGCACCCCGGATGTTATACGGTATTGCCGCACTTGCGTTTCATGCTTTGGCAGCTAGGGTCCAACCATCACGAGGTCGCGCAACTTGGACATGAGACCCTCTTTGATACCGGGGACCCGCATCAGGTCGTCCACCGTCTTGAAAGGACCGTTCGCCTCGCGGTCTGTGACAATCCGGTGGGCAAGTACTTCACCAATGCCGGGCAGTTGCTCCAACTCTTTGGCGGTGGCGGTGTTGATGTTGATCTTGCCGCTCGACGTGCGCTGCGGTGTTCCGGCACCTGAAGGAATGCCCGGATCTTCCTGTGCCTCGGTACTTGGTGCCACTTCTGGTTCCTGGACAACCTCACCAAGCCTCGGCACCGAGATATGTTGCTCGTCGTTCAAGCGGGCGGCCAGGTTGATACCTTCCCGGTTGGCCTGGTCCGTAAAGCCACCCGAGGCCGCAACCCCGTCGGCAACGCGCGAGCCTACAGGCAAAGTGTAGACCCCGGGTGCGGTGACCTCTCCACTTACATAGACGACCAAGGCCTGCGGCATGACCTCTGCGGTTGCCGTCCCAGTCGCAAGCACTGGGGAGGCTGGCGACAGCACGCCAAGTGATATGGCAGTGCGTTCCGTAACGTGAGATGGCACGCTTGTGATGAGCACCGCATTACTGGGCGTTAAGCCTCGCGCGGCGATGAGCCACACGATGCCGCCTGCCGCCCCCAGGATGAGTGCCAGCAAGAACCAGGCTAAAGGTATTCGCATTGCAAGCAGTGTCCTCATTGAAGTCCCAACTGCTTACCGTACTCCGCCACTGGCTTAGCGCGACCGCAATATTACTAATGAGTTCGGTTGCAACTCAAGCACGAGGTCGCCCGCGTTACGCGGTGGTAACGTGGTCAACGAGCTGTCGCCTGTGAGGGCCGGATTGTTATTGCGCTTGTCGAAGAGTGTTAGCTCGAACTCCGCGTCCGCGAAGGCGTCCGGCAGGTCCACCTTTACCCGTGCCGGGGCGCTCCCGGTATACCACAGGAAAAGCGTTGCGTTCTCGGGGTGCCCGTATGCCAGCAGTCCCAGGCTGCCGTCCGAGGGGGCGTTGCGGGTACGCACCGGAAGTTGCCCGCCGGGACGTGTCTGGTACGCCTTGAACGCGTGGTAGATGGGCTTGGTCAGCCCATCATTGGTAAGCATGCCCCAGCGGCCCCAGTACGACTTCGGCCCCGCGCCATCCTTTAACTCGAACAGGAGCGCCTTGTCCAGTCTCTCTCGCTGCATACTCTCTATTGACGAGAGGAATGCAATCGCGCCTGCCGCCGTGTCGGTAGCTCCGTTCGCGCTGGTATCCAGCGGCCCGCCCTGGAGCACGTTGAACTCGGTAATGACTAGCTCGGGGCTGAACTGGGGATATTTCCCCGCGATCTCTCTGACCGCGCGTATGTGACTCGCAAGCTCCTCAGGCTGTTTGCCGTAAGAGTGCCATGAGACGAAGTCTACGCGTCCTTTCTCTCCTTGCTGTGCCTCGTGCTGCATGAACTCGTCTATGTGGTGTGGCTGGTAGCTGGCGACTGCCGGGCCGCCGATACGGATGTTGGGGTCAACTTTGAGGGCGGCTTCCACGGTGACATCATAGAGGCGAAGGTACTCCTGGTAGCTCCCCTGCCAGAAGCCCCAGAGGTTCGGCTCGTTCCAAACTTCCCAGTAGCGCACTCCCAGCCGCCGGTCTACGTTCACATGTTGCACCGTGGCCGCCACCAACTCCGCCCACTCCTCGTACCGGGCAGGCGGTACAACTCTGCTGGTACCTGTAGCGGACATGGTCTCGGGCATATACGATAGGCAGATGAACGGCTCCTTGCCCATTGCCTTGATACCGTCCAGCACCCGGTCGAAGTCGTCCCAACGGTACGTCAGCTTGCCGTCCGCAGAACGGCTAACGATTCCAAAATGATTGTAGATATTGTCCAGGCGTACGAGACCCGGCCCTAACTCGCGGCCAACCTCGCGGATGTTGTCGAAAAAGCCGGGGTCTTCCGACTCGCCGCCTTGGGCGATGCCAATCTCCAACTTTCCGTCGGGCGTGGGCGCATAGTCAACCTGGAGTTCGTAGCGGGGTACCTCTGCTACCTTCCGCGCTTCAAGACCCAGGTGCCCCAGCAGCACCTGGTGTTCCTGCGCTAGCTCGGGGTGGTACTCGAACCGCGCCCGCTCGAACCACTGCTGTTGCAGACCCCGCTCATTCGCGTGAAACGTGGAGATGGGATAGCCGAACACAGGCACGCCGCCGTTGTCGCGCCAATAGGAAAGAAATGGTTCCGCGACCGTTTGCCCCGTCTCGGAGAAAAAGTGCGCGCTCGACGGTTCCGAAGCGGATATTGAGGCGTGGCCGGGCACTTGCGCCGCGCCCAAGGCCCTGAAGCTCGGACCGCTATACCCCGCCGTTAACTCGCGTCCCAGGAGGCCCAGCAATACCTCAAAAGGGGTACCATTGTGCTCCGGGTGATGCTCCAGGCGCTGACGCTCGGTCCACTGCACAAGGTAGCCGCCCTCCACACGCGCGGCAGTTACGGGGTATCCGAACAGGGGCACGCCACCATGTGCGTCGTAATAAGTGACGAACTCGGGAGCAAGTGTAAACCCGGTCGCCTCATAGAAGCGGCCTTCCTGCCCGGCGGCGTGTGTCTCTTGCGGGTAATGCGGGAATGGCGACAAGCAAGAGGCTAGTAAGAACACCAGGGCCGCCAGTAGCCCCGCCCGCCTCCGGCCTGTGTGTTGGAACGCGCGCAAGTCCGGCTCTCCGTATATAGTTACATAGGATAGGCTCGACACCCCACGCTAATACCGCGCGGGTATGCTGATTATATCACATTAGCGGCCCGCGGCATCTGGTACAAAGTGGTAGTGTCGATGTACCACCATTCAGCCACGAATATGCTCCGGTAGTACTATTCACTCTTTGTAGCCCGGCGCGTATAATAGAGACTACCCTGACTGCATCTTTAACAGCAGTCACATCTTCGATTTTGCTTACAGGTAATTGCCTCATTGTACTCGATAGTAGCTGAAGGTCTGGGCAGGCAGTTTGGCGACCGCTGGGCGGTGCGCGACTTGAACCTGCAAATTGAGCTAGGCGAGGTCTTCGGCTTGCTCGGCCCCAACGGCGCAGGGAAGACCACCATCATGCGCATGCTGGGCGGTCTCATAGCACCCAGCGTAGGGAAGGCGACTGTGTGCGGCTACGACGTGGCCGCCAACACGACTGCCGTACGCGAGCGGGTGGGCATTCTCACCGAATCGCCGGGACTCTACGAAAACCTCTCCGCCGAAAAGAACCTCCAATTTTTCGCCAAGCTCTACGGGCTGGACCAGCAGTTCGCCAAACAGCAGATCGAGCGCTACTTGAGGCTGCTCGGCCTGTGGGAGCGGCGCAAGGACCCCAGCGGCACCTTCTCCAAGGGCATGAAACAGAAGCTCAGCATGGCGCGGGCGCTCCTGCACGAGCCTCCCGTGCTGATCCTCGATGAGCCGACTTCGGCCCTCGACCCTGAAGGTGCCAAGCAGGTCAGGGATTTCGTGCAGGAGCTAAAGGGCGAGGGGCGCACGGTTATCTACTGCACCCACAACCTGGCTGAAGCGCAGAGCCTGTGCGACCGCGTTGCCATCATCAAGCGCGCCCTGATTAGAGTGGGCACGCCGCGCGAGCTACAACAAGCCCTGTACGGTCGCAAGGTTGAGATTCGGGTCACCAATGCGGAGCCTGCCGTCTACTGTTCGGACGGAGTCGAGGCGGGCGGCGAGATGACCATGAACGACCTCGCGGTGCTGGCTTCCACGGTGCGAGGGGTGGGTGATGTGGCCGTGGCCGGGGAGAGGCTGCTTGTGTCTATGCTCGACCCGGACGCGATTACTCCTCACGTTGTGCGCGAACTGGTGTTGCGGGGAGCCGACCTTTCTCGCGTGGCCGAGGTGGAGTACCCGCTGGAGATGGCATACCTGGACCTCATTTCGAGATACGACACCGATGAGCTTGGGAACTCGATGCTTGCCGAATCGCGGTTGCAGGAGGCGGTAGTTTGAAGTCTCGTCGCTTCCTCAATAGCCGGGTGACGGCGGTGGTTGAGAACGAATGGAACCAGCTGTTGCGGAACAAGGTGATTATATTCACCACGATTGCCCCACCGCTCCTGCTCGTGCTGCTCTCCATCGCCGTCCTCTTGCTCTCCACCTTTGTGGACGAGAACCTGTCGAGCGTGAGCGCTTCGGCGGCGGGCCTGGTAGGGGGCGAAGGCTCGGCTCTCTCCGCGCTGACGGGGGCCGACTCGATCCGGGCGGCGCTGGTGAGTCCTTTTGTGCTGCTCTTTCAGCTCATCCCGCTGGTGGTGCCGATTACAATCGCGAGCTACTCCATCGTCGGTGAGAAGCAGAGCCGGTCGCTGGAAGCTCTGCTTGCCACACCCATTCGCACGTGGGAACTGCTGCTCGGTAAGGCACTGGCGGCGGCCATACCGGGGGTGCTGGCTACGTGGTATAGCTACCTGACGTTCGTTGTCGTGGCGCGGTTCACGGTAAGCGATGGTGTCTTCAACGAAGTGGTATTGAGCCGCCCCTGGGTGCTCAGCATGGCGATACTGACCCCGCTCTTTACGCTGCTAGCGGTGGGGCTGGGCATCTTGATCTCTTCAAAAGTCCGTGACGTTCAGAGCGCACAGCAGCTTGGCTCTTTGGTCATATTGCCGGTGGTGGGCGCTCTGGTCGGACAGATTACGGGGGCTGTGCAGATAAACGTCGGCCTCATCGCGGGAACGGCGTTGGGCCTGCTGGTGATAGACGCCCTCGTGATAGTATTTACGGTGCAGCTTTTCGGGCGCGAGAACATTCTGACCAAGTGGCGATAATACGCCAATTTTAAGCTTGTGCCTCTATTCGTCGGTACCTGGGCTGTGGTAAAGTTGGGTAGCAGCACCCATATTACCCCCTGTCATCCTGAGCGTAGCGAAGGATCTCAAGAAGGTGAGCAGGGACGATGTTGAACGTAGTGGATCAGAGTGCTGGATGTTCAGCGTAGCGACAAGGGTAGCATCTAAGAAACAGTCTGAAAAGGTCAGCGAGCGAGGCGACGAAGCATGAGACGGGACATAGCAATGTAGATGAAGGCTTCAGTACTTTGTGGTAGCACTTCGTAGTCACACCGCAAGCGCCGACACTGAGTGAGCCAAGCGAAGGT
>DASVRN010000096.1:0-3945 GCA_036388595.1 Chloroflexia bacterium
TCTCCAACCAGGGCAGGCACGGGGGCCTGCCCCTACAACCTTTATCTTCCAGGTTTTGAAATACGTTCTTAGTACTACGTGGTACTCTCTTCTGATTGTGTGGGGTACCCTTGTGCTATTACGAAAACACCACCGCGACTACTACAATGAGCATGGAGGGGTAAGCGCCAGGGTAAATGGTGCCCGGCGTTCCAGCCTACGCTTTGTAGAAGAGACAGACGCGCCAGCAGATGAGCTTACACTCGGAACCACCACGGCCTACTAATATGCAAACCTCGAGCGACCGCCTGCGGAGGCTGTACGGTATAATCCGCTCGCTCAATTCCATCATTCAGCTGGACAAGCTGCTGAACCAGATCATGGCGTCGGCGGCCGAATTGATGGCGGCCGAGGGTGGCTCGCTGCTGCTTGTCACCCCTGACGGTCGCAGCCTCACCTTCCGCGTGGCGTGCGGTCCGGCTGCCGACCAGCTAGTGGGCCTGACCCTGCCCATCAACGACCGCAGCGTGGTGGGCGTTACGGCCTTGCTCGGCACCCCCTACATCGAGAACGACACCGCCAGCAGCCCCTTCTTCTCCGGGCAGGTAGACAAGAAGACCGGCTATACTACGCGCAAACTGTTGAGCGTGCCACTGAAGGTGCAGGGCCGGACTATCGGTGTGGTCGAGCTGGTAGATAAGCTATCGGGGGGCGACTTTAACGCCGAGGACGTTGAGCTACTGGAGGTACTGGCGGACGCGGCGGCCATCGCTATCGAGAACGCCCGCCTGTACGAAGAACAACTCCTCAAGGCCGAGCAACTGGAGCAGGCTTACGATGAGCTGAAGGAGGCCCACAGGTCCACGCTTCAGACGCTCGCCGGTATTTTGGACGCCCGCGACGACGCCACGCACGGGCACAGCAGGCGCGTGGTCACCTTCACAATGAAGCTGGCTAAGATGATGGGCATCACGGACCGCCTGCAACTGAAGTCCATCGAGCAGGGAGCGCTCCTACACGACGTCGGCAAGATAGGCATCGCTGACGCGGTGCTCCGCAAGCCGGGGCCGCTATCGCCCGAGGAATGGGCCGAGATGCGACGCCACCCTGAAATCGGCTACAAGCTGCTCAAGAACCTGGGCTTCCTCCGGGAGACGTTGCCCATCGTGCGCTTCCATCACGAAAGCTGGGACGGCAGCGGCTATCCCTGCGGGCTGCGCGGTGAGGACATCCCGTTGGAGGCCCGCATCTTCTCCGTTGTAGACGCCTTCGACGCCATCACCTCGGATAGGCCCTATTCTCCCGCCCGTAGCTACGAAGAGGCGCGCGATATACTCATCGCGGAGAGCGGCGTAAAGTTCGATCCAAGGGTAGTCCAGGTCTTCCTTATGGTGCCGCCCCACGAGTGGCAGCGGCTCCGAGAATCGTCTACCGGCACACCTGAGGCCAGCATGGTCTACCACCTGTACGCCACAGGCCCTCTTACTTTGCTCGCGCCCATGAACAGCATGGCCGAATAACCGGACAATTCCCCTGCACCGGCTAAAAATCCAGCCTCACACCGGCTCACGCTAGTACATATCGGCCATAGGCATATACCCCTCTGTAGCTATATCACCGCGCTCGGACCGCACCTATAATGGGTGTAATGAGCAAAATTAGCGGGAGTAAAGCTACCTATGCCTGATAAGGCCGGTTCATTTTTGGGTCCTGTGTTTAGCAGGGTCGTGGGATTCCTTACCCGCCGCCTGCGCAACCAGATTATCGTACCCTACCTCGTGCTGGCGACGGTGTTCGCAATGGTTGGTACGTACGTGCTTCTCAACTCGGCCAACGAGTCGCTGCACGCGCGCTTCAACAACCAGTTGCTGGACGCCGCGCGTGGTGCCGCCGATGGCCTCACGAAAGCGGAAGTCGATCAATTGGGGGGCCTGCGTGCCATCATTTACACGCAGGGCTTTGCTGATGCCGTCGTTAAAGAGGACGCGCAGGCCCTGCGTAGCCTCGCCGCGCCGCAAGCCGTCAACTACGGCTTCGATAGGCTGCTGGTGGTAAACGCTGGCGGGGAGGCCCTGCTGGACCTGTCGGAGAACCAGGGCGCGGCTCCCTCGGATAACGTGCCCGCCGGTCTAACAGCCCTCGTGGACGAGGCCTTGCACCCCTCCGGCACGCTGGACAAAGCCTCGTCCGTGGTAGACACCCCGAACGGACCTGTTTTTTACACTGCGGGTCCGGCGCGCAGCGGCAACAACATAGTCGGTGCCGTGCTCGTGGGTACCGATCTTTCCCGCCTGATGCGACAGCTTGCCAGGAGCAGCCTCAGCGACGGGGCGGGCTTCTACACCAGCGATGGGGTCCCGCAGTATATGCTGACCTCCTCCGAGGCCAGGCCGGCGGTGCCTGCCCTCCCCGGCGATTGGTACCAGGAAGTCGTCCGCAACTCAGGAGAGCAAGTGCGCCTGAGGACGGTTACGCTGCCGGGTGGCTCGTATGTGGAGGCGCTGGGTGTGGTGCCGGGCAACGGCGTCAAGGGCGCTCCCATCGGCGTGTACGGGGTGATACTCAGCACGACGACGCTCGACTCGAACCTGCGCGAGACGGTGTGGAAGTTGCTCCCGCTGTTCGCGCTGGGCCTGCTGCTCATAGTGTTCGTCGGGCACATGATCGCGTCCGGCATACACCGGCCGGTGGCACAACTGGTGAACGCCTCCAACGACGTCGCCCACGGCGACCTAGACGTGCAGATCCCCGCGACCCGCCAGGACGAATTGGGGGTGCTGGCATCTCGCTTCAACGGCATGGTCACGGGCTTGCGTCATTCGCTTTTCGTCAAAGACCTCTTTGGCCGGTTCGTGTCACCCGAGGTATCTGCAAAGCTGCTCGCGGGCCAGATAGAACTGGGTGGCGAGCAGCGGGAAGTCACCGTGCTGTTTAGCGACTTACGCGACTTCACGAAGCTGTCCGAGCAATACTCCGCCACCGCTATCGTGGACCTCCTGAACGAGCACTTCAGCAACGTCATCCAGGCGGCCCAGGAGAACGGCGGCATAGTGAACAAGTTCGGCGGCGACTCGACCCTGATAATCTTCGGAGCGCCCGTGGACATGCCGGACCACGCCGACCGCGCCATGGCTACCGCCCTGGCTATGCAATCCGCCCTGGAGAGGCTGAACGAGCACCGCACAAAGGAAGGTTGGGCACCCCTGCGCCAGGGCATAGGTATCAATACCGGCACCGTCGTAGCGGGACAAATCGGCTCGGAAGCCCGCATGGAATACACGGTTATCGGGGATGCCGTGAACCTTGCTTCTCGCTTGCAGTCTATGACGAAGGACCTTGCCCGCTGTGATATCGCCTTCAGCGAGCACACCCTGGCCGCGCTCTCCGACCCTTCGGAGTGGCTGGTCGAGGACCTGGGGCCAATGGTCGTGCGCGGCAAGCAGAAGCCGGTACTGGCCTATGGTCTCCTGGGTCGGGGCGCACCAGCGGTGGAGAGCCTGGACTGGACCGAAGTGATCCAGGCGCTTCACTCCGAGCACCCGGAGACCGACAACGAGCCTGCGGTGGCTGTCCCCGGACCGGGACGGGCACACGGTGCAGGCTAAGCTACCGAGACTGCAAAGGGACCGGGCAGGCGCTGGAGAGATTCGCGTCCTGCTGCTATGCAGCCTCCTTGCGCAACTGGCGCTGCTGGGGGCTGCCTGGTTGGCTCTACAGCCGCCGACTCCACGCTGGTTGCGGGGCGAGATAAAGGCGTACTCGGTGGCGGATTATGGCGTGGAGGAGAGCGGCACGGTATTCATGCCTCTCAGCGCCGAGATCGTTGAGGCGGTGAAAGCCGACAACGCGAGCTTTCAGACGGACAAGAGAAGCGACCTTGTTGCCCAACCCCACAGCCTGACGTGGCTCGATGCGGGCCACACTCCAACCCTGGAATTATATCCACGTCAGACCGTACCCGCTGCC
>DASVRN010000097.1:0-10453 GCA_036388595.1 Chloroflexia bacterium
CCATGTGCCCGCGCTCGAAGTCCTGAATCGTTATATCCATCTCAAGGCCGGTGGCCTGGCTCTGGCACCCTAGCCTGTTCTGTAACATCACGTCCTCCGACCAAAGTACACCTAAGGGGCCGGTAGGCTTCGCATTGCCGGTGCATGTCGATAGCGGTGCCGGTAGGGTGTACATAGGACGTGGCTTACCGGGGCTTCCGTAACGCCACTCATAGTAATGCTGGCCGATGTTGCCCATCTGTACCTTGAAGCCCTCCGGGGCTGAAGGCACGTAGGTGAGCACGCGCCGCTCGAAGGCTTGAATCAGCACGTCAGTGCCCTGCCGCCCCTCGATCTTGACGCTAGCCCAATATGGTTCACTGATCGGGTAGCCAGTGGCGTAGAACCACGGGTCGTGCAGGTGAGCCACAAAGGGCGTGTCGTTCCGTTCAGGCAACATTTCCCCAGTGGCGTTAAGGAAGTTCCAAAAAACGTCCGGTATATTGTGTCCATTCTCACTGTAGTAGGCTTGTTTGACACCATACCCGGCATAACGGTTAGTATCCGTCGAGGGAGGCGGCGGGGTCGTGCGCGCGGGGCCGCCCTTTACGTCCTCCGCCACGATTTGCCCGGTCTTGGAACCTGTGCCCACGGAGACAAGCAAACCGAATGTTTCGTAGGTCGGGGCGGTAGGGTCGTCAGGATCGCTGGCTAGCGGTATCCTGGCGGGGTACCACTCGACGTACTTCCTGGTACCATCGAGACGGATATGGCCCCTGATCAATTCATCGGCAAGCAAGCCATTGGTGATGTAAAAGCGGTTGTTCTTGTCACCCGCGGGGTTGAAGATTTCCATACGGCTCTTATCGAAGTATTGCACCTGTATTTTGTTGTTGTCCGGCGCGCCTATCCATTGCTCCACGAACGGCTCGGTGAGCGGTCCCGGCCCCCAGAAGTACCCGCGCCTTATCTGGTTATGCAGCACAAGCTCATCAGTACGACGCCACAGCTTCTGGAACTCAGCGGCGGCGAACGAGCCACCCTCCTGCTGCAAAGGCGTTGCGTACGCTGCCGCGCTCGATACCAACAGCGCAAGAACGGCCAGCCAGCTGCTAGCCCTGTTCAAATGCCTGACCTTCATAGTGGTCCCTCCGTCGTGCTCTAGTGACTTTATTTTGCCGGCCCGTTACCTAGAACGTAGCTTCTGCCTTGTGGTTGCAGTTGCTTTCTTTGAGGCGCGTATAAGAAGGAAAAAGCATCAGAAAAGGTCATGTGGTCGGTACTTTGCGCAAAACGAAAAGGGCCAGGGTACGGCATCACGTACCCTGGCCCTTTTCGTTTAGAAGACCTACCTAATCTTTGCGCGTTCTTTGCGTCCTTCGCGCCTTTGCGTTTCCGTCTAAACCGTATCCATCACCGCTTCCATGATGTCCAGGGCCGCATCGGCGGTGGGGCGGTCGAGGGTGAGGGGCGGGCAGAAGCGTATCGTGTTTGGCCCCGCGCCCAGCAGGAGCAGGCCCCGCTTGAAGCATTCGTCCACGATGCGGTCGCGCAGGTCGTGGTCGGCTTCGCGGCTCTCCTTGCTTTTCACTATCTCGACACCTATCATCAGGCCCTTGCCTCGCACGTCGCCCACGAAGGAATAGCGGTCGAGCCAGCCGTTCGTGCGCTGCATGACGTAGTCGCCTATCTGGCGGGCGTTGTCGGTGAGGCCCTCTTCGAGCAGGCGGATGGTGGCGAGAGAGGCGGCCATTGCCAGGGCGTTACCGCCGTAGGTGTTGGCGTGCGCGCCCGACGTCCAGCCGCCCATGATGCTCTTGCGGGCTACGATTGCGCCCATCGGCATGCCCGACGCGATACCCTTCGCGAAGCACATGATGTCCGGCTCGATGCCCCAGTGCTCTATCGCGAACATCTTGCCGGTGCGCCCGAAGCCCGACTGCACCTCGTCCAGCACCAGCGGGATCTCGTAGCGGTCGCACAGGTCGCGCAGGGCGGGGTAGAAGTCGTCGGTGGGCACCACGTACCCGCCTTCACCCTGGATCGTCTCGACAAATATGCCGCCCACCTCGGTGGGGGAGACCAGGTGCCGGAACATCGTCTTCTCGATGTAGTCCACGCAGGCGCGGCCCAACTCCTGGGTCGGCACGTGGGGCATGGGGGAACGGTAGGGGTTGGGGAACGGGGCGTGGTAGATGCCGCCCACCAGCGGCTGGTACTTGGTGCGGTGCAGGTACTTGCTGGACGACAGAGACATCGAGCCGTAAGTGCGCCCGTGGAAGGCCCCGAGGAACGAGATGAGCACCGGGCGGCCCAAGTGGTGGCGGCACAGCTTCATCGCGGCTTCAATCGACTCGGTGCCGGAGTTGGTGAAGAAGACCTGCTTCTCGTGGTCGCCGGGGGTGATGCGGCAGAGGGTCTCGGCCAGCTCAACGGCTTCGGGCAGGTAAAAGTCGGTGCCCGCCATGTGGATGTATTTGGCGGCCTGCTCCTGCACGGCGCGCACCACTTCGGGGTGGGAGTGGCCGGTAGCGAGTACCGCGATGCCCGCCGTGAAGTCAATAAAGCGGTTACCGTCCACGTCCCAGGCCATGCAGTCCTTGCCATAGGCCATGACGAACGGATAAGAGCGAGTGTAAGAGGGGGAGATGACCGCGCAGTCCCGGTCGAATACCGCCTGCGCCTTCGGTCCGGGGAGCGGACCTTTGATGTCGGGGGTGTGTTCGGCAGCTACAACCGCGCCATTGTCGGAGAGTTTGCCGGGTGCGTCTGACTGTAAAACCATCGAAAATCCTCCATCGGATATAGGGTTACGGCGCCGTAACCCGCGGATAGAGCGGGCTATGTGACAGTCTATCATACCGCCGGCTGTTGTGCCACTTCGGAGCTTCGATCTGGACTTTGCCCCGGTCCTTAAATGATGAGAACAGCCGTTAGAATCCCTGGCGGACTCGCGTTAACTTAATGGTTGCCCAAGCGATATACTACTAATAGGTATATTTCTATAGTAAGAGGTTGTCATGATGTCTGAAGGCCAGCGCAAGTACACACTCTTCGGAAGTGCC
Source organism: Chloroflexia bacterium (assembly GCA_036388595.1). GTDB lineage: Bacteria > Chloroflexota > Chloroflexia > QHBQ01 > JADMIH01 > JADMIH01. The sequence goes on from DASVRN010000097.1 coordinate 3,045, forward strand.
GGGGTAATAGTTCTGATAATCGCCTGTTTAGCTAGTATAGGGCTATATAAGCTGGCCGTACCTCTGCATGTCGAAGCTAATACCAGAAACATCAGTTCCGCCGACTACGAGGCAGCTTTCTTAAAGTGGCAGGAGCGTGGGATAGACAGCTACGAGGTTACGATACATAGCCGCAATGATGACGTCACGTTGCGTGTTGCTGACGACGGTAGGTCTGTGGTAGTGGTCCGGCACCTGTATGTTGGTCAGCCGATAGTCGAAAACGACATGGACTCCTACTCTCGCACCCTCCGCAATATGACGGTGCAGCAGATGTTTGATATGGTGCGGGATATTGTAGAAGCTTATGAGAGTGACAATCTCCGCCAGGTCGATGGTGAAGGCCGTTCCATCTTCTACGACCTGGAAGTGCGTTTCGACCCCACGTACGGCTACCCTGTCTACATCGCGGAGCACCAGCGTGTTACACGCCCGTCACACGAGATAACATGGCGCGAAGTTTCCTTGATAGCGGTAGAAGTGAAGAGCTTCACAGCGTCAGGGGGGAGGTAGCTCAGCATGCCACTGAACGAGTACGACGAGTATGCGCGCAGTCATAATGCCCCATCCGGGTGCGTAATCTGGCTCGCCTGGTTGGGCTGGGCGCTCGCTACTTTTATTGCTTTCACGCTTGGCGACTTCCTGGGGAAGGGTGTTGAGGCGCTGCTGGCCCCCGAAGCTGAAGGTGCGCGGAGAGCGCTGTCAATCGCGCAGCCGGTAGATTCCGGGGCCTCTTTGAACTTGCTCGCCGCGATAGCGGGTGGGCTTGTGGCCGGGGTAGTGCTTGCGGTATGCCAGGGCCTCGTGCTGTTGCCGTTCATGAAGCGGTCGGGCGTGTTGGAGTGGGCGGGGGCCACTATAATCGGGCGCACCGTGGGGTGGGTAGCCATCTACGTCATCAGCAAGCAAATGGTGGGACTGGTCGTTGACAGGGGCATGGGTGGCTCGTTGTTCCTGCTCACGATACTCGTGGGCACGGGCGTAATCGCGGGCCTCGCGGTGGGGGTCCCACAAAGCATAGTCTTCTATCGCAGGGTGCATAACCCTGGCCGGTGGATATGGGCCAACCTGCCCGGCTTTGTCGTCATCGGCATTTTGATTACGCTAACCCTTTACATACAAGGGGAGCACGTGGTACGCGACTTTAACACCGGCTTTGCCGCGGCTATAACAGCTATCAGCACGGCAATGGCCTTCACGGATATGGTCGGCCAGTCAACCTCGCAAGCTGAATGGATGCAGAAGTTCCGCCCTCGCAAGGAACAGACCCCAGCACCACCGCGGGACACCGTGCTCGGCAGCGCCCTGTACGGCACGACCAAACCTCCCCAGACCACGCCTCGCAAAGACAAGAAACAATAGACAGCAGCCATTGGTTGGCGGCGGGTCCATTTCCATTAGCCGCAGCCAGGGGAAGTAGATCGCTAGCAACTGGGGCCTATCTGCACACGGCTGAGTGTGCGGGAGCCTATCCCCCTTTGTCATTCTGAGCGCAGCGAAGAATCTCGTCCTACAGCACCCAAATAGCCCCTTTCCTTATGCCAACAGCCTGCTATGGTGCTAGTATGGTGCTACACTGCCGCACTGCCGCAAGGGTGCTGTGGTGCAATAGAAAGGGGTAACATCTAGGTGGAGGACGAGATTCTTCGCTGCGCTCAGTGGTGCATCTTGCAACTAAGTTACCAAAAAGAGGAGTAGGAGAGGCCTTGTCATCCTGAGCGTAGCGAAGGATCTCAAAGGTTGCCTTTGCTACCCCTCAGAACTTTCGGCACCCCTTCACCCAGTGTTCAACAGAACCTCTACTCACCTTCTTGAGATCCTTCGCTACGCTCAGGATGACAGAGGGGAGGTTGCTCCTCTTTTTGGTAACTTACTTGCAAGATGCACCACTCAGAATGACAAGTTCCACCTTGGACCCCGTGTTTCTATACATTGCAGGTAGCCCGTAGCCATGCTGCCAGGGGATTGCCAATGCGTAGATAGAGGAAGGATGAATGTATCTCATTCGTCTTGCCTCTTTTTGTTACTTAGTCCCGTAGAAGGTTAAGTACGCGGGTACAGTGCTTGCTCGAAAATATCGTACAGCTTATATGAATGGAGGTCGTTTGTATTATGGACACGACAATGCCGTCAACGCCTTCGGATAAGCACGAATCATTCTGGATCGACTCGGCACCGGGACGCCGCTTCCCTTCCCTCCAGGGGGATGTGTCGGTTGACGTGGCGGTCCTGGGAGGTGGCATCGCGGGCCTGACCGCCGCCACTCTCCTGAAGCGCGCCGGTAAAAGGGTCGCCGTCATTGAAGCCGCGCGGCTGGTAGAGGGGGTGACCGGGCATACCACCGCGAAAGTAACCTCCGGTCACGGCTTGATCTACGCTGAACTAATCAAGAAGTTTGGCGAGGAAGGCGCACGCATCTACGCCCAATCCAACCAGGCAGCCCTCGAGCGGATCGCCCGCTTCGTTGCGGAAGAAGGGATCGACTGCGACTTCGAGCGGAAAAGTAACTATATCTACGCCGAAACCCAGGAAGAATTGCAGAGCGTACAAGACGAGCTAGAAGCCACGCAGAAGTTAGGGCTTCCGGTGAGCTTCGTCAAGGATACCAGGCTCCCCTATTTCACAAACGGGGCCATCCGGTATGACAATCAAGCCCAGTTCCACCCGCGCAAGTACCTGTTGCACCTGGCGGAAAGTTTGCCCGGCGACGGCAGCTTCGTCTTCGAGGATACGCGGGCGCTTGACGTGGAGGAAGGGACTCCGCATAGGGTGATGACGAATAAGGGCGTGGTGTCGGCGCAGGACGTAATCGTCGCCACGCACTTCCCATTCCTAGACCGCGGGCTGCTCTTCGCCAGGGTGCACCCCTACCGTGAGTACGTGGTGTGCGCCCGCATTGACGAAGCCCAGGACCCCGACGGCATGTATATCAACACCGGCTCGCCGACACGCTCGGTACGCACTACCCCGTACGAAGGCGGGCGGCTCTTGATCGTGGTGGGGGAGAAGCACAGGACAGGGGAAGAAACCGATACGGAGCAGCACTACACGGCGCTGGAGGAGTTCGCTCGCACGTCCTTCGGGGTGGAGGAGTTCGAGTACCGCTGGTCCACGCAGGACAACTACTCAATAGACAGGGTGCCTTACATCGGCAAGCTGAACCCTGGGTCCGACCGATTGTACGTGGCGACGGGTTTCAGCGCCTGGGGCATGACCAACGGCACCCTGTCGGGAATGGTCCTCTCAGACCTGATACTCGGCATCCAGAACCCGTGGGCCGAGTTCTACGACCCCAATCGAGCGCCCTCGGTGGGCAAGCTCATCCAGGAGAACCTCGGCATACCGAAGCACTGGCTTGGAGCACGCCTGGCCCCGCCAGAGGTCGAGTCCCTATCGAGGCTGGCTTCGGGCGAAGGGGCCATAGTAGAAGTCGGTGGCGAGAAGGTAGCCGCGTACAGGGACGAGCATGGGACAGTCCACGCAGTCTCTCCCGTATGCACGCACATGGGGTGCATCGTCAACTGGAACAGCGGCGAAAAGAGCTGGGACTGCCCATGTCACGGCTCACGCTTCAGCGCCGAGGGCAAGGTTATCCAGGGGCCTGCCGTGAAAGACCTGGCGAAAAAGGACTTCGCCGCGGCTGAGAATCCAAGCTAGCGTAAAGTCCCTTGGTACGATGTGGGCACCTAAAAGAGGCATTGTCATTCCGAACGGAGTGAGAAATCTCGTCCTTCAGCACTCAAGTAGCCTACTAATCACCTTTCCTTCAGCATCACAGCACCGTAAGAAAGAGGAAACATCCAGGTGAAGGACGAGATTTCTCACTCCGTTCGAAATGACAAGGTCGGGGCTGATGTGCTCTTTGCAGACGCCACCTTTATGAGATGGTTTCTGGTGTCGTCCATCGTCCATCGTCCATCGTCCATAGTCTATCGTCCCCTTGACCCCCTCCGCTGCCCCTCGTATAATCTTAATGCTAGTCCCTGTTCGCTAAGTCTCAGACGTGGGTGCCTTGACGCACCGCAATGTCACGCCTGCTGGAAGACGGTCTCTTTATATGCGCGTCACGATATACACCAAGCCTGGGTGCCACTTGTGCGAGGATGCTTTAGACCTCCTCGATAAGCTGACGCCCCAGTACCATCTTGAGGTGCAACAAACCAACATCCTGGACGACATGGCGCTGTACGACCAGATGCACGAGCAGATCCCCGTGATCGTGGTGGAGGACGGGCAGTACGGCAGGCTGGTGGCTCCCATCACGGAGCCGGAGCTACGGGCGTACCTGGAAGTGGCGCGGCGTGATAGGCAATATGGCCGGAGCGTAGTCCCGGCGTACAGGGAGTCGTTTCTGGACCGCGCGGCGCGCTGGATGGGCAAGCACTGGCTGAAGGTGGCGCTAATCTTTATCGGGGTATTCGTGGCGCTGCCCTGGTTAGCCCCCGTGTTTCTCGCGCTGGGCTGGACTGGTGTTTCCGACCCGATTTACACCGCCTACGCTCTCACCTGCCACCAGCTACCGGAGCGGGCGGGCACGGTCTTCGGCTACCAGGTGGCTTTTTGCTACCGCAACACCGCGATCTATGGCGGGTTCATCGTCTTCGGCGTGCTGTACGCCCTGGGACGCGACAGGGGTATATCCTGGTTGCAGTGGCTCCAGAAGCCGCTACCCTTGTGGCTCTTCGCGGTGATGCTCCTGCCGATGCTGGCGGATGGCCTGACCCATATGTTCGGCTTCCGCGATACGATGCTCGACATGACGGCGGAAGCCAACTTCGGCATGTTCACGATAGGCTCGCAGCCGTTCTCGCTCAACTGGTGGGTGCGCATCATCACCGGGTTCCTGGCCGCCGCCGGGACCGTCTGGTTCGCCTTCCCACGCATGGACCGCGCCGTAGCCGAATCCGAGGCGCAGTTGCAGATTTACAAGATGTCGGCGTTGCGTGTCGCTGAAACGTGAAACGGGTTCTGAAACGTGAAACGTGAAACGTGATGGTACAATAAGTATCATCGTGGCTCATGCAGGACCACGTATCACAAGCCGCATCACGTTTCACGTTTCACGTTTCACGTTTCGGGACCAGAAGGGAAAATGTATGCAATCACCTACTTTGTGGATAGCGTTTCTGGCGGGGCTGCTGTCGTTCCTGTCGCCTTGCGTGTTGCCGTTGGTGCCCGCTTATATAGGCTACCTGGGTGGGTCCGCCTTGCCGGTGGCGCGGGGGGTATCAGGTGCCGGGGGTGGGCAGGCTGCTATGACGCAGACCACCGCCCGTGGCATTGTGCTGGCTAACGCGCTGCTTTTCGTGCTCGGCTTCACGATTGTGTTCGCGATGATCGGCAACCTTGCCGGGGCGTTGAGCACGCTGCTGTACGAGAACAAGCGCATCATCCAGTACGTAGCGGGGGGTATGCTGTTCATATTTGGGCTGCACATGATCGGCCTCATCCGCATACAGTTCCTCGACTACACCCGCCGCCTCGACGTGCGGCCCGCGCAGAACCTGGGCTACGTGCGCTCGTTCCTTATCGGGCTGGGCTTTGGCGTCGGCTGGACCCCCTGCATAGGCCCCACGCTTGGCCTCATTTTCACGCTCGCGCTGAACGGCAACACGCAGGATGCCTTCGTGCCGTTCGTCGCCTACTCGCTCGGCCTGGGTGTGCCGTTCCTCATCACCGCGCTGGCGATGGGGCAGATTTCGGGCGTGCTGAAGCGCCTCACCCGCCGCAGCTACACGCTCAAAGCGGGCAAATGGAAAATCATCGACCAGGTGAACATCGTCTCGCTGGTGAGCGGCGTCCTGCTCGTGGTGATGGGCTTCCTCGTGTTCTTCAACCTGGTGACCCTCCTGGCCCCTCCCGACATCAACTGGTTCGTACTCTAATATGAGCAGCACAAAGCCCACGCAGCACACCGACCCCGATCTCGGCTTCGAAGTAGAAATCAAGACCAGCGGCAGGGCCTACGATTACGACCAGCCCGCACGCTCGGCGGAACCTCCAACCCTTTCACCCGCCCGCGCCGCGGCCAAAGCCCAGGCCCGCCGCCGCAACATCACGATGCTGATTGCGTCAGTGGCCGGTTTGGTTATCCTCGGTTTGTGGGTGTTCATAACCAACCCCACCTTCAACGTGCCCTCCGACGCCGTAGCCCGCGTAAACGGCGAGTACATCTACAACGGTGAGGTAACGCGGGAGATTGACCTTGCGCGTGCGACCTTTGAACTGGCGAAGAGCGACGAGGAGCCGCAAAGCCCCGGCCAGGTGCTGGAGACCCTTATCGACCGCAAGCTACAGACGCAGGACGCCAGGAAGAACGGCGTGACGGTCACGCAGCAGGAGGTGGACGCTGCCCTCAAGGGCGTAATCGAGCGGCTGGGCGTGACCGAGCCGGAGATGCAGGATACCCTGGCGCGGTACAACCTCGACCTGGATGATTTGCGGGTGCCCGTGGCGGATGCGTTCCTCATCAACAAGTACATCGGGGCGTTCGTGGTGTCCGGGGCGAGCGACGAGCAGGACGCGCTGACCCGCAAGAACGAGTGGCAGACCAACCTGGCCGTGAACAGCCGGATAGAGTACCTTAAGTCGCCCGGCACAGGCCCCGCGCCCACGCTCAACTCGGAAGCGCCCGACTTCACCCTGCGCAACCTGGCGGGCGAAGAGGTCAAGCTGAGTGACCTGCGCGGCAAGCCCGTCATGATCAACTTCTGGGCTACCTGGTGCGCGCCGTGCCGAGTGGAGATACCCGAGATCGTCAAGATGTACCAGGAGACGCACGCCGAGGGTAACTATGAGGTGCTTGGCGTGGCGACGAGCAGCAGCGTCGAAACGGTGAAGGCGTTCTCACAGGAGTTCGACATGCGCTTCCCCCTCCTCCCCGACGACGGCAACCACATCACCAACCTATACCACGTGCTCCCCATCCCCACCACCTTCTTCATCGACAAAGACGGCATCATCCGCCAGACCCACGTCGGCCCGGTCGATAGGGCGATGATGGAGAAGTGGCTGATGGGTCAGTGAAACGTGGTTCTGAAACGTGAAACGTGAAACGTGATGCGGTTTGTGATATCGGGTGCGTGAGTAGGCCGCCGTTGAGGCATCAGGACCACAGCCCCTCCTGTCATCCTGAGCGTAGCGAAGGATCTCAAGAAGGTGAAGAGGGATGCTGTTGTTCAACGGGAACGATAGTGTTGAAACCCACCTGCTGGAAAGACCAACATCTGAGAAACAGTCTGAAAAGGTCAGCGAGCGAGGCGACGAAGCATGAGACGGGACATAGCAATGTAGATGAAGGCTTCAGTACTTTGTGGTAGCACTTCGTAGTCACACCGCAAGCGCCGACACTGAGTGAGCCAAGCGAAGGT
>DASVRN010000098.1:0-21156 GCA_036388595.1 Chloroflexia bacterium
TCACCTACCGCCTCGTGCGGTGGGACCGGCTAGTGTGACGGCTACTCCATGCCATAGCATGGGTTGGGACGGCGCATCATGGGTAGGGACGGCAGCGGTGTAAATGCGGGATTGAGTGAGCACGCGCGGCAGAGAGGCGCGCAAAGCAACCTGCGTGCGAGTGATATGGAACTCGTTCGCCGGTACGGTATCCTCGAGCACCGTACCGGGGTCCGGTTCTACATCTTGAGGCGCAGGGACGTGGAGCGCTACCGCGAAGTCGAACCGAGGCTCTCCAAGCTGCGCGACCTCGTGATGATCGTTTCCGGCGACGGCACCACGGTTATCACGGTGTATCGTAACAAGAAAGCGCTGCGGGAAATCAGGCGCAAGCCGAAGATGAACCTGTGCCGTTCTTGAGCACATATGTCGGTCCTGCCCCAGCCGAGGACCGCAATGGAAAGAGGGGAACTGCACTCGTGGCAGTTCCCCTCTTTCTGTTTTGAGTCATTACGCCAGCACAGGTCACCCCTTTGGGACGCTGCTGCCTGGCACAATGATCGATTCTACGTCGTCAACTTCTTGTGAGTCCTTACGTAGGATCAGCCCCGCGAAAAACCAGAACAGGGCGAACAACTCCCAGGAAAACGGCCCGTAGCCTAGGTACCCTAGCACCGGCATCTCGAATATTTTGCCAAAGCCTACAAACGGAATGGTGTAGTACCACTTCGGGAACGCCCAGAAGTTCCAGAACTCCCACAGGAACCCGCAAATCGTGCCGCCGATGAAGAGCGCCAGGGGCACGCGCCAGTCGCCCCGCGACCAGTACCCCAGTATGGAGGGGTAAGCGCGCACGTAGTTGATGGGGTCGAGGATGAGAGCGGCGAAGCCCCAGATTAGCGGGAAGAAGTACAGCGGAAAGAGGGCGGGCAATACGAAGAAGAGCACCCCGGCGATTACAAGAGCCACCAGGAGCGACTTACGCACCGCAAAGGTCTTGGTGCGGCCCAATCGCTGTATGAAGCCCCAGCCCCCGACCCACTGCGCCGTCTCCCAAACAGCGGGGATGACCGTGCTGAAGAATATCATCGACCAGAGTTGCGCCCACCATTCGGGGATGTCGAAGGGTCGCAGGTAGTGCCAGTTCTGGACGAACCAGTTGACACCCTCGAAGCCCAGCCACCCCACAGCCGACAGCGGCAGCATCCACAGGAAGACCTTGCGATGCGAGACGAACAGGGAGCGACCATCGCGGCGGTAGAGCAGCGCGTCTAGCGCGAAGATGTAGCCGAACCACACCGCCGCGAACCAGTAATCTGACGTAGGGCGCAGAAACTCCCCTGCGGGCGTTCGGGCGAATATCAGCACGTGACCGAGGATTAGCAGGGCGACACCGACCCAGAAGTGTGGCTTTAGCCCCGCCCTCGTTGCTTGTATTACGTGCGCCAAGCGTGAACTACTTCCTGGCAGCGCGCTTCGAGGGGAACTTCACACGCAGCCAGCTTATGAATGCCAGCAGTAGCAGCACTACAAATATAACCACGGTGCCGATGCTCGCCACGCTCAGGCCCGGCGGCCGCCCGCTGTCGATGCTGTAGGTGTGCATCGATTGCAGGCCAAACCACTCAACCAGGTAGTTCACGCCCATGAAGGTGAACAGCACCACGGCGAAGCCGATAAGGGACAGCCAGGCCATGGTGACGTTGCGCACACCGCGTTGCACCCTGACGTGGAGGTATGCGGCGTAGGTAAGCCAGGTGATGAGCGCCCACACCTCTTTTGGGTCCCACGACCAGGCCTTCGTCCACGCTTCCTGCGCCCATATGGCCCCGGTAATCAGCACCAGCGTGACGAACGGAAAGCCCACCGCCACCGCCCTGTACATGAACTCCTCGATTGCCGCGCCGGAGGGCAGCGCCGCCGATATGCGGCCCTTGAGGTGGTGCTTCGCCAGGAAGGTCAGACCCGCCCCCGCCGCGGCCGCGAAGGCGCTGTAGGAAATTATCGCCATCGAGACGTGGATGACCAGCCAGTTGGACCTCAGCGCGGGCACCAGCTCGATGGTCCGCTTGAGGTCGGTCGGGATGAACCAGACGGCGTAGCTGTGGAGGCAAAAGATCAACAGCACCACGAAAGCACCCACCGCTTTCGTCCTCAGCACCGCCTCAAAAAGCACCAGGTAAACCGTCGTGATGCCGAATACCAGCACGGTGGCAATCTCATACAGGGTCACGTAGGGCGGATGCCCGGCCTGTACCCACCGCATTCCCAGCGCGGTGCCCAGCGAAAGCCACGCTAGCACCACTATGCCGGTAGCAATGTGTCCGAGAATGGGCGAATAGGACACACCCTGCCGCCCGCCTTCATCTCCGCCATCCAGGGTGACATCCATGCTGCCACCCGTCGCGGCGCCCGCACCAGCACCCGCCAGCGTCACATGGCTCCTTGGGGCCAGCACAGCGCGACCCGAACGCGTCATCAAGTGGGCGCAGAAGAACAGGAACGCCAGCAGGTACGACAGGTAGGCAACTACTGTGAGCGTCGGCTCGTTGAACCCAAACGTTGGTGCGTCGAAACCCATATCTCCTCCTAAGCGGGCCGGAAAGTAACGTGATGCTATTATACTTCTACTGCTTCGGTTGCGGGCGCAGGCGTCTCCGGAGCACGTCCCTTGATCGCGTCCCGCGCCGCCGTGCCCAGGTTCTCCTTGATGCGGTTCGCCAACCGTTCAAAGTCACGCTCAAAGCTGACCTTGTTCTTTTCGGCCATTCCCCCCACGAGCAGACTCACCGTGCCCGGTCGCGCCTCGTCAACGCGGATGCGCGCCCAGCAGCGGGTAAAGCTGGTGTAGAGAGACAGCGTGAAGCCCAGGGTCATCAAGCCGAAGAAGAAACCGACAACACCCAGTCCGGGGTCCTTGGCTACCTCAAGCACCGTGGCGGTGTCCCGCGTAAATTCAAAGTTGAGTTGCTCGTAGCCGGGCAGTTGCAGCGCGCCAGTGCGGGGGAGGAAACCGTCGTAGATGGGCGTCTCGAAGTTCTTGTCCACGAACGCCTGCACGTAGACCGGCGGGTTTTCGCTGTCGAGGCGGCTCACATCCTGGTAGTAAGTCAGGGCCAGCGTCAGAAAGCGGTCGCCCACGGGGAACTGCACGAAGTCTTGCGGAAGATTGTCGCCGCTGATCTGGTCGAACTCGACCAACGCGCCCGCCGCGCCCGTCGTCGCCGTGATGGGGCCGCTGACGGTCATCTTACGCGCCGCAAGCTCGCTTCCCGTGTCGTCTGTGGCTTTCACGAATACGACCGGCTGGTAGCTCACCAGGAAGAAGTTGATGTCCTGGTAGCGCAGCGGGTCGTTTACGACAATCGTCTTGGTCAGCACGTCCTGCCCGTTTTCGACCACCGCCAGCGTGTGCTTGTATTCCTTGATCGTCTTGCCGTCTTCGTAGTATTCGATCCAGAACTTGTCGTTGCGCACCGAGAATGTAGTGTCGTGCCCCACGTTTACTTCGTCGCCCGGATAGAAATAGACCGACTGCTCGCGCCAACCGAAGCTCGCCAATCCCGCCCACACCAGTATCAACATGACCAGCGCGGCGTGGCTGACGAACGTGACCAGCTTGGACCAGCGGTCGCGGTCGGCGTAAACGTACAGGGCCTTGCCGTCCTCCGAGGCCTGGGCAACCGTGCGATACCGCCCCTTGCGCAACGCCCCGCGCAAGGCCCGTTCGGCGGTTGTGAGGTCCACCGGGACGCTGCGGAACTCCGCCTTCTCCGAGAGACCGCTGATAAAGTTGTCCGAGAATCGCAGGTTTGGCGTGCGTATCTGGCGCATGATAGGCTGCCAGCGGTTCAGCGTGCACATCACGATGCTGAATACCACCGTCACCACGAGCAACCTGAACCAGAGGGAATAGTAAAGGTCGTAGAAACCGGCCCAGTGTAGCAGGCCCGAAAGGTCTCCATACCTGGACTGGGCGTTATCGAGGAAAACTTTGAGTTCCTGGTCGAAGTTCTGGATTCCGGCAGGCATCTGCGGGATCACCGTGCCGAGCATGGCCGCCAATGCCAGCGCGAGGTTCAGCACGACGGCGAACTTGACGGAGCAGAAGAGCGCCCATATCGTCTCAACGAGGTCGCTCCGTTGCGCGCCTTTAGCCTCGGCCACGCCCCCGCCGCTGCTCTGCGTAGCCGGTGGTTTGCGAGGCGCGACGCCTTTATTGGGTACGGTAGTTACACGGTTCGACATAGGGAAATATGCGAGCAAAAGAGGCGGAGAAACTATCGGGCACGTAGATATGGGAGCGAGAAACGGTGCTCCAATTTGATATTACCACCAGGCATATACCCAGTCAAGCAACCCCGCATGAATATTGCCTTAATGATGCGTCCGCACCTGAAGGCCACGGACGCTCCTGGAGGGCCAGTGGATTGCCCGACCCCCAGGAGCGTTTTACCGTTTGCGGCGCGAAATCAGACCCCGAAGCTGCCTGGCCGGGAAGCTCCGAACCAACCGCCTGCGCAAGGCATCCCACGCACGTTGGGCCGCTTGTCTCTCGCCAGGGTCTGGGGTGCGCGGACTGAACCGCTCCCGCACGTACGCACGAGAAATGGTCCGCGCCAGGCCCGACGTACCGGGGAACTCACGGCCTAACGTTTCGCTGAACTCGTAGGGCGTCTGGTGCGAGGAAGGACCTAGCCTGAGGAGCCGGGACATTGAGATCATGCGTGAATAATAGAAGCCCGGATTGGCAGCCACGGTCGGCCTGCGCCTCACGTAGAAGACAGTAGCCAGCCCGGCAACTACTCCGGCAATGCCGAGCCACAGCCACCCACCGCCGGGACCGCCGAACCCAAGGAAGGAACCTCCCCCATCGGCGGGCGGGGGCTGATTTTCGTCTTCGCCCAGGCCGCGGTCGGGGTCTGGTAGCGCCGCGGTGATGCTGGGCTGGGGTTCGGCGTCCGCGAAAGGAGTGGGAGCCTCAGGAAGCTCAATTTCGCGGCTGGCGACGGGCTGCGAAGGCGTAGGCTCGAACTGTATCCAGCCGTAGCCGGGGAAGTAGACCTCCGGCCAAGCGTGCGCCGCCGACTCGCGGACGACGAATTCTCCGGTGGCGGCGTCGTAGGTCCCGGGCGCATACCCGGCGGCGAACCGGGCCGGGATGTCGAGACTGCGCAGCATCACGATCATTGCCGAGGCATAATATTCGCAGTAGCCCTTCTTGTTCTCGAACAGGAACCAGGCTACCCTGTCCCTCCCCTGTGGCGGCTGGCCTATCGACGTGCTGTACTCGTAGTTCTCTCGCAAGTGGGCTTCGATGGCGCGTGCGGCGTCCAGCGGGTTATTGGCCCCGGCATTGCGCACTATGTCGATGGCAAGTTCTCGGACCAACGGGTCGAGGCTCACGGGCAGGTCAAGGTAGCGCTCGCGCGTCCATTGCGGGTAGTCGGTGGTGGCGGTCCGTAGCTCATCGTCCGTGGCTTCCGAGACTAACGACATTGCCGTGTAGCTATCGCCCCTGGTGAGGTCACTTGGCGCGTGTACGGAACTGATATCGTCGTACACTGGCACCTGCCCCGTTGCCCGCAGGTCTATGGTGTAGTTGGGGCCGGGCGACACGTCGATTTGGACGCGCACGCCCCGTTCCTGCAAGTCCCGGCGTCTCGCATCGAGGTCGATACCGTTCGCTCGCGCCACGTCCTCCAACCTGGCATCTACGTCTTCAAGCGTGCCCTCAGGCGGAGCCGACTTGCGCAGTTCTTCCTTGATGGTGTTTAGCTCGCCTATCAGGGTGCGCAATTCGAGCGGGGCCTCGGTGCTTTTCCGCGGGTTCTCTCCCGTATAGAAGCTGTCTATGTTATACACCTCGTCGAGGTCGCGCCAGGAAAGCTCCAGCCTGCTGTCGGAGCTGAAGCTAACGGGGCGCAAGGCGGCGTAAAGAATATCGTCTTTGGGACCGGCTACCTCGACGGTGTAGCTAATTGGCCGCCGCTTAGCATCGTCCGACCCGAGAGGCTGGTTGGCCTCCAGGGCGAGGAAGGAGCTAAGGTCGGGTATCTTAAAGGTACTTTGCGCGGTGTTGTTCCAGCCGGAGCCCGTGTACTGGTCGTAGGTAATCGCGCGCCAGTAGACTCTCTCTTCGGCCTTTATCTTCATGGCGATAGCGTCCGACAGGTTGAGAGAGCCGCCCATCGTAAACTGCTTGTTGAACGAGGCGTACCCGCCGAAGCTCTGGTTGCCGGGCACGGTAGACCAGAGCTTGCTCATCGTGTTCTGGAAATCGACCCACGGCTTGTTAACGCGCTCCCACGCCCCATAAAGAGTGCTGTTCGGGGCGCTGGCGGGCACGAACCACATCGCCAGCGCCAGGAACACCGACACCGCGCTACCGGCCCACAGGAACGCCCAGGTGAGCGTCGGTGAGTAGTTGATCCGCTCCCGCTGCCACCGTTCTTCCTTCATCAACAAGTTGAAGCGGATCATGAGCAACAACGCGCTGAACATGAACACTACTATGTAGCCGTTCAGGTTGGTCGGTGAGTATGAAAGGTTGATGAGCAGCGCGACACCGTTCGGCACGAGCGCCCACCATAGCTGCCTTGAGCGGAAGACGAAGTATGTCGAGCTATAGGCAAGCACCCAGGTCACCACCGCCAGGGACAGCACGAAGACCACGAGGTCGTCGCTCACGTCCTGGCGCATAGCCACGCTGACCCAGGCGGCGGTCCTCTCGAGCAGGTTCTGCACCTTGTCCTGGATGGTTACGAGGCCCGGCCCCTGCATGACGCTGGCTACGGCCAACATGACGGTAATTACGCCAATTTCCAGCCCAAGCAGGTCCAGCAGGAACCTGGGCACGCCCCGGACCTTCGCCATGACGATGCCCGTGACGAGACCGATGATGGTAATAGGAGTCAGAATCGACAGGCCGTCGGACCACTGGGCCTGCTGTATGGACAATGTGACACTAAAGAGTAACAGAGCCAGCAGACCGACGGTCAGCCAGCCCTCTTGCATGCGGAAATACTTGCTCATAATTGCTTCTTGGGAACTTAGAACGTGAAGTGGAATGGGAGGCGCTTAGTGGGCTACATGGTAATTATACCGGATTGACCACCAGTAGAGAAAGCACTCGTGTGTGGTAGCGAGCCGCCACCGGCACGCATGTCGCGTTCTCTACTGATAATAACTCCGCTACGTCAGCGAAGGTTCCGTACTGCCACCCCGCCGTACTCCTGGGCGAGAGCGGCATTGATCGAGTCGTCGCGCTTCACAAGATACGAGGGCACGTTGATGCCGGTCAAGCTCGACACCAACATCAGCGCGTTCTCCTTGCCGCCGAAGGTGCTAGGCTCGACAATTACGGCAGCGGCGCTGGCAACCCGAAATTTCTGGACCCGCAGCGCATCTACCCACTGCTCGTCTACGGAAGGGGTAACTACAACGACCGTGTCTTGCTTGCCGAAGAGGTGCCCTTCGGTGGACAGCAGCCCGGTGAGGGGAATTGTACCCTCGGCCCGCAAAACGGCCAGAGCGCGTAGTATCTTCAAGAGTTGCCTACCACCCCTGTCTGCCGGAATGGTCACGTGGTGCTGCCCCCAGGCGATAAGGCCCACCGACCGCCCCTCGCTGAGGAAGAAGGCCGCTAGCGAAGCCACAACAGTGACGGCATATTCCTCAGTGCTGGGGTCCAGGCCCAGCGGCTCGTTCGGACCTCCTCCGCCCTCAGTGGGGCCATCAGGCCCCTCTAATACGCCCCTGCGGTGATAGGCCTGCCGAGCGTACTCAGCGGCCTCCGCGTCATCCCCAATCGCGGAAACGTGCACGTCCTCGTGCAGGTCGAGCACCAGCCACAGGTCGGCGGTGGGGTCAAGCTCGAACTCCTTCACCATTAGCTTCTGGTTGCGGGCGCTAGCGGGCCAGTGTATGCGGTTCACGGGGTCGCCGGGCGCGTACTCGCGGATGCTCACCGCGTTGGGGGTCGAGTGAAAGGCCCGCCGTTCGGTCCGCAAGCCGCCCGGCAACTCTCCGCTTGGTAAGCCGAATTGCGTCAGGGGCACCGTGGGTGGGAAAACCAGCACTTCGCCCCTGCCCTCCAACAGCTGGCTGGTCTGGAATAGCCCGAATGGGTCGCCCGTAACGACCACGGTGGGGCCGAGCCTGTAGAGTCCCCGGTGGATGCAGCGCGTGCGTACCTGCCAGCGTTTGGCCTTGCCGCCCGGCAGCGTCACGACCGCGCCCACGTGGTGGCCCGGCAGGGACGACTGGTCGCGCACTTCGAGCCACAGCTTGCGCAACCAGGAAAGGTTCCGCAGCTCGATGGTCTCGCGTATCACCTGCCCGACCTGGGCCTGGGTGGGAGTGACCTCGCGCCGCACTTCAAGGCCACGCCGGTTCAGCCTCGTCCATACCCACGAGGCAATCAGGACCGCCGCCAGTACGTAAGCCAGGTAGTAGACCAGGCGCATGCCAACCGTGGCGGCAGCGATGTATATAACAACCGTCAGGACCGCCAGCTTGATTGCGTTGGCGCTTTCGGAAAGTCCTCGCATTACGGGCCTGGCCTAGCGCCTGGGCGACGACGGCACAGCGCCGGGCACGGGGGTGTTGCGCAGTATCTCAGCGATTACCGAACGGCTGTCGGCGTTACGAATGCGCGCCGACGGGCTGAGGATTAGCCTGTGCGCCAGCGTCGTTTCAGCCATAGACTTGACGTCGTCCGGTATGACGTAGTCGCGCCCGTTGATGGCGGCCCTGGCCTGCGCGGTTAGTTGCAGGGCGAGCGACCCGCGCGGGCTGGCCCCGAGGTATACGTCCTCGTGCCTGCGGGTGGCGCTCACCAGGCTGACGATGTACTCCTTGATGAGCATATCGACGTGGACGGTGCGAATTGCCCTCTGGGCGGTCACAAGCTCCGAGGCATCCACCACCTGGGTGAGGCTCTGAAGGGGGTGAAGCTCCTGCTGTCGGGTCAGCACCTCAATTTCCTCCGACCTGCCTGGGTAGCCAAGCGACAGCCTTATGAGGAAGCGGTCTAGCTGCGCTTCCGGCAGGGGAAAGGTGCCTTCATACTCGATGGGGTTCTGGGTTGCCAGCACGATGAACGGCCGGGGCAGGGGATATGTCACACCGTCTACCGAGACCTGTCGCTCCTCCATGGCCTCAAGCAGTGCCGACTGGGTCTTGGGGGTGGCGCGGTTGATTTCGTCCGCGAGCAGTATTTGTGCGAGCACCGGGCCTGGGCGGTACTCGAAATCCCCCGACTTCTGGTTGTACACCGAGACGCCGGTAACGTCGCTGGGCAGCAGGTCCGGGGTGAACTGCACCCGCTTGAACGTGCAACCGACCGAGCGCGCTATGGCCTTCGCCAGCATCGTCTTACCGACGCCCGGCACGTCCTCCACGAGCACGTGGCCCTGGCACAGCAGGGCGATAAGGGTCATCTGCACTTCCTGGTGCTTGCCGATGATTACTTTCTCGACGTTCTCACTGAGGCGCACCGAAAGGCCGCGCACGTCAATCGACTGGACCTGGTCTGCTCCGGCGCCGTTCGCTCTGCCGTCTGTTTGTGGCTCAGCGGCACCGCCGGGACCTGAATACTGATTTCCCATGCTGGACATTTATTCCTCTCTCATATACCTGTTCTTCATAACGCTCGAATAAATAAGGGCATTACATGAATTATATCAACTTTCGCGAGGCTGTGCCGGGACGCATACCTGAAATCAAAAAGGGACGGTCCAAGCCGTCCCGAATTCGCACATCCTCATGCTTGCCTAAGTAAGCTGAATAGGTTCCTTGGCCGTGGGGAACAGGGCCGTGTGCTGGTCGCTGACCTCCTGGGAGTTGCCTGCCGGGAGTGGAGACCGTGTCTCGTCTCCCACGGAAAAGGGCGCTCCCTTAGGTCCAAGCACGGACATCTCGGAGCCGGAGCCTTCCGGCCCTTCCACAGCCATCCTACCAAAAGGCCCCTTCACTCGACGGCTGAGCTTGCTCCATACGTTGTTGGTGTTAGGAGCGGGAGTCTGGGGCGCGTTCGACTTCAGCGCGTGCTTGACCAGCAGGTCCAGCGACTCGTCCGCGTCTGAGGCACCCACGGTCTCAATTCGGTCGCGCAACGTAGATAGCATGTCACTGATGTAGCGTGCGGGTGGTTGTACAAGTTTAGTACGCCGGATCATAGGCTGCCCCCATTTGCAGCTGGTTCTGAGACTCCAGTCGCTCTCGCAATGACTTGCGGGCGTGGTGCAGGCGGGACTTCACCGTCCCAACAGGCAGATCGAGAATGTAGGCAATCTCAGGCAGTGAAAAGTCTTGAAGGTAGTGCAACGTCACAACTAGACGGTGCTTCAACGGCAGCGAGTTGATGGCATCGCGCATCTTTACGCGCAACTCCGACTGCTCGGCCATCGCTTCCGGTGAGTGGTGCGGTTCGGCGGCGAACACACCCTCGGCCACGCCATCAATCGGTTCCAGGTGCATCTTTCGCCGCTTGATCGCGTTGCAGCTGAGGTTGACAGCTACACGGTGCAACCAGGGTGACAGCGAGCCTTCTCCGGTGATGTTCATGATGTTGAGGTACGTCTTGTAGAAGCAGTCCTGCAAGACTTCCTCGGCGGCGCCGGCATCTCGGGTGATGGCGTAAGCAGTGCGGTAAATCTGGCCCTGGTACTTGTTAAAAAGCGCCTCAAAGGCAGCCATATCACCCCATTGGATGCGCCGGACCATCCCGGTGTCTTCGTGTACGGCGGCGGGGGCTCCCAGGTTTGCTTCCAAAAGTATCACCTCTATTTGGGCCGCGTATTCGTCGGCAACGTCGTCGACGGGCAGGGCATCGCCCTCGACCTCTTGCAAATGACGCTCAAGTCGCTGGGCGATTAGCTGGAAATTGACTTCCATTGCGATACCTTCACTATCCAGCTCGCTTCATTGGCGACTCGGCCTGCATGAACCAAAGTAGCGAGACATTCGCGACTGCGGAACAAATAGAGAGGAACTGTTCATGACATCCGATTTTCGCTAGTATAGCATAACGAAAACAGAAATGTAAGCGCCTCACCACTTGCTGTCCAGGTTGCACTCCGGTCCTTATGCGTTAACACAACGCCGGGCGCATAAAGGTTCTACGGTTTCTGAAACTGGTATTAACTTCACTTTGCCAGCAGCGATTGCTGGGGACTCTGGATCTTGTGGCGCGCGTTTGCGTTAGCATTACAACATAGTACGCCGGTACGTTGCAGGTTGGCTAGCAGCGCATAAGCGTCCCAGTTGGAGAGGTGAAATGCCTGCCAGTTCTCCCAGCGACGGTCCGCCTCCATACGATCCAGCCGCCACTGCAAGTCGCGGAGAATATCCTTACGGGCCGGTCCTTGCGCTTCGCGCAACCCCTCGACCAGCACGGGCACCGCGTCGTTCGATAGCACGTGCAGGTAGCGGGTCGCAAGGTCGTCGCCCCGGTGAGCCAGGTTATAGGCGGCCACTTCCGCGTCGGGGTTCATGATGTTGATCGTCATAAGGAAGACCAACAGCCCCACGAACGCCCCAATCGCGAACCTCTCCGGCTTGACCCACATCGTGCCCAGCAACCAGAGCAACGCCAGCCCCAGGAAGACGATAAAGACCCTGACGAAGATGCGGAGGGGTGTGTTGATGTAAAACTCGATGTTTTCCCACACGAGCATGCGCCAGAAAGCCGAAACGAGCATCACCATCGTCAAGCCCACCAGCCCGGAGGAGAGCAGGTTGTAGGTGCGTACCTGCCGGTCCGTGACGAGCCGTGCCGCCCACCGCAGACCCAGTATCAACGCCATCGTCAGCAGCGACACGAACAGCAATTCGCCGAAGCCCTGGCGCACGTACTCGCGGTAGGCGGCGTAGTTCATGGTGCGTTGCGCGTGCCCGCTGAACAGGTAGGCGAACTGTATCCAGGCGAACATCCCGAAGAGCACGGCGACCAGGCCAAGCACGGTAGCGCTCTCCCCGAAGCCGATGCGTCTGAATGGCTTGAGGTCGCCGGGGAGCGCGTACAGTTCCTTCAGGTCTTCGGCGTCACGCTTGCGGCTGAGCGCGAAGTAGATCGCCCCCGCGCAAAGCCAAGCCACCGTCAGGATTACGGTAAGGTGCTGCATCATCTCCGGGAAGTCCCGCGCGAACTCCATGTTAAACAGGTCGCGCAGGTAGTCGGCGAAGAAAACGTCGGCGGACGAGAGCAGCAGGCTGAAGACTATCAACACGGGCAATGCCAGCAACAGCCCGCGCAGCATAGGCACCACCAGGCGCACGCGTTCGCGGTGGGCAGAGGCCGTAGCGGCGACACGCACCACCGGCGGTACTGGGTCGGCTATGCTCCGCACCAGGCTGGTAAAGAGCACCGCTGGGTAACCCAGGATGCCGAGGCGCTCAACCTGGTCGGCGGCCAGGAAATAGAGCAGCAACGCCAGTAAGAGCGCCACGGCCACCATATTCATGAACGTCAGGGAGGAGTTTGCGCGCACAAAGAGCATGCCCGCAAAGAACAGGAGCGGCTCCAGGAGCCACAGGTTGCGCCGCGCCAGCGATACGCCCTCCATGCGGCTCAACGCGAATATGGAGCCGAGCAGGAGCAGCACGAACAACAGCACGGAGATGCCGATATTCTGCCCGTAGAACAGCAGGTCACTTGCCCAGCCCAACCCCAGGGCAACCCACAGCACCCTGAGCGGGGCTTTCAGCGTTTGCATTTGCTAACCTCTCCCCTCGCAACAAGCTTCGTAACGGAGACGCTGCTGCTGCAAATAGACCCGAAAGGCGCACATTGCAGCAACCTTCTTCCATAACGGGCGAGCGGGACGTGGGTTGCACGGGCGGGCAGGGCAAGGGGCTTGGGACCCCACGCCGGACTCTAATAGAAGTAAGCGGGTTGTGAGCGGGATATCCCCGGCAGGGTATAGGTGTCGAGGAATAGCTGGTCCTGCCACATCTGGCGGTCCTGGCGCACGTAGCCCTGGGCCTCAAGCTGCGAAAGCACCTGCCCATAATTGACTGAGCTGAAGTACGCGATTGCCAGCGAGTCTGGCTTGCCCCCCGGCAGCGTGGACAGGTCGGGCACCGTCGCCCAGTCATCTATCCTCAAGAACTTGCCCTGCCGAAGCTGAGGCTGGTAGATATCCATCAGGATTTCGGCATACGTAGGGTAAACGAGAATTTGCTGGCCTGACCTGGCAACGTCTGCCGTGGCATTTGCCAGCGCCCGCCAGTCTTGCTTGATGCCGCCCTGGTAGAGGGCGCGAAGGGACACCACGGAATAACCTATCACTAGGGCAACCACCACCAGGCTCCCCGCCCGTACCCACCGGGGCCATGAACTGACTGTTGAAGCGTGGGCCGCACCCCCAACCAGCAAGGCCCACCCAAGTGTCGCGCTTAGAACCGTTCGCTCCGCATACCCTGCGCTTACCAGGCTGCTCAGGACGGCTACCGGTATGGTCGCCAGCAAGAGAGCCGCAACTATCATGGAGAGACGATTGCGCCGCCACAGGACCGCCGTCGAAACGGCTACGACAGCAACGACCACAACTAAGATAGCGGCCCTGACGAGCAGGAGAGGGTCTACGGGCAGCCGGGGTGCTATCAAACCCAGGTCCCAGGCGACGTGCTTCAGGCCCCAGTAGTACCCGGCGTGGGGCACGCCCGTGGTGGCAGCGTTACCGCCCGCGCCCACGACAGCCAGGAGGGAGGTGCTTACACGGATGGGTGACGGTGCAAGGTAGTTGTCTCTCAGGCCGCGCCATTGCTCGGCTGTGGACATCATCTGTGGGAACCAGGGCAGGTAAAGCACCACCGCACAGAGTGCCGAAACTATGAGGGGAACCGTGCCGCGCCGGTGCTTCCAGAGAGTAAGCAGCACCAGCGCCACCTGGGGAGCCAGCGCGTATACGGCGCTGTAGTCCATGTAGACCGCCAAAGCCAGCGCAAGCCCGTAACCGACAGCCCAACGAATCTGCGGCGTCTTATAGAAAAGCACCAGCATCAGATATGACAACGCAACGGCGAACATAGTCGGCGCATACATACGCGCCTCTTGTGAGTACCATATATGTAGCGGCGACACAGCCAGCACCAACGTCGCGGCGACGGCTGCCCGGCGGTTGAGCAACGTAGCGACGAGGAAGTAAAGTACCACCAGCGTGAGGGTTCCAGTTATCAAGCTGAGCACACGCGCCGCGATATTGTCGGGGAAGAACAGGGTCATGAACTTTGCAAAGACGTGGTACAGTGGCGGGTGCTCGGCGTACCTGCCGTGAAGTCCAAAGACGACATCCCATTCGCGCCGGGTGTCGTAGACGGTGATACCCTCGTCAAGCCAATAGCTGAGCGCATCCAGGCGGTACAGCCGGAGCGCGCCCCCTAGGAGCACAACAGCCCAGGCGGCGATAGCCACCAGCGGCCAACGCTGAAGTCTTGACCTATCACTGGAAGGTCGGGTGTGTTGCTCGGGTTCGGCTATGACGGATTGTGGGGTGAGAGACCTCATTTGTTCTCCTGCGCCACGCTAGATCTCTATCGTAAGACGAATAGCTGTGAGGCCAGTGCAAGCGACTGATAACGGACTGGCGGGGCACAAGTGACGGCAGCACGAGCGAGGTGGCAGGCTAATTCTATCACCAAACTGCTTTACCTGGCTGAATAAGCACCAACAAAAAAGCTCCCTGTCCGAGAACAGTCTACCCCGCCGAGCCAACTGCCGACCACGTCTATCCCATACCAGAGGAGCAGCTATACAAACTGGTGTAGCTGTTTTGTGTAGGTTAGTCACCCGCGCTTCAACTGATGTTCCTTGTCCGCCTGTACCTCGCCGCTACGCCAACTAAACACTATGCGCATACACACATTCGTAGGCAGGATTGCCTATGCAGGAGTCTACTACTATGTCGGACTTAGGCAATCGTGCCGATGTTGTGAGTGCCCGCGTGCTATACACTTGATTACAGTGAAGGAAAGAGAAGGAATAGTGGCAATCAAGAGCCCAAATGGGAAGGAGGGACAACCATGAACCTAGAAATTGTACAATCAGGTGGAATAAAGCAAGGTGAAATAAAGCAGAGAATTGAAGTGTCCGGTCTAGCGGCATGGGCTGCATGCACTACATTGGGTGCCGTGGCGCTCTTTTACCTCCCCGGTATTGTATTCGCCCCTATGGTGCTCATCTCTTTAGGACCGGTCTGGATGGTTGCTTTAGCGTTAGGCTTCGCAGGTCTTATCGGCGGGGCGATTGTAGGGGCGCTGGTGGGAGTAGGGCAGCAGAAGTTCGTTCTACGGTCGCACGTCACCTGGGCAGGGGCAGGCCGGTGGGTGAAGGTAACCGCCCTGGGCTGGGGCATGAGCGCCGCCATCGCTCTTGTGTTCACCTATTGTGTGAGTGAAGTGCTGAATAATGGATTTTCGTACCTGTACGGGTTGGCCTGGATAGCGGGCGCTGCCGGTATGGGATTCAGTCAGTGGTTGTTACTGCGGACTTTGCTGCCGAAAGCAACCTGGTGGGTCGCCATAACAACGCTTGCCTGGGCGGCGGGAATACTTACTGCAATACTGACCATGAGCGCGGTTACAGGTGCATCAGTAGACGAAGTCATCAGGCAGAGCATAACTTCTATATTCAGTTCTGCCAGTACTAGAGGTTTCCTCGGGTTTGCCTTCCCACCTTCTTTTTGGACTTTGGCCGGGAGTGTCAGCGGTGTGATAACTGGGCTTGCCTTGAGAACACTCACTGCTAAGCGCAGCGGGGAAAGTACCTGCTAAGGACTGCCCCAAATGATGCAGTTGAAACCGATCGCCGGCGATCGGTTTCGTCTACCCTGAAACACCTGTTGCCTGCCACGTCTACCCCATACCAGAGGAGCAGCTATACCAGTTGGTAGAACCTTCGGGCGTGTCTATTTAGCAGCCATTGTCAGGCTCCTACAGAATAGCCTCTCCTAGGGTACTCCTGACTGGTGAGAGGCTATTGTGTGCTATGGACCTGGCATGAAGATTGCTCCCCTTGGGGCGTATCGACAGACTATCCGGCGTGCATGGTAGCCCAGGCAAGCCGTGTAACGGGCACAGAGAGAACAGTGTATTCCTCGCGCATATGAAGGAGGCAATCAATGGGAAGAGATAGCGATTCGTCAATGACCCCCTATGATACCGGCGGTACAGGTGCTCATGACACCGGTGCTGACGCTAGTTCTACAGTGTTCACCACAGGTGAGCAGACATACGGCGACAACGACGCTGGCGGCTCCGACACCAGCGAGCAGGTCTACGACAACGACACGGAAGGTCGAATTCTGACGGGTGGCCCAATTCATGGCGAGGCGGGCGACGACGCTGACGATGACGATCGGGAGCACGAAGACGCCGGCAGGTAAGGTGATGCTCCTAAATCATTTGGCTACACCGTTGGCTACACATGGCAAAACGAAAGCCCTTCCAAGTATGTTGGAAGGGCTATTTCGTGTCTATTTAGTTGTGCCGAGGACGTGACTCGAACACGTGACCCTACGATTTTCAGTCGCATGCTCTACCAGCTGAGCTACCTCGGCGGGGTGGGCAGCGAGGGGCTCGAACCCCCGACTTCCTCGGTGTAAACGAGGCGCTCTGACCAACTGAGCTAGCCGCCCGTACTGTCTTGCGGTCCGTCGCACAAAGATGCGCCGCCGCCATAATCGCCAACCTGGTGCCGAGAAAGGGATTTGAACCCTTACCCCCTATGACGGGGACTAGGCCCTCAACCTAGCGCGTCTGCCTATTCCGCCACCTCGGCAAGTTGTATGCCTGCAAAAAGCAGCACACCAATAGATTATAAGTGCTCCACAAGCCATTGTCAAGCCAAAAGCAAGCGCTACAGGCAAGAAATCTCACTCGGTAGAAGCTCGCTATGCGCGCCGGGGCACGAGCGACCCGGCGCACTAAAGCAGAGTTACGGTTCCGTAACCCGGAAGTTGTCGAACTTGGCTACGCCCGTCGCGAAGGCGTAAAGCCCCAGTTTGCCGCTGGCGAGTGTGGCATCCTTGGCAGTCAGCACTGTGCTGCCGTTCACGGCGACCGTAATGTTGGGTCCGTTTGCCGACACGGTTAGTCTCTCCCACTGGCTGCGGGCGTGGCCGCCCCACGCGCTGGAGATCGCCACGCGCTTGCGGTCGCCGGGCGACACGAGCAACAACTCCGCCTTTTCGGATGCGTTCGGGCTGTCACCATAGAGTCGCAAGAGATAGAAACTGCCTCCGCTCATGCGGAATACCACCCCCGTGCCCTCGCCGCTGCCCGACCTGAAGTACGTGTCCAGCGTGAAGTTGTCCATGGCAGTAGCGGGTTTGTCGAGCACCAGGAACGCATCCTCGGCCGTGTGCTCGCTGTGGGCATCCCCCACCTGCTCCAGCACCCCGTTGCGCGCTCTCCACGCGGGCACGTCAAGGTCCGGTGGAGCTAACGCGGCCAGGGCCTGCCAATTCACCAGGTCTGACGAGCCAAAGTTATCTTCGTAAATAGTTGCTTTCGCCGAAGCGGGCAGGGCCGGGGCGGCCGGTATGGGTGTAGCCGTAGCTTCCGGCGTACCGCTGACCGTTGGCTCCACTATGCCGCCACCCGGGACGCTCTCGCGCGGCCGCTTAGGCTCGTAGAAATTGGGTAAGCCCCTGCTATCGAACACCGCCGACCCGCCCGCCTTGTCCAGTAGCTCGGTGCCGAGCAGGCCCAACTGTACCTCGAAGCGCGTACCCGACAGTTCGGGGTGCAGCTCAAGCCGGTTCCGCTCGAAGTACTGCACCGTGTAGGGCTTGCCGTCAGCCTTGCTCACCTCTGTGAACGGCTCCGAGATCGGGTAGCCATACACTGGGAGTCCGCCGGTGCTCTGCCAGTATTCAAGGAGCTTCCCCGACAGGTTATGCTGAGTCTCCGTGAAGAACTGCGCGCCGGTCTGCCGTGCCGCTGGCCTGAAAGGAGTCTCCGCACGCCTGCTGTCGGTGACCTGCGCCCCCAGCAACTGAAGCTCGACCTTGTGAGGGTCGGGGTTCTTGGGGTTGTAGGTGAAAAGGGCGCGCTCGAACCATTGGGCGTCGTAGCCCTGCCCCGTGGGGAACACGAGCGTCCGCGGATAGCCGAACTGCGACAGGCCCCCATGTTCCTGCCAGTATTTCTCGAATGGCCCCCAGACGGTCTTAGCGGTCTCCTTGAAAAAGGTATCACCCCGCGCTGGAAGGCCGGGCAGCATGGTAAGGCCAAGCAGGCCGAGGGTAGTTGCGGCCAATAGGGCCTTCTGTGTAGGTTTCATATTTCTTTTCCCTTCTTTGCGTCCGAGCAAATACCGCCTACAGTATAACCCCTATGATGTGTTCGCGGTTGCAGATGCCGCCAGGCTCGCGAAACGGGTGCCGGTTCTAAACTGTTGCAGACTCGGGTGCAATCACGTATATTGTGCATCGACGGGGCGGGCGCTTTGCAGTTCTGCACAATGCTTCGCGACTACATTGCAAAGGTGGCAGAGCAAATTGGCACAATATCTGGTTACCGGGGCCGCCGGATTCATCGGCTCCAACATCGTTCAGGAGCTTCTTAAGCGTGGCGAGGCGGTGCGCGCTCTGGACAATCTGGCGACGGGGCGACTCAGCAATCTAGACCAGTTCCGCCAGGACATCGAGTTCATTCAGGGTGACATTACCGACGCGGCCGTCCTGGCGCGGGCCATGCAGGGCGTGGACTACGTGCTCCACCAGGCGGCGCTTCCTTCGGTGCCCCGCTCGGTCGAAGACCCACTCTCGGCCCACGAGGCCAACGCCACGGGCACCTTAAAGGTCCTCATGGCCGCTCGCGATGCGGGTGTCAAGAGAGTGGTCTACGCCTCATCTTCCTCCGTTTACGGCGACAGCCCTACCCTCCCCAAGCATGAGGATATGCCCACCGCGCCCATGTCACCCTACGCGGTGAATAAGCTCACCGGGGAAGACTACTGCAAAGTGTTCGCGGCTGTGTACGGCCTGCCAACCGTGGCCCTCCGCTACTTCAACGTCTTCGGCCCGCGGCAGGACCCGAAGTCCCAGTACGCCGCGGCTATACCCGGCATTGCCTCGAAGATGATGCGCGGGGAACGGCCCACGATTTACGGCGACGGCGAGCAGACTCGCGACTTCACCTACGTGCAAAATGTGGTGAACGCCAACCTCCTGGCGTGCGAGCGCGATAAGGCGGTCGGGCTGGCGATGAACGTAGCCTGTGGCGAGCGTATTTCGCTCCTCGAGCTTGTGGCCCGCTTAAACGAGGTGCTGGGTACCGAACTGGAGCCTGAGTTTGCCCCGACCCGCGCGGGTGATGTGAAGCACTCGCTGGCCGACATAAGCCTGGCGGAGCGCTCGCTGGGCTACCGAGTGGAGGTGGGCTTCAAGGAGGGCCTGGAGCGCACGGTCGAGGCGCTCAGGAACGCCGCTGCCTAGCGGCGGCATGTAGGTTCGGGAGGCGAGGAGGAAGGCCGGCGTTGGAGTTTGAAGAGTACCGCATCATGCGCGAAGCCGAGGACGTGCACTGGTGGTATCGAGGTTTGCGCGGCGTGATGTTCACCCTGCTGGAACTTGATGGCAGAGTGGACCGGCGGACGAAGATCCTGGATGCCGGCTGCGGCACGGGAGGCAACATTTCCGCGCTCGAACAGGCGGGTTTCGCCCGCGTGCTCGGTCTCGACTACAACTCCCACGGCATCTACTTCTGCCGCGCACGGGGCCTGGACAACATTTGCCAGGGCTCGCTGATGTCCGTCCCGTTCGGAGACAACTCGCTCCAGGTCGTTATCTCCTGCGACGTCATCAACGACGAGGGTTTGCCCGACGAGATGCAGGCGCTGAGGGAGCTATTCAGGGTGCTGGCGCCGGGCGGCAGGCTCTTTCTCAACCTCCCGGCGTACAACTTCCTCCGCGGGGAACACGACAAGGCGACGAGTGTGGCGCGCAGATACACGACCTCGGGCATCGCCAGGAAGTTGCGCTCGGTCGGCTTCAAGGTCCAGCGAGCGACCTACTGGAACATGTTCCTCTTCCCACTGGTGCTGGCAGTGCGACTGGCAAGCCGCATGCGCAAGGAAGACCAGCGCGAGCAAGTACGCTCCGACATCAAGGTGCCTTCCTCCCCTGTTAACACCCTCCTGACGATGGTGCTGCGCGTCGAGCACAAGCTCCTGAGGAGGGTAAACTTGCCGTTCGGCTCCTCGGTGGGCGTGGTGGCGGTGAAGCCTCGCCGGGGATAAGTGCCCTCTCTGGTGGCGATTGAGGTGGGTTGAAGCAGGCTGCGGCTTGCTTGACAAGGCTGGGCCCGTCTGATATAATTTCGACGTTGAATGCGGAAGTGGCGCAGCGGTAGCGCGTCTCCTTGCCAAGGAGAAGGTCGCGAGTTCGAATCTCGTCTTCCGCTCCAAATGGGGAAGCTTTGTTGAGCTTGCCCCATTTTCATTTCTGCCGCCGGAGTGGCGAAATGGCAGACGCAAGCGACTTAAAATCGCTCGCCGCAAGGCATGCGGGTTCGAATCCCGCCTCCGGCACATTTAGCGTTCATGTTCTAAAATCACGCACAAAATGGGAGCATGAATGGCTCCCATTTTCTTTTTGTCACATTTTTGTCACGGAAGGTGCTACGCCTCTCATGGAAGATGTAATAGACAAGTTTGAAAAGGCGGCGCAGCGGTGCGAAGGTGCTGAGAAAGTTTTTAGTACTGACCCACTTGATGCAATGATTAAGCGTCTCGCTGATGAAGCAGACCGAGTAGGCAGGTCTTGGTCCGGATCGTGGCTTGGTACGCACTCAACCGTGTACACTGAGAACTTCCGTCCTCCGAGGTCTGGCGAGTATTTTGATGTGCATTCTGGTACTGCCGTAGGCTCCTGGTACGAGTATGCTTATGAGGCGGTGGAAGCCGTCATATTGAAGCGAGCAGGTGTCGATAACCTTGACCCGATAATTGAGGCGTCCAAGGCCGCCTCCGAAGCATTCCAGCAAAGTCGTGATGAGTTGCTCCCTATACTGGATGCGCTCATTGAGCAATCTGGCAGCGAACCCCTGAAGGAGATACGAAGCAAACTAGGGGTGCTGAAGCCATACTTCAGCAAGGATGAGTTTATCAAGCCGCAGATGCCCAAGAGCTTCTTCACTAATGACTACGCAGCAGTCGCCCGCTCACTT
>DASVRN010000099.1:0-9229 GCA_036388595.1 Chloroflexia bacterium
CAACATGTACCCTGGTCCTTGTACACCTGGAACACAATCTAAACCTGGGCGCGTCCTTGGCGTCTCCGCGTCTTGGCGTTTAGCAACATGGGTGAGTCCTACTCATATGCGTAACAAACCGAGCAAGTTTGCGTTGGATTAAGCGCAGAGATTTTCTTATAATTGTCTGTGCCGACAGCGTGCACACGGGCCAGGGGAGCCGGAGAGACCACCGAGACATGCGTACCGAAGAGTTGCTGGAGCAGTGCTTACACGCCCTGACCACCGGACAGGAGCTACCTCCTGACGTTGCCCGGTACCTGGCGCATCACCCGGAGCAACAGGCCGAAGTCGAAGACCTGCTGTTCATAGCGCAACGTGTGAGCCGCAGGCCCACCGTCGAGCTTTCGGAAGTGGCGCGCCGCCGCCTGGACAGCCGCCTCGCCGCCCGCCTCGACATAGAGCCTACCGCCCTTCGCGCTCCCGCAGCCACTCAGAACGACCCCACGACTGCGCACGAAACCGGCGAAATGCTCCCCTACAGCAGCACCGCGGGCCGCAAGAAGCTGCGCCTCTCGATGGGCCGCGTGGCCCTGGCGAAGCTGCGCGATTACAGCTCTCAACCGCACCGCGACCCTACCTCGGAAGCGCGCATCCGAGAGGTGTTCCGCGACCTCACCCCCGAAGATGTCCGCCGCTACATAGGCGTGCGCGGCGAAGACTACCTCTACTACCGCCAGCGCCTCCCCGGCTGGAGGCCCGTGCTCGCCTTCATCGCCGTGGTCCTGCGCGGCTTCAAACGGCTGGAGAAACTGGTCACGGTAAGTAACCAGTAGACGATGGACTATGGACGATAGACGATAGACGATAGACGATGGGTCCTGAGCCTGCGAAGGATGGACGATGGGTGTTAGGCTGGCAAGTAGAGACTGCTGAATAACACCATCCCGGTTGACATTTTCAGTGGATAGAAGATAATTGAGCCATACATAGGGCCAGGGACTATACAATAGCCCCGCCTATCTGCGCCCTAGCAACTCACCTATCGTCCATCGTCTATCGTCCATCGTCCATTGTCCGCCTATGAGTCTCGCCTTCACAGTAGACGACCTGCCCCGCATCTTCGTCATGGTAATAGTGGCCGCCGTGCTCGGCTACATGTCCCACCTGCTGGCAGGCGGGAGGGTGCCGCTTGGCTTCGCCGGCTCCACCCTGTTCGGGCTGCTCGGCGCGTGGCTGGCCGTCGATGTGCTCCGCCCCCGCATCCCCTTCAACCTCCCCGAAGAGCCTGTATTCGACGGCGTGGCGCTCGTCTCCGCAGGCATAGGGGCCTTCTTGCTCTCCCTCCTGTGGTGCACCCTCACCGCCCGCCTGGCCCGCCGGTGGAGATAGGGTTCTGAAACGTGAAACGTGAAACGTGATGAGTAACGCGTAACTCGTAGTCTGCACAGAGGTGTAGGAGGGGCAGCGAGGCGTCTAACCTGCACTATTTGACGCCCTCCCACCCTTCTGTTAAGATGGCCTCAGCAGCCACACACTGAGCTATTACGCGTTACGTGTCACGCGTTACTCATCACGTTTCACGTTTCACGTTTCACGTTTCACGTTTCAGAATCCCCGCCTATGTCCTCAGTCCCCAGCCAGGCACCAATATCGCCGCCTCCCAGCGAGAGGGTGGGGCTGTTCGGCATGCGGGTGCGGCTTGGCTCGCTGGAAATATCGTTCGTGCAAGTGTGCGTGCTCGCCGCCATCGTCTTCTATTCCCTGGCGATACCGGGCGACCTCGACTACAAGCTTGATGCGCTCGGCTTCGGCGTGTGCCACCAAATAGGCACACATTCCTTCTTCGTGGACGACCACCAGTTGCCACTGTGCGCCCGCTGCTCCGGTATCTACCTGGCGGCGCTGGCCTCCCTCGGCCTGCTGCTCGTCATCAGGCGTAGGGCCGCGCGCCTGCCCGCGGGCAGCATGATCGCCATCCTGGTGGTCTTCTTCGTCGCCATGCTCGCGGACGGCATCAACTCGACCCTTCAGAACTTCGGCGGCAACGTCTGGGATAGCACTAACCTGGTGCGCCTGGTCACGGGCAGCCTGGCGGGCACCGCGATAGTCTTTTTCCTCTATCCTGCGTTCAACATGAGCATCTGGAGCCGGGAGGTGCGCAAGCGCGAAAGCGTGCTGGAGAACCCCCTGGAGCTTGCGGGCTACATGGTGCTCGTCGGCCTCACTGTGGCCCTGGTGCTCGACGGGGGCGATTGGCTCTTCTACCCGCTGTCATTTCTAAGTATAATAGGCATGCTGGCTATGCTGACTATGGCAAACACCATGCTGGTGCTCATCCTGACCCGCCGCGAAGGCAAAGCCCGCGCCTTCTCGGAGGTGCTTACGCCCTTACTCGTGGCTTTCCTGCTCAGCCTGATAGAGATTACGCTGTTAACCTGGGGCCGGGCTTCCCTCGCTCCCTATATGACGAACAATGGCGGAATGCCCCTCGTGCCGGGCCTACCCTGATACAAGGCCGGCGCAGACCGGTAGTTCCACTAAGGCTTACGTTCCGGTAACACACGTATAAACGCACATTTAGGAGGAAAGTAGCTTAATGAACAACGACCCGAACCAACCGGGCAGCACCCCCGACCGCCCGGCAGGCGAAACACCAGGAGCGCCAGGAGAAACGCCCTCAAGCGGCCAGCCGACCGAGCGGGTAACTCCCCCCAGTTTCCAGCCGCCACCCACGCCCGACCCCTCGCAGCTAACCATGCCGCAACCGCAGACTACCATCTACTCGCCGCAAAGCGCCCCGCCCCCAGGTGGGCCAGGAGCTACCCCGCCCGCCTATACGCAGCCAATGGGGTCTGGCTCTACCCCCACCCCTCAGCAGCCATACGGAGGAGAGCAGGCCAGGGCGTCGCAGCCGGGTTATCCCGCACCGGGGCAATACCAGCCCGGCCAGCCGCCACAAGGGCAATATCCTCCCCAGGGCCAGTACCCTCAGCAGGGCCCCCCGGCAGGACAATACCCGCCCGGCCAGTACCCCCCGCAGTACCAACAGGGGAACGTGCCGCCCGGCCAGCCTCCCTACCCACCGCCCTACCCGCAACCGGGGCAACCCCTCCCGAAGAAGGGCGGCGTGCCGGTAATAGCGTGGGTGCTCGGCGGCCTGGTCGTATTTACCTTGCTCATATGCGGCATCGCGTCATTCCTCGCCGCTCAGGCGTTCAACACCGCCAGCCGCACCGTAACCGATGCTTTCGGCACGGTGGAGGCCAGCGTCGGGGGCATCCCCTCCTGGCTGTTCTACAACGATCTCAGCAGCGGCGATTATGATAGCGCCCGTGACTACCTGTCTGCCGATCTGAAGCGGGAATACAGCGCCGCCAGGTTGCAAGAGGAGTGGGAGCGATTGGTCGATGGGGCCGGGGGCATCACCGTGGGCGATTACGAGCTGGTAGGCTCCAGCAATAACTTATGGCTGCAAGAGCTTGAAGGTGAAGAAAACGGCAAGTTTTATGAGATCCAGGTAAGGGTAGGGACTGTGGGCAACGAGTACCTGATTACGGGTGCCACCCCCGCCTTGATACCGGAGCCGTAAGCGGCGCGAGACACCGTCCGCATGGACCAGGACCCCAACCGGGAGCCGGGCCGCACGCCCCCAACCACAGGACGCGCAACCCGGCTTCCGGCCCCTCGACAGCGAGCTACACGGGCCTGACTGAGCTTGGTACATGTCAGGTAATTAGCAAGAGGAACCCGTAACAAACCGGCGGCTGGTTTCGTAATACATAATGGTCACGCAAACTGCCGCGCATCCAGCCTCATTTACTGGCTGGGCTGTTCGGCATACCCCACGTGCTGAAACTGGCGGACTAGACACTTACCCGGTGGTACGGAATCTGGTAAAGTAGAGGGCATTATGGATGTATTCACCCTCGTCTTGTCGGGCTTCGGGCTGGCAGCGCCCGCCGGGCTGAACGCCTGGCTGCCGCTCCTCATTACCGGCCTGGCCGCCAAGTTCAACCTGTTCGGCCTCACGCTCAACGCCCCCTTCGACCTGCTCACCGAGACCTGGGTGCTGGTCATCATCGGCGTGCTGCTCACGATTGAGATATTCGCCGACAAAATCCCCGCCGTAGACACCATCAACGACATCATCCACACCTTCATCCGCCCCACCGCCGGGGGCATACTGTTCGCGGCACATAGCGGCGCGCTCGGTGGCATGGACCCGACCCTGAGCTTCATCCTGGGGATGCTGTCGGCGGGCAGCGTGCACGCGGTCAAGGCCACCTCACGCCCCATCATCACGGCCACCACGGGGGGTATAGCCAATCCCCTGGTCAGCATGGTGGAGGATATAGTAGCCGTTGGAGCCACGATACTGGCCCTGGCCGCGCCCCTCGTGGCCGCCGTGCTCATGGGGTCGATACTGGCGCTGGCGGTGTGGGTGGTCTGGAAGTGGCGGCAGCGGAGGAAGAGGCGGCGGGCGGCGCAGATATAGAGGAGGATATGATGGAGAGGAACAACGCTGATGTTAAGCCACAGTGGGGTCGCAGGGTGGGATTAGCGGCTGTGTTACTGGCTTTGGTGCTGATGTTAACGTGGCTATTTCATGGCCCACTCAACGTGCCAGGGGACATAGCGCCCTGGTTGCTTTATTCAGCTGCCGCGCTGTTCTTGTTGAACACAATACTGGAAATCTGGGCTGCCAAAGAGCAAAGCGGTCTGGCACGCTTGGAATTGTCTCTGAGTGGCGTTGCCGTCGCTGCATACCTAGTAGGACTTCAACTCATCTGGGAATGGAGACGAGATTGGGAAAGCACAGGGCATACAATTGGCTTAGCACTATTAATGCTTGGCTTCGGACTGACAACTCTAAGGCTATTGGATGAGCACTGGCTTAGCAAAGGCATCATACGCCTGAAGCAAGCGAGAAACAGATAACCCGCGCCTTACCCACCAACCACCCTCTCATACAACGCCCACGTCTCCCGCGCCGCCCGCTCCCACGAAAACCGCCGCGCCTGCCGCAACCCTCTCTCCACCAACCGCGCGGCTTCCTCCTGGTCCAGCAGCACACGCTCAAGCCCCGCCGCCCAGCCGTCTACGTCCCGTGGATCGACCAGTATGGCCGCATCGCCCGCCACCTCGGCCAGCGACCCGGCATTGGAAGACACCACCGGGACGCCACACTGCATCGCTTCCAGCACCGGCAGCCCGAACCCCTCGTACAGTGACGGCATGACGAAAGCCAACGCCCCCTGGTACAGGCTCACCAGGGCCGCGTCGTCCACACCCCCCGGTAGATACACCTGCTCGCGTAATTGCAACGCGTCTATTTTGGCATGCACCTGCTCGAACAACCAGCCCTCGCGCCCGGCAATCACCAGCGCGGGGACGGGCGATACACGCTTGCCATCTAGCAGCTTGCGGTAGGCTTCCAGCAGGGTGGGGAGGTTCTTGCGCGGCTCGATGGTGCCCACGAAGAAGATATAGCCCCTCCCATCGGTGGGGAGGCCAAACGCACGGGCAGCAATCTCCTGGGCCTGCCTGAAATCGGCGGGAGGCTTGAACTGCTCCCCAGCAGCGCCCGGTATAACCGCCACCTTCACAGGCTCCACGCCCAGCAGCGATACTATGTCGTCGCGGGCGGAGTTGGAGAGGGCTATGAGGGCGTCGGCATCGTGCGCGGCCCGGTGCACCTGGCTGTAATACCGCTTGCTCTCGTCGGTGAGCAGCGTCAGGTCGGGGAACCTGAGGAACGCCAGGTCCTGTATGTTGGCGACGGCGCGCATCGTCCGGTAGCGTGGCGGCACGAAGTCGGGCGAGTGGATGATTTGTGGCCGGGGCCGCAACTTGAGCAGTTCCAGGCCGAGCGCTGGTTGCTCGAAGCGGTTGTGGGGCGGCGTCCACATGGGCACGCGGCGGAAGCGCCGGTCCCGCACGATATGCTCCCGGTGCCCCCGCATCTGTAGCACCTGCACGCGGGCACCCGCCCCCAATTCGGTCAAGCGCGACATAGCCCTCAATAGGCTGACGCTATACTGCCCGATGCCCGCACGGCGATAGTGCACCATGCGAGCATCGAAAGCCACCCTCAAATTCGCAATTCCAACTTCCAAATTCGCAATCTACTCGCTCAGGAAGTCGGGGTTGTTCACGCCGCTGCCGGTGTAGACCCACTCAAGCTCAATGTCCACCGACTCGCTCGGCGGCAGATTGACCGGCCATTGGAGCAGCACGCAGTTGCCCTGGTAGGTGCGCTCGAAGCCCGCCTCCGAGCCTGACACAGTGTGGATGGGGAAGCGCCAGAAAGTAGCCTCCACGTTGGAGCGTAACGTCATCTCGATGCCCAGCCAGGAGTTGCCCATCGCAAGCTCCCGCACGTTGCGCAGCTCGCCTATCGACTCCAGCGAAGTGTCCTCCAACTCCGCTCCATCGACCCTGTAGTAGGCTGAGGGGTTGCGCCCGCCGCCCAGCAGGTTGAGGTTCCACTCCGAGGCGAACACGCCCGTAAGGTCCTCGTCGCCCAGGTTCTGCACGGTGTAGAGCACTCGGAAATCGGACGAGCCGGGGCGTAGCGACAACCGCTTGCTGACGCGTACCGGCCTTGCACCAAGCTTGGTATTGATAAAGCCGTCGCGCTCTAGCATCACGTGGAGTATGTTGAGGCCGCCTTCCTGTATCTCCGCATTGTAGGCAGCGTCCACGAAGTCGCCCTCCTCGTTGTACTGCCCGGACATGAAGCCTTCCAACGTGGTGCCGGGACCGAGAAAGTGGTCTCTCATGCAGGCGCGGCGGTACTTATCGTAGTTGAGGTAGCGGTCGAGGTTCGCCTCACGCACCCGTACCGCGTCGTGGGGCGACTCCACCTCTTCCTCACCTGTGGCGGCGTCTGAGCTAGCGGGCTTAGGAGCCTGCTCCTTCTCCTTCTCCTTGGCGCCAGGGGGCAAAAAGCGGCGTTTCTCCTCGTACTCCTTCAGGGTCGAGTGATACGCCTCTTCCCGGCGGGTGAGCGTGGAAGCCAGGTTGTAGAAGTGCCTGCGCAGGTCCCACTCGAAGATCGTACCGCCGTCCGCCAGGTCGAGGTAGAGATCGAGCGCGCTACCCTCCACGAGTAGCTCCTGCATGGAGTCCCGGTCGAAGTCGGTGATCTCGTGGCTCATCCATGCCTGGTGGCCGTAGATACCGCGCTCGGCGGCCTGCTGCGCCCGGATGAGGTGGCCGTAGATGCGGGCGCGGATGTCGGTCATGTAGACGCCGCCGAACAGGCCGTGCCAGTAGGTGTCGTTGCTCTGGCCCCGCCACAGGTCTTCCTGGCCGAAGTCGCCGTACTGCGTCAGGTCGTCTCCACGCTCGTTAGCCAGCCAGCGGCCCTGCTGAATCTTGTCGTGTGCGCGCAACATCTTCTTGTGCTGCGAGTTGATTTCGTCGTACTTGGTCAGGAAGGTGCGCCAGAACCCGCCCCGCATGAAATGTACATAGGGAGGCTCTTTCTTCAACTGCCCAATTTTGTGCATAAGCTGGTTCAGCTTGTGAGACTCCCTTGCGGGTAGCGCCCACTCCATCATCTCACTGTAGGAGGCGGTTGGCAGGTACACGCGGCCCACGGCAGAGAAGTTGCGAACGTGGTCGCCCAGCGTGATGCAGTGCAGCCACGACGCGTTCTCCTCCAGCGCCGAGAAGAAGTCATCCACCCAGCCGTTCTGCCCGTTCGTGCCCCAGCAGTGCTCGAAAGTCTCCGGCCACGCGCCGAACTTCTCGCCGTCGTCGCCTATCACCAGTATCTTGCCGGGCGTGGGCTGGGCCTCCTCGCGCAGGAAGTTTATCGTCTCCTCTACCGGCTGCCAGGGGATGTTGTAGCGCAGCATCTTGGAGGTGCCGAAGACGTTCACCACGTCGCCGTTGTTTTCGGTCACGAAATAGCCGGTCACATCGTCGTCCGAGAGGCCCACCATCTTGAAGTGCACGTCGTCCACAATAGTCCAGGCGATGTTGCCCCGGCTCAGGTAGGTGGGCAGGGTTGGCTCCCACACACGCTCGGCCAGCCACATGCCGGTGGGGTTGTAGCCAAAATCGTCCAGCACCGCGCGGTTGAGCTTGAGGATCTGCGACACCTTGTCGTCGTCGGGTATCGACGGCAAAATCGGCTCGTAATAGCCGCCCGATAGCACCTCCACCTGCCCTCGGTCCACCAGGGCGCGCACCCGCTGGATGTACTCCGGCTTGCGCTGCCTGAGCCAGTCGAGCAGCGAGCCGGTATAGTGCAGGCACACCCGCACGCCTGGGTGACGCTCCAGCGCCGCCACCTGGCGCTCGTACGACTTCTCGTAAATCTCCTCAAATACACTGTCCGACTGGCCTATCGGCTGGTGGTTGTGCAGCACCATGCCGAACGATATATGCTTCTTATCAGCCATTTTGCTCCTTGTGCCTCGCTTCAGGTTCAAGTATCAGCATGGGTATCTGGCGGTCAGTCATCTTGCGGTACTCGGCATAATTGCGGCCCTTCGCCGTCAGGTCCTCCCAGAGCCGCGCCTGTTCCTCCTCGGTTGCCACCCTCGCGACCACCGGGAACACCTTGCGCTTTACCTGCACGGTCGCATGGGGGTCGCTCTGCAAGTTCAAGAACCATGCCGGGTAGCTGTCACGCCCCGAATTGGAGGCCGTGACCACGTAAGCATACCCATAGCGCAGGTAGTTGAGGGGCTGGGTGCGCTGCTGCCCGCTCTTGCGCCCGGTGGTGGTCAAGAGCAGCACCGGCAGTTCGCCTATTCGTCCACCCAGCAATCCGCCTGTCCTGCGATAGATCGCCACATGCCGCTCAACGGTCCCCTTGTTGAGACGTAACGACCCCTGCAAGGTGAGCCAGTCGAGCAGACGCGTAAATGGGTTGAGCTTAGCCAACTATGTATCACCCCTCAAACCGAAGCAGTATCAGCAGACAAAGCAGTCCCATCCACTGGACCAAGCCCCGCCTTTGTCATTCTGAGCGCAGCGAAGAATCTCGTCCCTCACCGGGATGTTCCGTAAACGTACTGCTATTATCGTACCACTCTGCACTAAAGTCTTCCCAAGCAGGATTCATCTCCTCGATGAGCGTTATCTTCTTAGAAACAGTCTGAAAAGGTCAGCGAGCGAGGCGACGAAGCATGAGACGGGACATAGCAATGTAGATGAAGGCTTCAGTACTTTGTGGTAGCACTTCGTAGTCACACCGCAAGCGCCGACACTGAGTGAGCCAAGCGAAGGT
>DASVRN010000100.1:0-87170 GCA_036388595.1 Chloroflexia bacterium
TTTCGCTGGAGCAGTTGCAGCAACTGTCCCAGGAGGTACGCGAGGAGATCATGACCATCATCAACAGCATTGGCGGGCACTATGCCTCCAACCTGGGCACGGTTGAGTTAGCCGTCGCCCTGCACAAGGTCTTCCGCTCGCCGTGGGACAAAATCGTATGGGACGTGGGGCACCAGGCTTACCCCCACAAGATACTCACGGGCCGCCGCGACCGCTTCAGCAGCATCCGGCAGTACGGCGGTATCAGTGGCTTCCTCTCGCGTGACGAGAGCGTGCACGACTGCTTCGGCGCGGGCCACGCCTCCACCTCCATCTCAGCCGCCTACGGCATGGCCGTCGCCCGCGACCTGAAGGGTGAAGACAACCACGTGATCGCCGTGATTGGCGACGGTGCCTTGACGGGCGGCATGGCCTACGAAGCCCTGAACAACGCTGGCGACTCCAACCGCCGCTTTATCGTCATCCTAAACGACAACGAGATGTCCATCGCGCCCAACGTGGGTGCCGTCTCGAAGTACCTGTACAACGTGCGCACCGACCCCCGCTACTACAGCGCCAAGGTCCGTGCCGAGAAAGCCCTCCAGAGCCTGCCGTTTGGCGACAAGATCCTCGACCTGGGCAAGCATTTCAAGGACTCGATCAAAGAGTTCGCCATGCCCACCATGATCTGGGAGGAGCTTGGTTTCGTCTACCTCGGCCCCGTGGACGGCCACGACGTTGGCGCGTTGCTGGACGTGCTGGAAGCCGCCAAGAAGGCCGAGTGCCCGGTGTTCATCCACGTGCTGACGGTGAAGGGCAAGGGCCACGACCAGGCGGAGGAAGACGCGGTCAAGTGGCACGCGGTGGCCGCTCCCAGCAAGCCCGGTGCTCCCAAGCCGACCGCCCCCAAGTTCCAGGACGTGTTCGCCCAGGCCCTCATCAAGACGGCCCGCGAAGACAAGCGCGTGGTGGCAATCACCGCCGCGATGCCCGACGGCACTTCGCTCAACCAGTTCGCCAAGGTCTTCCCCGACAGGATGTTCGACGTGGGAATAGCCGAGCAGCACGCCGTTACCTTCGCTGCGGGGTTGGCTACCGAGGGCATCAAGCCGGTGGTCGCCATCTACTCCACTTTCCTCCAGCGCGCTTACGACCAGGTGATCCACGATGTGTGCATCCAGAACCTGCCGGTGGTGTTCGCGATGGACCGTGGCGGCATCGTGGGCGATGACGGTCGCACCCACCAGGGTACGTTCGACATTTCCTACCTGCGCCCCATACCCAGGATGGTCCTCATGGCCCCCGCCGACGAGAACGACTTGCAGCACATGGTCTACACCGCCTGCAAGTACGATGGCCCCATCGCCTTCCGCTACCCGCGCGGCAACGGCTATGACGTTCCGATGGACGAGGAGTTGCATGAACTGCCCATCGGCAAGGCGGTCGTGCTACGCGAAGGCAAAGACGTCGCCATCCTGGCCTACGGCAACCCGGTGCACGCGGCCCTGGCAGCCGCCGAAATGCTGTCCCAGGACGGCATCGAGGTGATGGTAGTCAACGCTCGCTTCGCCAAGCCCCTTGACGAGGAGTTGCTGGCCGGGCGCATCAGTAAGTTCAGCCGCGTGCTCACCGTGGAGGAAGGCTCCATCCCCGGCGGCTTCGGTGACGCGGTGGTGGAGTTCTTCCACTCGCAGCCCGGCATCAAAGAGCCTAAGATTCGTATGCTGGGCCTCCCCGACGAGTACATCGACCACGGACCCCAGGCCCTCTACCGCGACCGCTTCAACCTGAGCGCCGAGGGTATCGTGCGCGAGGTGCAGAAGCAGTTCCCCGAGTTGTACCACGTCCCCCGAAAGGTAGCCGCAGGCGCAGCCGCCGACTAGAAGGTACACTCCGGGCAGAAAGCAACTAAACATGCTTCCGCACTACATTGCGGAAGCATGTTTCTCGTTCATCCCTACGTATACTTTTCCAAACTATGTCCTGGCTGCGGTAAAGCCGAATACGCGTATCGTCTCCCACCCTGTCATCCTGAACGCGGTGAAGGATCTAGGATGCTGCTCATATGGCCGTGCCCAACCCACAACACCGTAGTCCCGCGTTCAACAGCATCCATACCCAACTTCTTGAGATCCTTCACTGCGCTCAGGATGACAGGGTGGGGCTTGGTCCTGGAATTGACATAAACCCTTCACGACTTGACCAGCGTATTTCAATCCCTCACACTTTTGTCCCTACCACCTCACATGTATAATTGGGGCTATGACACCTCAGCCCTCACCTCCTACTGACGCTCTCACGCCCTCATCCAAAGCCTCTGCCAAACTCTCTGCACCCGGTCCCCACGTCCTCCACATAGGCGCGGGCCGCCGCAAGATCGCAGGTGCCGTTACCCTCGACATCAACCCCGCCCTCGAACCCGACGTGGTCTGGGACCTGAACCAGTTCCCCTATCCCTTCCCCGACAACACCTTCGACACTGTAGTTTGTGAGCACGTAATAGAGCACCTGCAACAAGTAATCAGCGTCATGGAGGAGTTACACCGAGTATCCAGGCCCGGCGCGAAAGTGTGGGTGAGAGTGCCCCACTTCAGCAGCCTGAACTTCAATACCGACCCCACCCACATACACGCCTTCTCCTCCCGCAGCTTCAACTATCTCTGCGATGGCGAACCTGAACAGCGATACGGCTACTCAACCGCCACC
This sequence comes from Chloroflexia bacterium, assembly GCA_036388595.1. Taxonomy (GTDB): domain Bacteria; phylum Chloroflexota; class Chloroflexia; order QHBQ01; family JADMIH01; genus JADMIH01. Next base: position 2,686 of record DASVRN010000100.1, read on the forward strand.
TTCCGCAAGCTGGTAGCCCGCATGGACATGCGCCCCGCCACCCCCTTCAACCGCCTCCTGATGCGCGCCATTAACCGCATCCTCCCCTTCTACGAAGAACATCTCGCCTACATCATCCCCGGACAGGAACTCCTCTTCGTCCTCGAAGTAGTCAAGTAAGAAACGGAACCACATCACGCCAAGTACGCCAACAGCGCGCCAAGGCTAATAAAGAATTGCACCGCAGAGACGCAGAGGACGCAGAGGTTACGCAGAGAAGAATGGAGGGTGTTCTGCGTAGGGGCAACACTGCGCACTAAGATGTTGCCCCTACGCTTTCTAACAATCACAATCTCTGCGTAACCTTTGCGTCCTCTGCGTCTCTGCGGTGAATAATCCCTATCTACTAGGCGCTATTCTTGGCGTCCTCTGCGTCTTGGCGGTTTCGTCTCCTACTATCGTCCATCGCCTGCCACATGTTCACCTGCCCAATACCACAAGCCGCATCACGTTTCACGTTTCACGTTTCAGAACGTCTACCCCGTTTCAGCCTCACCCCACCAGCACCCCGGCCACTTCTTCTAACGCCAACATGACCTCGTCTATGTCCTGCTCGGTTATGAAGCCCATGTGGCCGATGCGGATTAGCTGCTCTTTGTAGGCGTCCTGGCCGCCTGCTATGATAACGCCCCGGTCGCGCATGGCAGCTAGGATGCTGGAGGCGGTGAGACCGGGGGGCACTTTGATAGCCGTGACAGTGCGGGAGGCTATGTCGTCGGGGGCCAGCAGGTCGAGGTGCATGCGGCGGGCGGCGGTGCGTACTCGGTCTCGCAGGCGCTCGTGGCGGGCGAAGACGTTAGGTAAGCCTTCCTGCATGATGAGGGCGAGGGAGGCTTGCAGGGCGTAGAGGAGGGACACAGCGGGGGTGTAGGGCGTCTCCCACTTGGCGAGGTACTTTTTAGCCTCCGAGAAGTCCCAGTAGAAGTGGGGTAGTTTGGCTTGAGCGTGAGCTTCCCAGGCACGGTCGCTTACGGACAGCATAGTCAGGCCGGGCGGGGCCATCCAGGCTTTCTGGGAGGCGGTGATCGCTACGTCGATGCCCCACCTATCAACGGGGATGTCTGCGGCTCCGAGGGAGGAGATGCAGTCCACCAGCAAGAGAGGCGAGTTGCCATGCGCGCCGGATGTATGGCGAACGATGCGGCTCACGGCCTCTACGTCGTTCTGCACGCCGGTGGAGGTCTCGTTATGGGTCACCAGCACGCCCTTGACGTTGGATGTCTCCACCAGGGCGGCTTGTAGCGCGTCCAGGTCAACAGTCTCGCCCCAGGGGGAAGCCACCCGCACCACGTGCAGGCCGAACCGCTCGGCTATCTCGGCGTAGCGGTCGCCAAAGGAGCCTACCGAAAGAGAGATTACCGTGTCGCCCGCTGAGAAGAGGTTGGCGATAGAGGCTTCGAGGCCGCCCGTGCCCGCGCCAGGGAAGATGAGCACGTCGCCCTCGGTCTGGAAGCCTCGCTTGAGCATGGTGGTGACATCCCGCAACATGTCGTGGAACTCGTCCCCCCGGTGGCTAATCATGTCGCGGTGCATTGCGTCAATAACCTCGTCGGGGAGGGGCGTGGGGCCGGGTATCCTCAGTTGCATATCCCCTCCATGCAGAACTTGCGCACGCGCTCGAAGAAGTGCCGGTACTCGGGGCGGTAGTCTGCGGCACCCTCGCGCATCAGCTTGGAGAAGCCCTTGATGACCAGCGGGCGGAAGCGGGCCTCGTTCAGCAGTTGCACGCAACCTTCCATCCCGGCGGCCATGACCAGCAGAGGGGTCAGGCTGTTGCTGTGCAGGTAGATGGGCGATATGTCGCGCACAGGCTTGCGCCGCTCCACCCCACCGTAGCCGACGAACATATCTACGTAGGGCATGACCTCGACATCCGAAGCGCCATCACCGATGAACAGGGTCGCCGGGCTGTGGGGCAGGCTCTGTAGCACCTCGCTCTTGCCGCCCGAGCGCGCCAGGGGGTTCTCGGCGTCGAAGCCGGTGTACTGGCCGTTGGCGTCAAAGTGGAGGTCGTTGGCGTGTACCTGCTCATGCGGCACACCTAGCTCGTCCGCTAGAGGCAGCAGAGCATCCCGGTAGCCGCCCGATACCAGCCTTAACTCTATACCCAGGTGAGCGAGGGCAGAGGCTACGAGTGAGGCGTCCTCCACCAGGGTCGAGGTGTAGAGGTCGCCCACGGCGGCCAGGTGCCTACGGTGTGGTTGTATTATGTCAAGGCGACGAGCGAATACTTCCTCGAACGGCACCTCCCCGCCCATAGCCTGCCGCGTCATCTCGGCCACCTCGAAGGGCACGCCCACCATGGCGGCAAGCTCGTTGATGCCCTCGATCTCCGAGAGGGTGCTGTCGCAGTCGAACACCACGCGGTCGAAGCGCCGCCATTGGTTGAGCAGGGCCGACAGGTCCACAGGCTCCGGTGACAGCACTTCGGGGTTGATGATGTGGCTGGGGTACTCGGCATAGAGCAGCGCCTTCACCTGCGCCGCCACCTCCAGAGCCGAGTGCCGCATCGCTTCGTGGGTGGTGCCTCCCAGGTGCGGGGTGAGGATGACGTTCTTCAGGTCGAACAGCTTGCTGCCGACGGGGGGTTCCTTCTCGAACACGTCGAGCGCGGCCCCGGCGATAGCGCCCGTCTTGCACGCCTCGTACAGTGCCGACTCGTCAACCACCTGTCCGCGAGCGCAGTTGATGAGGTAGGCGTCTCGCTTCATGAGGGCAAGCTCGCGGGCACCTATCATGTGCCTCGTGATGGGCGTGAGAGGCACGTGCAGGGTCACGAAGTCAGCCTGCCGCAACAGATCGTTGAGGGTCACCAGGGGGATATCAGGGCGTGGGTCTATGAAAGGGTCGTAGGCGATCACGTCCATCCCCAGTGCCCCGGCCACTTTCGCTACCTGAGACCCGACCTTGCCCAGTCCGACGATGCCTAACGTTTTGCCCGCGATTTCGCAGCCCATGAAGTGGTTCTTGCCCCAGACGCCCTCGTGCAGGAGATCGTGAGCCTGGGGAATGTTGCGAGCGAGGGCGAACAACAAGGCGATGGAATGCTCGGCGGCGGCCCGCACGTTGCCGTTGGGGGCGTTCACCACAGCCACGCCACAGCGTGTAGCGGCCTCTATGTCGATGTTGTCCACGCCGATGCCCGCTCGGCCCACCACCTTGAGATTGCCATCGTGGGTGCCCGCCTCCAGCATCTCGGCGGTGACGGCCGTGCCGGAGCGGGTGATAACGGCCTCGTATTCGCCTATCTCGCGCAGAAGGTTCGCCGGGGACAGCCCCAGCTTGACTTCCACTTCAAACTCTTCGCCTAAAAAATCTATCCCTGCCTGGTGCAGGGGTTCGGTAACCAGTATCTTGAACATGTGACCTCCAGTGCCGAGTTCCAAGTTCCGAGTTCCGAGTTTCGCGTACCTGCTCGGCACCCAGTACTCGGAACTCGGGACTTAAACAAAAACGCCCGTCCTCAACTCGAGGACGAGCCATAGCCCGTGGTGCCACCCTTGTTCGCCATGATGTCGCCACCACAGCCTCTTCGAGTGCTCCGGCCTCGGCCACTACGCCTGCCGACACACTCTAGCCCTGTAACGGGGGCTTCCGGCGCAACTTAGTCGTGCCTATCCTGCGATTACACGTTTCCGAAGCGCGGCTACATCGAGGGAATGTTCGATGCAATATCGCCGGTTGCTATGCCTGATGGACGTATGATAAAACATGGCGGAAAGTGTTGTCAAGTGGGTTATGCACAAGATACGCCTTTTGGCCGAGCATAGAGGCTGCGACAAGAGATGCCGGGCACCTCGGAACGGTGGCCCCAGTACGCGGTGAAGCGTTACTGCCGGTTAAAGAACTTTCGACAAATAGTAGAATAGTAATGAGAAATAAGTTTGGTAGTATTGACAAGCTAGCGGCGCTATGCTACCATCTCTCTTACCGTTTCTACGTTCAGGATTGTCGCTGTGCACCCACCGCTTAAGGCTACGGGACAAAGCGACCATCCCACAAAATGATATAGCCGTGACGCTCAGGCTGAACGGCCCAGGGAGGGACCATACGCTATGGACGAGAAGATAGTGCGCGCGGCGATTCACCCCGCAATAGGCATTGCCCGCGTGGGGAACAGCGAGACCGAGTATTTCATCGGGCCGGAAGTGCCCGACCCGCAGCCCGACCCGCCGGGCTTCTATAAAGACAAGACAGGCGCGCTCAAGCGCCAGGCGGCACTCTTCCGCGTCTATGGCTACAACGCCGCCGGGGAGGTCGTGTCCGAGCTAACCGCAGAGACTGCCGATATTAGCTGGACCGTCCACGTGGCGAACACAAAGGCAGCCTGGTACCAGTTCCAGATCGCCCTCGACATTCCGGAAGCGCCTTCCGCAGTGCCTACTGAGCTTCGCAACCAGGGCGTAGCGGACCGCACCCAGTTGGTCATAGATCCCGGGCCGCGCAGCATACAGGGGGCGAACACGTCCGGCGACGAATACGCTTTCAACAGCGGCACGTTCCTGGGAGAAACGGTGTACCTGGGCGAGCTACGCACCGACGCGCAGGGACGGCTCATTTTCCTGGGCGGCAAGGGCACGTCTGCCTCCCCCAGCGGCGGCCTGATAACCACCTTCGCCAACAACGAGGGTTGGTACGATGACGTTTCGGACGGCCCGGTCACGGCCACGGTGTCTATAGGCGGGCAGGAAGTCCCGGTCGATCCTGCCTGGGTAGTTACGGCTCCGCCAAACTACGGCACGAACGTGATCGGCCTGCGCACCATGTACGACCTGCTCTACGACGTTTACATCGCGGCGGGCATGCTTCCGCCGCCGCAGAGCGTATCCTTCACGAACGACGTTTACCCGATCCTGGCGCGCATGTGCAACCTCCAGTGGGTGAACCAGGGCTTCGCGGTGCAATTTGGCTGGGGCGGGCCGAACGACTTCACGCAGCCGGAGTACGTAAAGCAACTGGCCGACACGAGCACCGAATACCAGGAGTTGCGCCGGCAGATCTACAACTCGATGCGGGTGCTGGCGCGCGATGGCGAGTCGCCGGTGCCCTGGCCCTGGATCTATGGCGACGCGATGAACCTGCCTCCGGTGTCGGCCCGGCAGCACCTGACGCTGTCTCCGACTCAGATGAACGTGCTGGAAAAGTGGGTGAGCGGGGATTTCGTGGACGATTGGGGTTCGGCAAGCGAGCAGCCACACAGCTTCGACCAGGTGCCCCTGGCGCAGCAGCCCGCGACGCTGGACCAGGCCGCGCTCCACTTCTGCCTGGCCGACGCGTTCCACCCCGGCTGTGAGATGACCTGGCCGGTGCGGCATGCGACTATGTATTCCGCGCCTTTCCGCATCATTCATCGCCCGGAGGGCGAGCCGGTGCCCGACTACGGACCGGTCCTCCTGCCGGAGGTGGCCGTCGGTCCTACCGGGCCACTTTACGCGCAGGGGCCGGGCGATATCTCGCGCTGGATGGCTATCCCCTGGCAGGCTGATACCGCCAGTTGCCGCTCGGCCTACGTGGACCCCGCGTACGGGCCGTACGACCCTTACGTGCCCACCTTCTGGCCCGCCCGCGTGCCTAATCACGTACTGACCGAAGAGAACTACGATATCGTCATGGACGAGAGCAAATCGCGTGACGAGCGAATCGCCGCTTTCAGGGAGAGAGCTAGCTGGTTCCGCGTGCTGGAGGGGGATGGCCTGGCGCAGAAGAACCAGATGGTGCACGACTTCTACAAGATGGGTGTGGTAGAGGTGCGCGAAGGCATAGCTGACGACCCCGATTTCCCGCCCTTTATATTCGTGGAGTCGCGGCCCGAGTTTCCGGTGGAGGAGATCTCACAGCGGCGCAACCTGGTCATGCTCCACGTGCCCGCGGCGCAGGGAGGCGCAACGCCCGGAATGCTGGCAGAGGCAGCCATGACCTCGGGAAGGGCCGACGAGGAGGTTGTCGCGGGATACCACGACGAGGTCCACCGCTTCGTGCGCAGACCTTACACGCTGGTGCCCACACATACTCTCGCACCTGACAAGGAATGAGGCCGTGCCTGGGTGGCTGACGGTGCCGCATACGACGTAGGGGTGGTAGGCGGCGGGCCTGCGGGGGCTGTGGCCGCCCTGCAACTGGCCCGCGCTTCCCACCGAGTGCTGTTGCTCGACAAAAGCGCGGCGGGGGAGTTCAAGATAGGAGAGGGTCTGCCTCCAGCCGCGAGGCCGTTGCTGCGCGATCTCGGCTTGTGGGAGGCGTTCCTGGCGGCCGGGCACCTGCCCTCATACGGCAACATCTCGGCCTGGGGCGCGCCATCTCTCCAGAGCACCGACTTCATCTTCGACCCGAACGGGCACGGCTGGCACCTCGACCGCGCCCGTTTCGACGCCTTTCTGCGCGACCATGCGGGAGAGGCCGGGGCCGAGGTCCGGCAGGCGAACGCCCTACGACATGAGTGGGACGGTGAGGCGGGACTCTGGCACCTCAGCCTATCAGGGGCGGGAGGTAGAGTGGAGGCGCGGTGCCGCCTGCTTATCGACGCGAGCGGACGTCGTTGCATAGTCGCACGGCAGCAAGGGGTGCGCCGCCGGGCTGACGATGCGCTCACTGCCGTGTACGCGGTGTTCCGGCAGGCGGCTGATGCGGAAAATCCCGACCAGGACTCCCGCACCCTGATTGAAGCCGCCCCCGACGGCTGGTGGTACACGGCACGGTTGCCCGCGGACCGCCGGGTGGTCGTCTATCACAGCGACACCGACCTGATGCCTACCGCGACGCTGCTCGCGCCTGCCGGATTCACGGCGCTGCTGAACAAGACCGAGCACGTACGCGGCTACTTCACCTCTCACAGCTATTCAATGCTGGGGCTTCCCAGAGCTACCCCGGCCCAAAGCGCCCGCCTCGAACGGCTCACCGGCGAAGGCTGGCTCGCTACGGGTGATGCCGCTATCTCTTTCGACCCGCTGTCATCGCAGGGTATCATGACGGCCCTCTTTGGTGGGATGCTGGCCGGGGAAGCTGTGGAGGCGCACCTTTCGGGCGACCCCCAGGCCCTTCACGACTACGGCGCACGCCTCGACGCGGTCTATAAAGCCTACCTAAACAACCGCCTGTTCTATTATAGTTATGAAGGACGCTGGCCGGACCGTCCCTTCTGGCGGCGCAGGCTAAGCAATTTACCCGGCTAGTAAGAAACAGCAGGTGCCGGTGCATTACCGCCCCCTGAGAGTGTAAGGGTCGCCCCTTTGTAACGTTGGGGCCAGGACTCGCGTATCGAATTACGAATTACTAATTACGAGTTATGAGTAAGATGCAGCAACTACCCGAACGCCCCCAATACCCACCATATCCATCGTTGCCGGGAGGAGTGCCCCCGCAGCCGCCGCGGATGGCCCAAGGTGTGATGGACCGGGAGACGGAGAGGCTGCTTGCGGGGGTGGCGCACGGGGCAATCGCGTTCGGGCTGTTCGGGCTGACCCTGCCGATTTCGCTGCTGATAACGGGCATCATCTGGCTCTATTCCAGGCGTTCGCCCTACGTGCGCTTCCACTCGGACCAGGCGGGCTGCTACCAATGCTCAGTGCTGCTGGTAAACGTTCTGGTTGTGGTTATACTGGCGGTGTCCGGGGGCTTTGCCATCTTCGGGGTAATACGCGGGGAAAGTACCTGGGCCGAGTTGGGCCTTGTGCTGTGGGCTATCGTGCTGTTCGCGGTGTGGTTCGCGATTACCATTATCGTGGGGCTTGTGGGCGCAGTTATGGTGCTGCTGGGCAAGCCCTTCAAGTACCCCTTTATTGGAGACTGGTTTCTGAAACGTGGTTCTGAAACGTGAAACGTGAAACGTGATGCGGCTTGCTAAAGAGGGTTCGTGAATAGCCCGATGTTAGTTTAGCAGGACCATGACCCGCCTTTGTCATTCTGAGCGTAGCGAAGAATCTCGTCCCTCAGCACCCAAGTAGCCCTTTTCTCATGCGGCACTCTCCCGTAGGGAAAGGGGCAACACCTGCATGGAGGACGAGATTCTTCGCTACGCTCAGAATGACAAATGCGGGGCTTGATCCGACCCTAGCAACTATGTCAAATTCACGTACCAAATACCACAAGCCGCATCACGTTTCACGTTTCACGTTTCACGCTTCAGGACCCCTTCAGCCTGTGCTCCGGGGGCGTGCCCTTGGGGGTGCCTTTGGAGGGCGGGTCGGTGGCGTGCTCGCCGGGGCCGGTGATTACGCGCAGGGCACCGGGGATCAGGTTGATGGTCGCAGGGGTGTAGCCGCGCGGGAGGGCGTCGGCGTGCACGGGCCAGGGACGGCGGCGAGAAGTAAGGACCTGCACCTTCTTGGCCTGGTAAACGCGCACGTCGGGGTGTCCGGCGTTACTGCCCAATGTGATCTGCTTGCCGTTGAGGCTGTGCCTGCCATGTCCCCGCAGGCGGCGCGGGTCGGCCCGGTGCAGCAGGGCGCGCAGGACGTGGCGGACGAACGACCACTTGCTGAAGTTGCGGAAGATAACCACGTCAAACCTGCGGTCGTCCACCTTCGCGTCGGGCGCCAGGGGCACCGAATAGCCCCAGTAGGGGCCGTTGGCGACCAGCACCACCAGGGCCTTTATGCGGATGGCGCGGCCGTCCAGCACCACGGTGACGGAGCGGGGCCGGAACTTGAAGAAGGTGGTGAGGGCGTCAAACAGGCGGACGTATTCGCCCTTGTCCACCTTGTTCAGGATGGGGAAGATGGCGGCATCGAGGCCAACGCCCGCCGTTTCGAGGAAGTAGGTGCCGTTGCAGCGCCCCACGTCAACCTTCTTGATCTCCCCCAGGCGCAGCACTTTGGCCGCTTCTTCCAGGTCGAAGGGCACGTGCATCATGCGGGCCACGTTGTTGGCGCTCCCCAGCGGAAGGATGCCCAGGGTGATCTTGCGGCCTATGAGGGCGGTTGCTACTTCGCCTACCGTGCCGTCGCCCCCGCAGGCTATCACGATGTCGTACTTCTCTTTGAGCGCCTGTTGAGCCAGTTCGGTGGCGTGGTTGGCGTACTCGGTTTCGAGGAAGTCAGCCTGGATGCCGTTGGCTTCGAGCACGCGGCGCACGTCGTCAACACCTGCCGCGTTGGTGGTGATGCCGCCCTTCTTGCCCGCGGCGGGGTTGATTATGACCGCCACTTTGGTGCCCGGCGGGATGTTATCGTGGACCTCTTCGGGCGCGTAGGCTTCCTGTCCCTCCAGGAGCGGTGTGATACCGTCAATGGGGCTTTCCTGCTGCGTCTCGTCTTCTTGCTGCTTCACCAGTTGAACCATGCTTGCTTCCTTTTCCCATGCGTGAGTAAATGCAAAGTATTGCAAGCGACTGTAATGCAAAAGGCGGGCCAAGCCTTCTGAGTGGGCTGGAAACTACCTGTTATACTACACCAGCAGCAGGCCGGGGCACGCATCGCACCGGCGCATTCTTTATCCATGCACCCACCGGGCAAGCTATTTAGACAGGAGGCAATATGGGCTGGGACGAACGGGAAGACACTACGATCTACAAAGTGGTTGTGAATCCTGATGAGCAGTATTCCATCTGGCCCGCCGACCGGGAGAACGCATTCGGCTGGCGTGAGGCAGGCAAGCAAGGCACTAAGAAAGAATGTCTCGCCTATATTGATGAGGTTTGGCCGGAGGGGCGGCGTCCCAGTGGGCGCAAGCAAACGGAGGGAGAGCAGTAATTTAGCCAGGTGGACAGGGGAGGAACGGGGAAGCCCTGTGATTTCCATCAAGGCTTCCCCGTAGCTTGGCGATGTGGCAGGTATGAGGTTAGCGGCGTGTTTCAGTCCAGCCGCCTCATGTGGGGGAAGAGGATCACGTCGCGTATGGAATACTTGTCGGTGAGCACCATCGCCAGGCGGTCGATGCCCACCCCCATGCCGCCGGTGGGAGGCATGCCTACCATGAGGGCGGTCACGTAGTCGAGGTCCATCTGGTGGGCCTCTTCGTCGCCGCCGCGCCCGGCCTCCACCTGCTCGCGGAAGCGGTCGTACTGCTCTAGGGGATCGTTTAGCTCGCTGAAGGCGTTGGCGATCTCGAAGGTGGACACGAACGCCTCGAACCGCTCGACCGCAGCAGGGTCGCCGGGCTTGCGCTTGGCTAGGGGCGACACTTCTAAGGGGTAGTCGAGCAGAAACGAGGGCTGCACCAACAAAGGCTCAATGAAGTGGCCCTGTAGCTCGTCCAGCACCTTCGCGCGGCTGGCCCCGGTCTCGACGTCCACGCCCTTGCTCTGGGCGAGCGCTACCAGTGCCTGCGTGTCGGGATAATCGGCTATGTCGATGCCCGATTGTTCGCGTAAAGTGGCGCGCCAATCGACGCGGGGCCACGGCGGGGTGAAATCTAGGGGCTGGCCCTGGTATTCGATCTGATAGCTGCCGTGGACCGACATCACCATGCCGGAAATCATCTCCTCCAGCAAGGACATCATGGTGTTGTAGTCGGCATAGGCCTGGTATAGCTCCAGCATCGTAAATTCGGGATTGTGCTTGATGTCAACGCCCTCGTTGCGGAAGTCGTGCCCTATCTCATACACGCGCTCGAAGCCGCCCACTATGAGGCGCTTGAGGTAAAGCTCGTCCGCGATGCGCAAGTAAAGGTCCTGGTCCAACGCGTTGTGATGGGTCACGAACGGGCGGGCGGCGGCACCTCCATACAGCGGCTGCAATACGGGCGTCTCCACTTCGAGGAAGCCGCGAGAGTCGAGGTAGCTGCGGATGTAGGTAACCATACGGGAGCGCACGCGGAAAGTCTCGCGCACCTCTTCATTGGCTACGAGGTCGAGGTACCGCTGGCGGTAGCGGGTCTCGGTATCGGTGAGGCCATGCCACTTGTCGGGGAGAGGTTGCAGCGCCTTGGAGAGCAGGTGGTAACGTAGGACGTGCAGGGTCGGCTCGCCCGTACGTGTGCGGAACATAAAGCCCTCGGCCTGCACGAAGTCGCCCAGGTCGAGCATGGAGTTGACCGCCTCGTAGTCCCACGGCTTCTCCTGCAAGTCGTTGATGCGGAAGAAGAGTTGCAGACGGCCCGACTCGTCCTCTATGTGCGCGAAGGTGACCTTGCCGCCCGGCCTACGCAGCCTCATACGCCCCACCACAGTGACTACCGGGTTGGTGCGCTCCTCACCCTCGGCAGGCTGATTGCCCGCGTTGGCCGCCTCCCACCCCTCGAAGGCGGCGAGGGCTTGAATGGCGGTGTGGGTGCGGTGGGCGCGGGGCGGGTAGGGTTCTAGGCCCTGCGCGCGTAGCTCCTCCAGCTTGGCAAGGCGCACTCGCTCCTGCTCGCCCATGTTCAGTTCTTCGCCGTAGTCTCTCATCTGGCTATTACCTCTCGTGTATTGCGGTGCATTTTAAGGGAAAACAAAAGAGCCGGGCAAGGCCGGCTCTCCTGACTTTCGTGTCGGGCACCGGCGGGTTATTCTACTTTCAAGATGGCGAATTCTTCAATGCCGCCGGGGGTGTTGGCGCGTACCTTGTCGCCTTTCTTGCGGCCCATGAGCGACTGGCCGACCGGCGACTCGTTCGAGATGCGGCCCTGGCGCGGGTTGGCCTCCGCCGAACCGACTATCATCCACTCGTAAGTGTCGCCCTCGGAGTCTTTGACGGTGACACGAGAGCCGAGGCCGACCATGTCCTTGGGCGCGCTTTCGATTAGCTGGGCGTGCTGCAAGATGTGATCGAGGGTGCGTATGCGGCCCTCGATGAAGGCCTGCTCGTTCTTGGCGTCTTCGTACTCGCCGCTCTCGCTGACGTCACCATCAAGCTTGGCCTGCTGTATTCGGTATGCCACCTCGGGGCGGCGCACTTCGATCAAGTTGTGTAGCTCTTCTTCGAGCTTGGCTTTCCCCTCGGCAGTGAGGTGGACCGGCTTATCCATGACCATGTTAGTACCTCTCTTGTTGTACCCGCCCGATGCTGCGAACATTAAGTAAAGAAAAAACTGAGAGGACGGGCGCTCTCAGCTCGGGTGCCTCTTTCGAGGTTGCACGTATTATACGAAGAAGGATACAAATGTGCAAGAGTTTCCACAAACCCATTAGTACTACCATAAATAGACCAATAAGGTTTAATAGGTGGACAAGCGGCAGTAGCTTCACGCACATGCTCTATTGGCTAGGTGGAGGCCACCTATACGGACCGGCAGGACTCTACTCCCCTCTGTCATCCTGAGCGTAGCGAAGGATCTCAAATGTTACTCTTGCTCGTGCCCTAGACCTTCAGCACACGGAGCGTTGTTGCTCATTGTTCAGCAGCATCCATATACCACCTTCTTGAGATCCTTCGCTACGCTCAGGATGACAGGGGGGAGTGTGGTCGCTGGCTCTTCAGCAGAACGGATTGCGGGGCGTTCACTTGTCCTGGGGCGTGAACTGGCGAATGGTGGCCTCAAAGTCGCGGGCGCTGATTTTCGTGGCAGACATTATGCGCTTGCGGGTGGGGAGGACGCGGGGCCACGTGAACAGGCCGACGAGGATGCCACGTAAGCGAGCGCGGGCGGCGGCACCACGGATGTTGCGTATCGCCTCTGTCGCGAATCGGAGCTGGGCCTTCACGATGCCCGGCATGTGGCGCAGGACGAAACCCAAGGGGAGGTCTTTGGCGAGGAGATAGATGAGGTTGCGGCCAACGTAGTAGGAGGCGAGGGTGCCGCCGCCGGTGGCGCTGAGACGATGCCGGGCGCGGGCGGTGGGTACGTACACGGTGCGGTAGCCACGCAGGCGGGCGCGCAGGTTGAGGTCCACGTCCTCGGCGTACATCCATAGCTGGGGGTCGAGCACTCTGCCCTTTGGCTCGGTGCCGCCGGAGCGGGCGAGGTCGGCCAGCATAGTGCGCCTGTAGGCGGCGGCTGCTGCTGTGGGGCCGAACACCTCCTCTTCAGTGTCGTACTGGCCGGTGTCGGGCTGCCACACCCCCCTGCTGTTGGGCACGCCGTCGAAGCCGTAGTAGTCGCCCGCAGAGTGGAGGGTGTCGGGGCGGTCGTAGAGCACCAGCTTGCTAGCGGCTAGGGAGGCCCACGGGTTGCGGTCGAGGCCGCCGATTAGCTCAGCCAGCCAGGCGGGGTCGGGCGCCGCGTCGTTGTTCAACAGGACCAGTATCTCACCACGTGCCTTTGCCAACCCCAGGTTGCAGGCCGCCACGAAGCCATGACCTTTCTTGCCGGGTATGCGCAGGGTGACTACGTCGGGCGTGCGCGACAGCAACTTCTCGGTGCCGTCCGTGGAGGCGTCGTCCACCACAATTGTCTCGAAGTCGCGGTAAGTCTGCCTGCCGAGCGCTTCCAGGCATTCGGCCAGCATATCAGCGCCGTTGTGCGTGGGGATGATTACGGAGACACGGTGAGGGTTAGAACGCCCTTCCAGACCTATAGCACCGGCGTTGTAGACCTGCCCTGACGCGCTCACAGGGGAGTTCCGACGTGCGGGGCCGTTGACAGGTAATCGGCCAGGGCTTCTTGCCAGGGGCGCAGTACAATGCCTGCGTCTGCCCCCACTACATTCCTGAGGGTGGAGTAGTGGGCGGTGGGGGCGGGACGCTTGTAGTCGGCCAGGGCGGCGGGGGTCATGGGGATGTGCTCGCGGCCCGTGAGGCTCATTATCTCGCTGGCGTAATCGAAGCGGGAGCACTCGCCCTCGTTGACTAGGTGGTACCAGCCATAGAGGCCGGTGCCGGAGAGTTGAAATAGAGCTGCGGCGAGGTCTTCAGCGTAAGTGGGGGTAGAGACTTCGTCGGCTACCACGCTGAGCGCCCCGTTCTTGTCAGCGGCGCGCACGATCTTGTGTATGAAGCTGTCGCCTTCCTTGCCGTAGAGCCAGGACACGCGGGCGATGTAGAAGCGGGTCATGAGCTGCTCTACGTAAATCTCACCGGCGCGCTTGCTGGTGGCATATGATCCTACCGGGCAGGGCGGCTCAAGCTCCGTGAAGGGTGTGCTGCGCGACTGGTCGAAGAAGACCATGTTGGTGCTAACGTAAATAAGGGGTGCATCCACCTGATTGCAAGCAAGAGCCAGGTTGCGAGTACCCAGGCCGTTCACCTTGAAGGCCACGTCCGGCTCGCTCTCGGCCCCATCGACGTTGGTGTACGCGGCCGGGTGTATCACCAGGTCCGGCTGGAACTCGCGCACGGCCGGGATGATGGATGCCGGGCCGGTGATGTCAAGTTCCGGGCGGTTGAGATGCAGGACCTCATGACCGGCGGCCTCGGCGTAGCGGACTAACGCCTGCCCTAGCGTGCCTCTCGTGCCGCTTATCGCTACCCTCACGCCTTACGCCCCCCACCACAGGCCGATAGCCAGCGCCAGCACCGAGAGGGGCATCGCGGCCGACCAGACCATGCCTGCGGCCCCGCGCTCGCTCCTACCCAGCCACAAGCGTTCGGGTACAAGGCGCATGGCGACGTAAGCAAACAGGGCCCCACCAAGCAGCACGAGCACGGCCCAGGGGAACGCACCGGGCACCGGCAGCACCAGCAGCGTCCACAATACCGACATAGCGACCTGTTGGAACAGGCCGCCCGCGTAGAAGCCCGCGCTCTCCCCTCGCAAATCGGCTTCACGGCCGCGCCACCAGGGGAGGGAGATAAGGAGCACGCCTCCCGCCAGCAGCCGGACGAGTGTTTGCGCGGCGGTCTCAGGGGCCGCGCCCAACTCCGACAGCCGTAACGAGCGATTGCCCAGCACCTCTACCAGCGCGGCGACTACCAGGAGTGCGGGCAGCAGGCCGGTTAGCAGCCTACCTAGCTCCTGAGCGCCCTTAAGCGCGACAAGCCCGCCCTGACGCAGCCTGGCAGCAGCAGAGGCCAGGGGCTGCACGCAGATGAGGGCAAGTACCGTGACGATGTCGGTGGTTAGAGCCTGCGAGCCACCCGTGAGGGGATTGCCGGGCAGGGGCATCAGCACCAGGGCCAATAGCGGCCCAAGCACAGCCAGCAGGCCCAGGGCGTTCGTGGAGCCGGAGGTTGGGGTGGTCCCACCATCGCGCCCGGCCAGTTTGAGGATGTCGTAGGCGGGTTGGAAGAAGCTATAGCGCGGTATGGTTAAACGTGTGCGCTGCCTGCGGAGGAACGGACGCACCACGGAGATTAGCCACTCGCCGGAGATGGCGAAGAGCAGCCCGAACAGCAGCCCTGGATAGAGCAGCAGGGCGAGCAGCCATTGTTGTAAAGTTGTGAACACCTCTGGCGGCAAACGGCGTACCCCTCTCTACAAGCAGGGAGTCTATCACATGGGGGTGAGGGTGGCAAGGTGGGTCGGGAGCCACTCACAGTTGTAACAAAGTCGATTAGTGAAGCTAACGATGGCTCTTGTCATTCTGAACGCAGTGAAGAATCAGGCGGGTAGGGATGCTGTTGAACCATTGGGACCAACTCCACCTTTGTCATTCTGAACGCAGTGAAGAATCTCGTCCTACAGCACCCAAGTTGCCCCTTTCTTTCACCCACTATCTCCATCAGAAAGGTGAAGCATCCCGGTGGAGGACGAGATTCTTCGCTGCGCTCAGAATGACAGGGTCCAATAGGGTGCTGCCCTCCGGCTTTGACACGGTTCCGGCCCTTAGTCGCCCTTCGTGGTGAGGTACTCTTGCAGGGCGTCGGCGTAGGCCTCCGCGATTGTTTGCCGGACCTCGTCCCGGTTGAGGTACTCGGCTTCCTGGGGCGAGGTTACGTAGAAGGCTTCTATCAGCACGCCGGGCATCTTGACGGCACGAGGGTGGCGGGGCATCTCTGCCGGGCCAAGCATGAAGAGATGTCCAGGTGGCTCGCCGGGAGAGTCTGACCAGAAATCGCTGCGCAGCTCCGATTTCTCTATTGTGTACCCCGCTTCCTCAAGCCTTGCCCACAGGTGATCGAGCACCAGACGACCCACTCGTTTGTTCTGCTGTGGGAAGAGGCAGTCGTCTGTGGCGCAATAGAGGGCCTGCAATCCCTTACGTTTCGCGGGATTAGAGGCGCTGTTGGCGTGGATGCTAAGAAAGACCTCCGCGCCGAACTCGTTCATGATGTCGATGCGGTGCTGCAAGTCGTCGCTTTGGCCTTGCTCTACGCCGTCGCCGTTCGCGTCGTCAGGCCACGGAACGGTGAACTCATCACGCGTTTCCCTGGTCAGTCCGACCTCGGCACCGCGAGCTACCAGGATGTCGCGCAGACGCAGGGAGATGTCAAGGTTGAGTTCGTGCTCAGCCAGGATTAGCTTGCCGGTATCCTCGTTGACAAGCACCGCGCCCATATCCTCACGCGGGCCGTGTCCCGGGTCCAGGGCGATGCGCCTGCCCAGCAGGGGCTTCCCGGCGTCCGTCGTGGGGCTGGGAGGAGGGGTAAGGGTAGCTATAGAAGTAGTCGCAGGCGTGGATGGTGTGGCGGGAGAAGCCGGTGTTAGCGCAACAGGCGGAGTCTCAGCCTGCGCAAATTCTACAGTCGCTGTGACCGAGACGCCAGCCACCCCGGGAGTGAGCGATGGGGAATTGGCCTCAAATAAGCAGCCCGACAAGAGTGCGGCCAGCAGAAGCAGACAGATGTACGAAAGCAGGCGCGCGAGTGTGTGTTGAGTGGTCGTGTGGTTGGCGTTAGTCATGATTGAGGTCGTATTGCGGCGAGATGGACGGCACCAACCAACACCCTTGATGATGGCTGAAACCTGCTGTGGAGTTGCGCTCCAGGCGCGCGACTCTCAAGGTGATAGCCGGGTCAAGGGGAACGGTGCCTTAGAGACTGAGGTCGGGGAATAGGAACGGGATAGTATAGCCGAGGTAGTATAACACAGCCTGCCGAATAGGGCCGTGCTGGTGTATCACCCTGCTGGACGTGTTTGGTTGAACACGGTTCAAGTAAGAAATTTGGAGCCAAACTCCCCTTTGTCATTCTGAACGCAGTGAAGAATCTCGTCCTCCATGCACGTGTTCCCCTTTTCCATTGGGGAAGTGCTCAGCAAAGAAAGGTGTAACTTGGGTGGTGAGGGACGAGATTCTTCACTGCGTTCAGAATGACAAAATGGGGAGTGGTCCTTCCAATCGGACGCGCTGTGCGTTCGCTCTAAAGCATGGCTGGACGCTAGCGGAGGCGGGGAAGCACTTTGTTGATGAAACGTTCCAGGTTGTCGGTGCGGGGGTAGTCCATGAAGCGGACCATGAAGTGGTCGGCACCGGCATCGCGGAACGACTCTAGCTCGCGGGTCACTTCGTCCGGGTTGCCCGCTACGATGTGCAGGTGGTCCCAGCGGGTGGCCTGGGAGGAGTCTTCCTCCACGCTGACCCAGGTGACTTGCCCGTGCACGATGTCCTGGGGGTCGCGGCCTACGTCGGCGCAGTGCCGGGCCAGCACCGAGACCTTGTGGGCGAACACGTCCACCGGAGCGACGTCGGCGCACCACCAGTCGCCGTACTCAGCTACGAGCTTGAGCAGTTTCTTCTCGCCCATGCCGCCTATGCAGAGTGGTATCCACTCGTCAGGGCGGGGGGAGCTATAGGCGTTGTCGATGCGGTAGTGCTTGCCGTGGAAGGTGGCGGGGCTGTCGTTCCACAGCGCCTTGATGATCTTAATCGCCTCTTCGGTCTGTTCTACACGCTCGTCTGGAGGTGCGAACCTGTAACCGAATTCGTGGTGCTCGCCCGGATTGTTGCCCGCGCCTATACCCAGGATGAATTTGCCCTCGGTGAGCAGGAACATGTTGGTCGCCATCTTGGAGAGGAGCGCGGGGTTGCGGAATGCCTGTCCGCACACCATCGTGCCGTAGGTGAGGCCGGCATGCCGCCCCGCCAGCCAGGCCATATTGGTGAAGCATTCGAGGTGGGCCTTCTCTCCCCAGCCCATGTGGTCCTCCACCCAGATGGTGTCGAATCCACCCTCCCGCGCGATCTCGATGTGCTGCTCGTTGGCCTCAATCATCTGGCGAGCGAGGCTGATATCTCGGGAGTCCACTCCCTCAGGCGTATTGATGAAAGCCGGATGCATAATCCAGCCGAAGGTCGGGTTGTCGTTAGCCAAGATAATTCCTCCTAAAATATCGGTACGAACCTCTACAGCAGCAAGCGGGGTGCCAAGAGAGTAATGAGGACTGAGGACTGAGGACTGAGGACTGAGTGTTTACTTGCGAGCTCCTCAGCCTCATCGCTAGAATTGCCTTGCATCTGATGGGAGTGTGGTGCATAATAGCGAAACGGCGTGTGAGGCTGTGAATGGCCGAGCTACTCAGTCCTCAGTCCTCAGTCCTCATCACTGGTCAGAAAGGCCGGCTCGATGCGCTACCTGGGTAACAAAGACAGCTTGCTGCCCTTCATCGACGAAGTGCTTGCTATGCACGGAGTGAAAAGCACGCGGGACAAACCGCTCTGCGTGTGCGACCCTTTCACCGGCACCACCGCCGTCGCCCGCCACCTCAAACGGCTCGAGTGGCAGACCGTCACGGGCGACCTGATGACCTACTCCTACGCGCTGCAACACGCGTATATCGCCCTGAACGAAGCCCCGGTATTCGCCAACCTGGTGAACGCGGGCGTGCTAGACGGCAGCGTGAACCTCCCGGTGCCCCTCCATCGCGTCATCGCGCACCTGAACAACCTGCGCGGCGTGGAGGGGTTCTTTTATTGGAATTACTCGCCCGACGGGCCGGAGGGCAGGCGCTATTTCACGTCCGGGAACGCCCTGCGCATCGACGCTATCAGGAACACCATCAACTGGTGGTGGGAGCGGGGTTGGCTGATCGAATCGGAGCGATTCCTGCTGACGGCGGCACTGATCGAGGCGGTATCGAGGGTGGCGAACATCGCGGGCACCTATGCGGCGTTCCTCAAGCGGTGGGACTCGCGGGCGCGCAAGCCGCTGATGCTGGCGGTGCCCCAGGTGGTGCATAGCGCCTACGAGCACAGCATCAACCTGGCCGACGCCAACGAGTTGGTGCCCGAAACGGAGTGCGACCTGCTGTACGTGGACCCCCCGTACAACACGCGGCAATACTGCACGAACTACCACCTGCTTGAGACGCTGGCGGTGGGCGATGAGCCTGAGACGCGGGGTGTCGCGGGGCTACGCACCGACGCCGAGGACAAGAGGTCGGCCTACTCCAAGACCGGGGCCGCAGAAGAAGCGTTATCGAAGCTGGTGACAGGCTCCAAGGCGAAATGGGTGCTGGTCAGCTACAACAGCGAGGGCGTGATCCCGCACGACAAGATTGTGGACATCCTGTCTCAGCGCGGCACCGTGGAGATTTACGCCTGCGAGTACCGCCGCTTCCGCTCCGACGCCGACGGTGAAAACCGCCAGTACAAGCCTAACACTACGGTGCAGGAGATGCTGTACTGGGTGGGGTGAGGCGGAGTTCTTAATTCTTAATTCTTAATGTTCAATTCTTAATTGAGGTTTGGAGTAAATAGCAGATTTTGTGTGCGGGCACGATGCGTCGTGCCCATATGTGTCTGTATGGGTGGGAAACAGTAGCCATATGTGTGCATTCTACTTCGTACTGGGAGGCGGTCGTGCCGCAACGTAAGCTTGATACCTTGCATGGTGGCAACCGTGCCCCGCAACGAGAAACACAGCCAATTAAGAATTCAAAATTAAGAATTAAGAATTCTCCCCCGCCGTCCGCCCATCCTCGTAACAGGTTGAACAACCTGACGGGGAGTGAGTGGGTGCATTTCCTGTCGTCCGTGGAGGCTACCGCGTTCCCAACTACCGGGCCGCAGTCGTACGGGCACAATTTGCGGCGAGTCCACCCATCACCCAAGCCGCCCCAGTTGATGCGGCGGCTGGTGGAGTTCTTTACGAAGGAGGGGGAATGGGTGCTTGACCCTTTTATGGGGGTTGGGGGCACACTGCTGGGGTGCTCGCTGGCGAACCGGGACGCGGTGGGGTTGGACCTATCTCCTGAGTACGTAGAGGTCTACAAGCAGGTGGCACGACAAGAGGGGTTGGGGACACAAACGGCGCTGATTACGGACGCGCGACGGATGTTGGAGCACCCGGAGGTAGCGGATCGCCTGTTCGACATGGTGCTGACCGACCCTCCCTATGGGGATATGATGCGGCGTCCGCAGAGCGGGGAGAAGAAGAAAAAGACGGGCCTGTCCTCGCCCACGCCGTTCACGGGCGACCCCGCCGACCTGGGCAACCTCACCTATGAGACATTCCTGGACGAGTTGGTAGGCATCATGGGCAAGTCGCTGGCGGTGCTCAAACCCTCGGGCTATCTAGTGCTGTTTGCCAAGGACTTCCAGCCCACCGAGCACCACCACAACCTGCTCCATGCCGACATCGTGGTGCGCCTCTCCAGGCTGCCGGAATTGGCCTACCGTGGCTGCAAAATCTGGTACGACCAGACCCCGCGCCTGTACCCATTCGGCTATCCCTACCGCTTCGTAGCCAACCAACTGCACCAGTACATCCTCATCTTCCAAAAAGCCAGCAACCCTTAGGGGGCAATGAGTAAGAGACGAAACCGCAAAGGCGCAAAGAGCGCAAAGGACGCGCAAAGAGCATGAGGGTACGGGGCATACAAGAGCATGATGCCCGTACCCTCGTCGGTGGCCCCGGTATTGGGCCCATAGAACCAAGCCCCTTCTGTCATCCTGAGCGCAGCGAAGGATCTCAAGAAGGTGAGTAGGGATGCTGTTGAACGGCACGTACCAGGGTGCTGAACCTTCACCACAAGGGGTAAGGCAGCATCCTAGATCCTTCGCTACGCTCAGGATGACAGGGTGGGGCTTGGCCCTGCAAGAGCGGCATGGGGGCTACCCACGAGGGCAGGATACAGAGAGCGCCTACACACTCCAAACCATTATCTACTTAGTGTTACCTCTGAGCGTCCTTTGCGCTCTTTGCCCCTTTGCGGTTTCGTCTCTTGGGCAAGCCCACCGTCCGGTTTGTTGCAGGGGATACATTTGTTATACTAGGGGGCTATAAACCAGGAGGATATGAGTGAGTAATTATCTAATTGACGTGCATCTCTATATGGAAAAGGGGATGTACGAGCGGCTGGTGGACCGGGCGCAGGAGCTTGGGACACCTTTGAGCGCGGTGGTACGTGAGGCGGTGGTGGAGTACTTCGCCAACATCCCCGAGGTGTCCGACCGCAGCGGCGATATGCCCCAACCCGAAGACGCCATCTGGCAGATACCCACATTGAGCCAGTCATTCGGGGCGCTCAACGTGCCTGGAATGGGCGGCAACGGAGGTAATCGCTGATGCGACGCCAGCACAGGCTTATTTTTGTGAACACCAGCGGCTGGCTGGCCCTCTACAACCCCAACGACCCCAATCACGCCGCCGCCCGCGCCCTCTGGGACGACCTGCGCAACCAGCCGGTGCGCTTCGTGACCACCGACTACGTGCTGGACCAGGTGTTCACCGCCATGAAGGTGTTCGGCTCTCTGGATGCGGCCCAGGCGATTTACACGGTGGTCAACAACACCTCGCTGTTGCGCTTCTTCATGACCGACAGCGTCATCTTCGAGCGGGCCTGGAAGATCTTCGTGGACGACGAGCACCCCCAGTTCACCTTCACCGACTGCATCAACTACGCCGTTATCCAGTACCTCGGCGCCGACGAGGTGTTCACCTTCGACCCCAACTTCACCGCGCCAGGGTTGATTAGAATTCCGTCTTCAGGTGCCAGGGGGTAGGGCTGAAACGTGAAACGTGAAACGTGATGCGGCCTGTGTTATTTGGTGCGTGGATTCGAGGGTGCTTCTATAGCAGCAGAACCCCACTCCCTTCTGTCATCCTGAGCGTAGCGAAGGATCAGGTGAGTAGGCGAGAGTCCTCAACGTTGTGGATGATGCAGGTACGAGCAGCAGGGCACCTCAACATCAAGGGTCAAGAACGGGCTACTGATCCTTCGCTACGCTCAGGATGACAAAGGGGAGCAAGGGTTCCTTACATGAAACAGGGTCGCCTCGTGAGTTGAGGCGACCCTGTTTCTTTTTGCGTACTAAGCTTCCCCTACCGCATCACGTTTCACGTTTCAGCCACCGATGTGCGACATCTCCACCTTCGACCGCCTCACCGTCTCTAGGGTGCGCAGGTCGGAGTAGCGGTCGGTGCGGCGACGCCAGACTTTGGCGACGAAGGCTGATAGCTCCTCGTCAGTTTTGCCGGAGCGGAGGAGGGCGCGCAGGTCGTGGCCGTAGTTGCCGAAGAGGCAGGTGAAGAGTTGGCCCTCCGGCGAAAGGCGGGCGCGGGTGCAGGTGCCGCAGAAGGGTTGGGTGATGGAGGAGATGATACCGATTTCGCCGCCGCCATCGAGGTAGCGGTAGCGGGAGGCCACTTCGCCCGTGTAGTTCGGCTCGGCGGGTTCGATGGGCATCTCGGCGTTGATGACGCGCACGATCTCAGAGGCGGGCACCACGTCGTCCATGCGCCAGCCATTGGTGGTGCCCACGTCCATGTACTCGATGAAGCGCAGAATGTAGCCGGTGCCGTGGAAGTAGCGGGCCATGGGCAGGATGCTGCTTTCGTTCACGCCACGCTGGACCACCATGTTGATCTTGATCGGCCACAGCCCGGCTTCCCGGGCGGCCTCAAGCCCTTCCAGCACGCGCCCCACCGGGAAGTCCACATCGTTCATCGACCGGAACACCGCATCGTCTAGCGAGTCGAGGCTGACCGTGAGGCGCTTCAGCCCGGCCTCCTTCAACGCAACGGCCTTCTTCGTGAGGAGCGCGCCGTTGGTGGTAAGAGTGAGGTCCTTGAGGCCATCCAGCGAGGCGAGCATGGCGATCAGCTTCTCCAGGTCGCGCCGCACCAACGGCTCCCCGCCCGTGATGCGCAGCTTCTCGACGCCGAGGCCGATGAAGACATGGGCCAGGCGGGTAATCTCCTCGAAGGTCAGCAGGTCGGCGCTGGGCAGGAACTGGAAGTCGCGCCCGAACACCTCCTTGGGCATGCAGTAGGTGCAGCGGAAATTGCACCTATCGGTCACCGAGATGCGCAGGTCGTGGAGGGGCCTATTCAGTTGGTCAGTGGGCTTTTGCATTTTGGATTTTGGATTTTGGATTTTAGATTGGTTTGGAGTGCTTCTTAATCCAAAATCCAAAACCTAAAATCCAAAATCGAATTTATCCGGCTCCTATTCCTACCCAGTGCTCGCCGTCTTCGAAGTACTCTTTCTTCCAGATGGGAACGCGTTCCTTTAGGAGGTCGAGGGCTTCGCTGCACGCCTCGAACGCTTCCCGGCGGTGGGGAGATGAAGCGGCTATAACCACGCTTGCCTCGCCTATCGCCAGTCTGCCTACCCTGTGCCGGATAGCGATGCCGTGCAGGCCCCACTTGTCCGCCATTTCCCGGCCGATGCGCTCCATCTCGGCCACGGCCATTTCGTCGTAAGCCTCGTATTCAAGCGAGACGACCTTGCGGCCATCGGTGTTGTCGCGCACGGTGCCGGTGAAGGTCACCACAGCCCCGATGCTGCCCACTAGCACGACTTTCACCAGGTCGTCCGTGGAGAGCGACTCGCGGGTTATGTCAAACAAGTAGCTAACCTCAGCGGGGCGACTCGCGGGCGAGTTGGAGACGGGAGTTGTATCGAGAGACACGTTAGCCTCCGCTCACAGGAGGTATGAAGGCTACTTCGTCACCATCGGAAAGCTGAGTGGTGGCACGAGCGTAGGTGCCGTTCACGGCGAAGGCGGATATGGTGCCCATCGGCTTCAGGGGCGGGTACTGGACCTGGAGCGCGTCCCAAAGCTGCGCCACGGTGGTGCCCGGCTCCACCTGGGTTACGCTTTCGGACGTGCCCGCTGCCTCGCGGAATGTGGCGAATAATCTTACGGTGACTTTCATTGCGCTCTTTCCATAAATGCTGCTATCTTTGATTCTACCACACATACGCACCCACCACTAGAGCTGTGTGATTGCATACAGGGCTGTGACAAAGTCGATGGGTTGCAACCTATAGGACCAGGCACCACCCTTGTCATTTCGAACGCAGTGAGAAATCTCGTCCTCCAGCACCCAAAGCCAACCTTTATCCAACTATCCAGCATTATAACAAGATAGTCTCACAAGAAACGGCCACAGCCCGGTGAAGGACGAGACTTCTCACTGCGTTCGAAATGACAGGGCGGTGCCTGGTCTCATAATTCGACTTTGTCACAGCCCTGGATTGCATGGTTAGTCTGAACTGGAGGCATAGAGTGATGAACAAAATGTATACGGAACTCGCCACATGGTGGTTTTTACTCTCTCCTCCTGGCGAGTACGAGGAAGAAGCCGCCTTTTTCCGGCAGGTGCTTGCGTCAGCAAATCTGCCTCTGCAACCTACGTTGCTTGAGCTGGGTTGCGGAGGTGGAAACAACGCCCTGTACCTCAAGACCGACTTTACGCAGGTGACGCTTACTGACCTGTCGCCGCAGATGCTGGCACTGAGCCGCCAACTGAATCCAGAATGCGAACACCTCGTTGGAGATATGCGCACCCTGCGGCTTGGGCGCACCTTTGACGTGGTATTCGTCCACGACGCTATAGAGTACATGACCTCGGAAGATGATCTTCGGCTGGCGCTTGAGACCACATTCCTGCATTGCGCCGCGGGCGGTCTGGCCCTCATAGTGCCTGACTACGTCCGGGAGACTTTTGAGCCATCCACCGATCACGGCGGAAGCGATGACCCGTCAGGCAACCGAGGCTTACGGTACCTGGAATGGACTTATGACCCGGACGAGACCGATACGACGTACACGGTCGACTACGCATATCTGTTGCACGAACAGAACAAGCCGGTAAGCCTCGTGCATGACCAGCATATCTGTGGGCTATACCCACGTGGCGAGTGGATGCGTCTCTTACAAGAGGCCGGTTTCGAGCCGGAAATCACCCGCGACGAGTACGAGCGCGATATATTTATCGCACGCCGCCCCATCGTCCCCAGCACATAGCTTTAGAAGGATGTCATGGTCGCTTGCCCATCCCTCTATCGCTTTATGCGCCACTGAAGGAGGAAAACGGCAGCGAGTACAAGCAGGCCGCCTAACATCTGGGGCCAGTCTATAACTTCGTGGAGGACGAAAAAGGCCAGCATAGTAGCCACTACAGGCTCGAAGGTGGCGAGGATGCTGGCAACCCCTGCATCGAGGTAGCGTAGGCCCGTGACGTAGGCTGCCACGGCCCCCAGCGTTTGCACCAGGGCGAGGACCAGCAAGAGGCCCCAGGCACCGGGGTTGTCGCCTGTGACGAGCAATTGGTCGGGGCCGGTGAGGAAGGCCAGCGCCAGGAGGCCCAGCACGCCGATGCTGTAGATGTAGAAGCTGGTGGTGGCTACACCATAGCCTCGGTTGAGGGACACCTTGCCCAGGATGCTGTAGAGGGCGTACGCGAAGGCCGAACCAAGCCCGCACAGCACGCCCAGGGCGTTCACGCTGAGCAGGGCTGGGTCGTAGGCCCGCGACATCAGCAGCACTCCCAGGAAGGTCAGCAGCAGGGCGGCCAGTTTGCGCCTGTCGAAGCTCTCACCGAGGAAGCGCCAGGCGAGGACCGCCACTATTATGGGCGCGGTATAGAGCAGCACCACCGCGACGGCGACGCCCACCAGCAGCACCGAATAGATGTACAGCGGGTAGAAGGCGGTTACACCCAGGAGCCCGAACACCAGGAACATTGGCAGGTCGGCCCGCCGCACTCGCAATAGGCCCCGCTTCCCCGCGCCGAGGGGTAGGACAAGGCCCATGACCAGGCCGAGCGCGAGCGCTGCCAACCCACCCCGCCAGAAGACAATAGCCAGCGGTGTCAGGTGGAACTGCTCCGTGCCGATGCGGTAGAACGTGCCCAGCGTGCCCCACAAACCGGCGGCCAGCAGCACTAAGAAGATGCCTCGTTGTCTATTGCCCATAGGGAATTGATAATTACGAATTACGAATTACAGATTGCAGGCAGTATCCCATTGATGAGAGTGGAGCGCAAGAACAAAGGGAGCAGGTGTTGACCTACTCCCTTAGCATCCCCGTAATTCGTAATTCGTAATTCGTAATTCGTAATTACCCTCTACTTGCCGATGAAGACCTTCCAATCGGCTTCTTCGGGGACCTGGCCGTTGTCGAGGCGCTGCCGCCACTGCTCGTTGGTGAGGCGGTTGCCGGAGGGCTGCACGAACTCGTACTGGCTGTAGATGCCGCCGCGAGCCAGCACCAGCTTGCCTTCGACTGGCACCACCACGTAGATTTCCATGATGCGGCCGGTGGCTTCTTCGAGGGCCTGGTCGAGTTGAGGGCCGCCCGTTGCGACGTCGGCTACTACTGCGGCGTCCTGGTCCTGGAGGGTGCCGCGACCCTGGGTGCGCTCATCGACGTCGGAGGCTGCTATGGTCAGGTGCTCGATGCGGCCGCCGTAGTACTGGATGAGCGCGTATTCTTCTTCGGTGAGCGCCTTGTTCTCAAGCTCCTTCTCGCTGATGCGCTTCAGGTCGAGGGCCAGGTTCTCGATCTGGTTAAGCGTGTTGAAGTCGGATATGGCGAACGCGTCCTCGGTCTTTTCGAGCAGGCCGCGTGACAGCAGACCGTCGCGGGTCATGGCAGCCAGGGCGGCTATGCGAGCGTAGAACTCAGGCTCCGGCTCAACGTAGCCCTTGATAACCTGCGGCGGACCGCCACCGGCCTCGGCCATCACCTGCTTGGCGTACAGGATGGTGTCGTGCTTTAGCTCAGTGTAGCTGCCCAGCACGGTGTTCAGGTTCTTGCGCGCCCAGGTATCGCTGGTCATGAAGCTGGGGTAGCCGCTATCCGGGGCCTTGGGTTCGAGCAGCGGGCGGAAGGTGTAGAGCCACGACCAGTAGAGGTTCTCCGTCCACTGGGAGGTCTGTAGCCCGCCAATCTGGCCGCGTACCTTGTCTAACTGCGTGTCGAAGTTGGCGTACTTCGTCTCGCCCATGTCCTTGAGGATTTCGTAAGCTTCCTCGGAGCCGAAGGCCGCGGGCACGTCGAGGGCTTTGGGCAGGGAGCGCTGTTCGGTGAGGGTGCCCACGTTACGCCATATTAGCTGGCCGAACACGTACTCATCCAGGGTGAAGCGCTGCCCCATCATGCGCAGGCCCTTGGTCACGGTCTCTTTGTCCTCATCGATGTACACGAACATGGAGTTGATCTTCGGCCCGGCCAGCGACTTGGCGGCCTCCTGGAACTTCTCGACGTTGGCCTCTGAGACGAGATCGGCCAGGCTGGGGCTAGCTCCGATTGACTGCTCGATTACGGGAGAGTAGTCGCGGAAGGTGAGATCGTCAGCGCCGCCCACGAAGAAGGCGGTCGGTTCGTAGATGCGCGCCCATGCCTCCTGGGCTGTGGTGTCCTGGGCGTCGGCGGTCTCCAGCGCACGAGTCATGAGCAGGGCCGACCGGGTCTCCTCCACCACCTTGAGGCGGAAGGTGATGCGGCCGTACCACATCATGGCGCGGAAGTAGCGCGACAGGTCCTCGGAGCGAGTGTAATGACCGCGCGGCTTGTACTGGCCGTAGTCCTCCACGAACTCTTCCGGGTTGCCGATAGCCATGACCGCCGAGGGGGTAAGGCCCTCGTGCCGGTCGATCTGCTGAAGCTCCTGGGCCACTTCCTTTTCTACATAGGAAGGTACGGGGGCATTGGCGTCGAGCAGCCGGGCGGCCACGGTGAAGTAGGCGACGTTGCGGCGGGCCGCCTGCTCGCCATCGGTACCTTTAAGCTCGTCGTACTGGGCCTGGCTTGCCTTGAGCAGACCGTCCGTCAGCTTCTCCAGGTCGGAGATGAGGTAGGTAGTTTCGGTGGAGCGCAGGATTTTGTCGAATATGAGATGGTAGACGTGCAGCACCGAGTCGGTGGTCACGAACACCGGCTGCTCGGAGTAGCGACCGTCTTCGTATAGCTGGTAGAACTGCTTGTGGCTGACATCCTTCGGGAATTGGGCGGCGAAAGCATACTGCTCTATAAGCCCCTTCATCTCATCGGAAAGCCCAAAAGCATCCGCGTTCGCCACGTTGGACAGGCCAGCTTCGACGGTGTAGGGCGCGACCGCCGGGGTGACGGTAGACGGCTGAAGGTTGTAGTCAGCGAAGCGCACGGCATGGCGCACTGAGGGGGTTACACCGGCCTGTGGGGTATCTTGTGGCGTGCTTTCGGCAGTAGCCGCAACCGTAGCCTCACCAGTGGTGCCGGTGGTAACGGTTGGCTGCACCCCGGCCGTCGTAGCCGTAGGATTGACGACTGGCGTGGGGGTGGTGGGGGTATTCAGGTCGCAGCCCACGGTCCCTGACAGTACCACGACGCTGAGACCCAGGGCGACCAGGCGATTTCTAACATTGTTGCTCACTAAATTTCCTCCTATTACCTTTCTATGGTATGAATGGTTAGTTGTTTATCATTATGTCTACTATCAAGGCTGCCATACTCAGGAGTGCCAGGTGAGCGTAGGATTCCTACACCCCCGACCTCCCCCGTGTCATCCTGAGCGCAGCGAAGGATCTCAGATGCTGCCTTTATCCCTGTGCTGAACCCTCCGCGTCATGTTCGCTACCATTCAGCCGTATCCCTGTTCACCTTCTTGAGATCCTTCGCTACGCTCAGGATGACAGGGGCACTCTTGGTCGCTTCGCACCAACACCTGTCACATCGCGCTACTCAGTCCTCAGTCCTCAGTCCTCAGTCCTCAGCACTCATTACTCGTCACTTCACCAGAAGCATCTTGCCTTCGCCCCACACGGCCGAGTAGGTGCCGGGGAGGGACTTTAGAAGCTCGAAGCCGAAGCTGCCGGTCCAGTGCCACAGGTTGACGTTGCCGGGGGCCTGCTCCTGGGCGGGGTTGGCGCTGTCGAACACGGCCAGCGCGGGCTTCGCGTTCGGGGCGAGGGGCACGACCGCGAGGTTGAGTATGGGTGAAGGGCGAGGCGAGCCGTGCCACAGGGGCGTGAGCGTGCCGTCGCGCCAGGTGTTAATGTAAATGTGCGGCAGGAAGTCGCCTCCCTCCATGTCTACCTTCATACCGCCGTCGTCCGGGCGTTCCCAGGTCAGGCGGTGTTTCCAGAGCGAGTAGACCAGGTCGGGCTTGCCGTCGGCGTTGGCATCGCCCACCGTGTAGCCGGTGACGCGCCAGGTCGGTTCGCTCTGCCAGACCGTCTTCCAGGGGCCTTTGCCCCCGCCCGTCTGCACAGACAGCACGCCGCCGAGCAGTTGAGCGCGGGTGGTAACCCCCAGCCCCAACTCTTCGATTGAGGCGCGTTCCGGTGAGGTTGCCGCACGCCGGTACCCTATGCCGAGACCTGCCTGGGGCTGGTTGGCGTCCCAGAGGGCTTTCCATTGCAGTTCGGCGGGCGTGCTCAGGGCCGCGCGTTTGAGTGTCGGTTGGCCGGAGGCATCGTCTGCCACGCGCATTTTGTAGCTGCCCGCCGTTATCTCCATTGGGATGAGCCGGGCGCTCTTCACACCCTGCTTGTCCACACGCACCGACAGAGCGAGACCCTGCCGCGTTTCCATACGGGCCATCTGGTCGAACAAGGCATTGCCGAGCGAGTAGGCCACGACAGTTGAACGTGCGGGGCCGCCCTCAAGTTCCACCTTCAGACCCTGCGCTACGTGTGGGTGCGCGCCCACCACCAGGTCAGCACCGGAGCGGGAAGCGAGCTTGCCTAGCTCCACCACCCAGCTATCGGGCTGCGTTTTGTACTCGTTGCCCCAGTGCATGAACACGACTACTATGTCCGCCTTCGTCCTGGCGGAAGCGATTTGCGCCGCGAACAGGTCCTTGTCGGCCTTGCTCGTGGGGTTGATATAGCCTATACCGGGTCGAAGCGCGCCGTTGCGCCACATGCCGTCAGTGATGATGTTAAGTAGGGTCGTGTAGCCGAGGAAGGCTACCTTCACCCCGCGCACCTCGCGTATGACGGGCAACTGCCTGCCCTGCGCGTCAGCAAGCCCGAACGAGGTCATACCAGAGGCTCGGAGCGCGCTCACCGTCGATTGCAGGCCCGCCGCGCCGGAGTCGAGAGCGTGGTTGTTGGCGAGCGATAGCAGGTCGAACCCGGCGCGCGAAAGGGCGGGAGCGGCGCGGTCGTCGCCGGTGAGGTTCAGCTCGTTGGGTGCGGGAGGCGGTATCCTGATAGAGCCACGTCGCACCAACGGCCCCTCCAGGTTGCCCACGGCAAGGTCGGCGGACTGGAGCAGCGGGCGCACGGTCTCGAATGGGGTGTCGTAACCCCTGGCGGCCACCGTGCTACCCACGTACCGGCCAAGCATAATGTCGCCCACGAACGCCAGGCTCACCTCGTCAATGGAGGGCGCGGCGGTGCCACCCGCCCGGGTGAAAGCCCCAGCGAGCGCGGCAATTACCAGCGATATGGCGATGGCGACTCTTATCAACGTAGTTAGCCCAGGGGTGCGAAGCGAAATCTGCTGTGACGTCCACGTGTATGTATATGTAATTGTAAGTACATGCTGGGAGTATTCTTCCCGACGCTGCTATTGTACCCTGCCTGGGAATGTGGATAAAGGGCAGGTCGGCTTACGGAGGCTACGACAAAGGGAGTAAGGATGAGGAGGATGGAGGATGGACGATGGACGATGGACGATGGACGATGGACGATGGACGATAGGATTGTGTATTTCGCTTGGCCCTGGTATCCAACATTGCATCTCCCTGGCGAATACCAGGACCAACGCTCCCCTTTGTCATCCTGAGCGTAGCGAAGGATCTCAGATGCTGCCTTTATCCCTGTGCTGAACCCTCCGCGCCATGTTCGCTACCATTCAACAGCCTCCCTACTCACCTTCTTGAGATTCTTCGCTACGCTCAGGATGACAAAGGGGAGCGTTGGTACTCATAGCCGAGTCTGCATCTGCCCCGCCGGGGCCGTTCGCCGGATTGACCAAACATAGGTATTGTATTACCATTGGGCCGCTAGCTTACATGAGTAAAAGAGATACATCTATGAGTCCAACAGTGATGCGGCGGGGCCGGTGGGTCCTGGCTATCATTGTTGGCCTGTACTTGCTGCTGTTCGGGTACACGTCGCTGACGTACACTCGCAGCTTTACGAGCGATAGCATGAACTATGTGGATGTCGCTAGCAACCTGCTCGCGGGACGGGGGCTTGTCCAGTCTACCCTGGGCTTCAACACGCCGGATTTCTCACCTGACGCGCCAATTCCCGTACCCTTCACCGCCCAGCCACCACTGTACCCGGCCAATATCGCGCTACTGAGTGTCACAGGCATAAGCGGGGCCGATGCCGCGTTACTCGTGGCCCTGCTGGCTTACGGGTTGGTGCTGCTGTTGAGCTATCTGCTTGCGCGCAACCTGTATGACGAGACGGCAGCCCTGATGGTTGTGGCGGCGCTGCTATTCTACGAACCCCTGGCGTTTGTGGCCGACCACGCCTGGAGCGAGACACTGGCTGTGTCCTTCGTGCTCTTATCTCTCTGGCTGTTGGTCCTGGTCATGCGAGGCAGATGGGGCGTGTTCGCTGGGTCGCTTCTGAGCGGTATCGCCGGGGGGCTTGCGTTCGCCACAAGGTATTCATTCGCCATGATAGTTGTGGTGGTAGTGGCCGGTACTGTCGTGACAGCCCTGATGAGCCGGGACCGCAAGCTCAGGACGGAGAGGCTGGTAACCGGCACCCTGTACGCCGTCGGCTTTCTGGTGGTGGCCGGGCCGGTGTTGCTGCACAATTGGCTGACTACACATGACCTGTTGCCTTCTTACAACCCCGCCACGACCGGGTTGGTGGAGAATATCGGCAGGGCGCTTGAGACGCTGTTCGGGGGCTACCTACCGGTAGGAGAAGTCCCGCACCAGGCGGTGGCCCTTGCACTCTGTTTGATTGCACTGTTCATGCTGGTGCTCTTCCGGCACCGGGCGGCAAGCGGCGAGTGGTTGGCGAGCACCTTCTTGCAACAGGGGCGTTATTTGCTGGCAGGATGGACGATAGCATATACCGCCCTGGTGGTATACCAGCGGTCGGTCCACCATTTTGACGAGCTAGATGCCCGGCTGTTGGTACCTGCGGGCATCACCCTGGTGATTGCGATTGTGGCTTTCGCCGTTCGCGCGCTGACCGTAGGTCCGAGAGTGGCTGTGGTGCTAGCAATGATTGTGGCGATTGCCGCGCTAGGCCAGCAGTTCGCGAGAGTGTGGGTACATGCAAGCAGGGAGGCCGGGCCGGAAAGAACTTTGCCCGCGCACCTGGAGTGGTTGGCACGAAACACCACTGACGAAGACTTGATCATCTCCAAAGACGCGGTGGATGTACCCTTCTGGCTGGGGCGCTCAGGTGCGGTCTCGTACTCGCCCTATCCTTACACGGTACACCTGCAACACAACAAAGTGCAGGAGCTAGCGGGCCACAAGTGTGCCGAGTACCGGCATATATTCCTCGTGGCTAGCGTCACCAACCCCGATGGGCAGCGCAACAGGGCCGATTACGGGCCATACATTACAGATCTGGCGTCTGCGCGTTACGAGCAATACCCCGACCTTGTACTGAAGGCACAATTGAAGGGTACAGCCATTTACGAGGTTGAGTGCAAATCGCCTGGCTGAAACCCATCTCACAAACAAGAATGAGGAGATGAGCACCCAAAGCCCCTACCTTGTCATTTCGAACGAAGTGAGAAATCTCGTCCCTCACCACCCAAATAGCACCTTTCCTTCAGCAACAGAAACCCATAAGGAAAAGGTGACATCTCGGTGTAGGACGAGATTTCTCACTTCGTTCGAAATGACAAGGGGAGGATTTTGTCGCCAGCAATCGGAGCTGCTATTTAATAGATGGCTTCTAGCCGATGGACCTGGAATAGCTACCTTGGCGGATTTTGGAGCCGAAGCAGGATGGTTATGCCGGAGCCGCTGGAACTGGTCTGGAAATCGACCAGAGCGCCGGTGTTGAGGTCGTAGGTAAACAGGGAGCGGTTGCCGGGTAGCTCGCTGATGATGCTGGCGCTCTTGACGCCTGAACCACTCCGCACGGAGTCTACGGCGAGAGTCTCCTGGGTGAACGGGTCTTCGTCAAGCACCTGGCCGCGCTTTAGTTTAGAGAGCGCTTTGGGGTCTACCCAGAACTGGCCGGTGCTGCCTGTGACGCCGGTGCCCGCCGACTCCTGGGCATAGTCGCTGGAGAAGTGGATGGCCGATCTAGAGGTAAACGGCACCCAGTTCTTGTCGCCTCTGCCGAAGGCGACCGAGAGGTCCATTGGGTAGACCATAGCTTCGTTGGGGTTGCCGCCCATGGGGTTTATGAAGGTCCAGGTGCCGTTGTAATTTAGCTGCTTGGTGCGTGCCACCCAGGCGGGGTTGGTGCCGGTCAGCCCCGGTACGTTGCGCTGCCTGTATCCCAGCAGACGCCTCACGTATAGCTGCGCGTTGCCGCTGGCGGCGGTCTGCGGGGGTGTGAGCAGCGTAGTGTTGTGGGTGGTCCTCGTAGTGGCGGCGATGAGCAGCCCGGTCTCGGTGTCGTAAGCGTAAGAGTGGTACGAGCCGGGCTTCATGCTCACGAAGCTGATCGCTTTGTAGGTGTTGCCCTCGACCTCGTAGTTGCCCCTAAGGATGCGCATGCCCTCGATGTTCGACTCAGCGATCTCAGCCAATCGCGTGGGGTGGATCCAGACTTCGTCAATTACGTCGCCCGGGGCCTTGCCGCCGCCCAGTGGGGCAATCGTGTACTGCCTGTCTATACGGCTGTAGCTGTAAAGTGTCGTCGCGAGCACCACGTCGGTGCCCTCCACCGCCAGCACGTCTACCTGGCTCAGGCCCTCGCCCGCGGAACTACCGTCGGGGTCGCCAGGCATGCCCGTGCAGGTGAATTTGTTACCATTGTCGTCTTCCCACTCGCCGTTGGGGTCCTCTTTACACTTGGGTTCGCCTTTCGACACGACCGTGGCGGCCGCGGCGTAGAAGGTAATACGCATACCCGGCTTGACCCATTTAGGCGCGCCAAGCTCCCTCGTATTGGGCAGGTCGGTGCTCCTGATTTGCCCTTGATGCGGAAGTACCTGCTGAGGCTGTCCCTGTTGTACTGCCGTCGTCTGGCTATTGCTAAACACACCCATCGGCAAACCCGCCACCGTGCCCATGTCGCCCTCGGCCAGTACGACGTCAGGTGCCGCGCTGGGTGGGGCCAAGGTCAGTGTGGGCGTGGAGGAGAGGCCGACAGTGGGTGGCGAGGTAGGCACAATGGTGGGCGTGGGTGGGGTCTCGCCCGCGCACGCGGACAAGGCCGGTGCCAATAGCGACACCAGCAGGATGCTACGAAGCATAATCTTAAGTTCGGCCACGAGGGTCTCCTGTTGCAAAGCCTAAAATGGCACCACAGAACAGGCCCAGGTTCGTGGTGCCGAGAACAGCATTATTATAGCGTAGAGGAAGCTAGCTGCATAGTTACGTGCCGGCGGGACCAGGATTGGGTCATTGACTGCAACTATGGACCGTAGATTGCGTTCCACACCCGCTTCGTGTAGAATGAGCGTCGGCACGGCTCTTCGGAGCACCTTTCGATTTCCAGCGCCGCATGCGATATGCGACTAGAAAGAGCAGCAAACATGGCTCTTGAGCCATACACACCCGAAGACCAGGGCACCGACCCCGCCTCCGCCGCTTCCTCCCAACCTGTGTACGTACTGATAGACCACCAGCTCGATGCCAAATACATCGAGCAGATTGAGGCTGCCGCCCCTAATGTGCGCGTGCTCACTACCTTTCCCAACACGGGCGTGGCCGACCCGATGCGCGGTGATGCGAACGCTCGCAGGTTCGAGGGGGAGCAGCTTGACGAACTGCTGGCCCAGGCCGAGGTGCTGTTCGCGTTCGGCTTCCCGGTGGAATGGGTACAGAAGGCCCCGCGCCTCAAGTGGGTGCAACTGGCAAGCGCCGGGTCGGACCAGATGCAACGGGCGGGCATATTCGACCTGCGCCCCGACTTGATACTCACCACCTCCAGCGGCGTGCACGAAGTGCCTATCTCGGAGCACATAGTGGGGATGCTGCTATACTTCGCGCGCAGGTTCCAGGTAGCGGTGCGCAACCAGCCCACCCACACCTGGCAGCGGTACCAGGCGAGCGAGGCGGCGGGCAGGACCGTCTGCTTCGTGGGCTACGGCCCCATCGCGCGGCGGGCGGCTTTCCTGTGCAAAACGCTAGGTATGAACGTGCTGGTAGTGAGGGCGTCCATAACGGAGGAGCAGCCGGGCACCGAGCACGTTGACCGCTACTACCCCGGCGCTATGTTGAACCGGGCGCTGTCGCAGAGTGACTATATAGTAGTAGCCGCGCCGCGCACCTCGGCCACCGAGGGTATGATAGGCAGGGAGCAGTTCGCCGCCAT
Source organism: Chloroflexia bacterium (assembly GCA_036388595.1). Classification (GTDB taxonomy): domain Bacteria; phylum Chloroflexota; class Chloroflexia; order QHBQ01; family JADMIH01; genus JADMIH01. Next base: position 37,978 of record DASVRN010000100.1, read on the forward strand.
GAAAGCAGGGGCCGTGCTCATCAACATCAGCCGTGGGGCGCTGGTGGACGAGGACGCCATGATTGAGGCGCTACGGGAGGGCAAATTGGGCGGCGCTGGCCTGGACGTGTTCAGGGAGGAGCCGCTACCTCCCAACAGTCCACTGTGGGACATGCCCAACGTGCTTGTCACTCCCCACGTATCGGGATCGTCGCCCCACTACAACGAACGCGCCACCGCCATCTTCGCCGACAACCTGTCCCGCTACACCCGCGGCGACCCACTGAGAAACCGCGTCATCAAAGAGAGAGGATACTGACGGATTTGGGAATTGGGATTTCGGATTTCGGATTTTGTTCCGATTTCCAGCTAAATCCGAATTCCGAATTCCGAAATCCCAAATGGTAAGAACTTACATCGCGTTTGACCTCGAAGCTACCGGGATGCAGCCGGAACGGGACGAGGTAATCGAGATAGGGGCTGTGAAGTTCCGGGACGGCCAGATTATTGGCCGTTGGGAGAGCTTCGTGCGGCCTTCGCAGCAGATCCCCTACAAGGTGCAACAGCTTACGGGCATCAAGCCCGCCGACGTGGCGCGCGCTCCTCATATCTCCCAGGTGGCTAGCGATTTCATAAAGTTCGTGGGCGACTCGCCGGTGATTGGGCAATCGGTGGAGCTTGACCTGGCGATGCTGGAGCGGCACGGGGTTAGGCTGCCCAACGTGGCGTGGGACACCTTCGAGCTTGCCACCTTGCTGGTGCCTGAGGCGGCGGTGTACAACCTGCGCAACGTGGCCGACAAGCTGGGCGTGAAGCAGGAGGTGCGCGCCCACCGAGCGGTGGCCGACGCCGAGCTGACGATGCGGGTCTTCCTGGCGCTGCGGGAGCGGATAGAAGAGTTGCCGCTGGAGGTGCTGAGCGAAATAGGCAAGGCCACCAACCGTAGCGAATGGCCCTTGCGTCTGCTGTTCCAGGAAGTCGAGCACGAGAAGGCCCGCACAGCGTTTTCAGGGGGTATAGGCTCTTCGATACGCGCGCAGTTGCAGGCCAAGGGGCTGACCGACGCCGAGTTGGACGTGGGGATATTGCGCCAGCCGGACGAGGACATACAGTACGCACCCGTCGCCGCCGGGCATGAGGGCAAGTTCCCGCTGGACCACACCGAGCTAGAGAACATCCTCAAGCCGGGCGGGGCGATGTCGAAGGCGTTCGCGGGCTACGAGTACCGGCCCCAGCAGCTTGAGATGACCAAAGCGGTGGCAAGCGCGCTGAACAAGGGGCGTCACCTGATAGTGGAGGCGGGCACCGGCACGGGCAAGAGCCTGGGCTACCTCCTCCCAGCCGTGCTCTACGCCCTGCGCACCGGCGAGCAAGTGGTGATTTCCACCAACACCATCAACCTGCAAGACCAACTCTTCACCAAAGACCTCCCCCTCCTCCACCGCGTACTGGAAGGCCCCCCTGCGGGCAGCAAGTCCGGCAAGAATCAAATCCAAAATCCAAAACCCAAAATCCAAAATGGCGACGCCATCATCCAGGAGCCGTTCCACGACGCGCTGATGAAGGGTAAGGGCAACTACATTTGCTTGCGGCGGTGGTACCAGTTCCGGCGCAGCGTGCCCTCCTCCGTGGAGCAGTTGCGAGTGATGGTGAAGGTGCTCATCTGGCTGCCGCAGACTGAGACCGGGGACCGCAACGAACTGCTGCTGCTCAACGAAGAGAACGACGTATGGGGCCACCTCAAGGTGAGCGAGGAGGGGTGCCCGCCGTTCGAGTGCCGGGTGCGCCAGAAGGGGCTCTGCTTCTTCGACCGGGCGCGCCGCCGTGCCTACGGGGCCAACGTCATAGTGGTGAACCACGCGCTGCTGCTGGCCGACCTGGCGATGGGCGGGGGTGTGCTGCCGGAGTACGACAACCTCATCATTGACGAGGCGCACAATCTGGAGGACGAGGCCACCGACGCGCTCGGCTTCACGGTAGACCGCCGGGGGCTGGTGAGGCTGCTGGAGGACCTGAGCAGCGGCTCGGCGGCCCGTTACAGGGAGGACGATTTCCTCACCGCCCTACGCAACGCCCTGGCCGCTGACATCTCTAAGGGGCTGAAGGTGAAGGGTGGCAGCCGGGTGGAGGCAGGGGCCACGCGCAACCTGCTCACGGGCGTGGACGACGTTATAGCGAAGCTGCGGCCCAGCATAGAACGGGCGCGGCAGTCTACTGTGGAGTTGTTCGGGCAGCTAAACTCGGTCATGGAAGTGTACCAGGACGAGCAAAACGTGTACGACCTACGGCAGCGCATCACCAACGAGGTGAGACGGCACCCATCTTGGGGCCAGGTGGAGATGGTCTGGGACAACCTGGGCCTGCAACTGAAGGAGATCGAGGACGGGCTGTCGCGCATCGGCACCGTGTTGGGCGACGTGGACTGGGACAACATCCCCCGCTCCGGCACCGGCGATGTGCCCGCCTACGCCGACATGCTGATAGAGCTGCGCGGCCTCATCACCAATGTGCACAAGCTGCGCGCCGACGCCAACGCCGCCATTACCAACCCCGACGAAGGGGCGGTATACTGGCTGGAGGCTAGGGTGAAAGGCGGGGATGTGGCCCTCAAGTGCGCGCCGTTGCACGTGGAGGAGCTGCTGGACCGCTACCTCTTCTCCAAGAAGCGGGCGGTGGTGCTCACCTCGGCCACCCTCTCCACCGACAACGACTTCTCGTACATATTGGAGCGTCTGGGGCTGCACAGCAGCGAGCAGTTGCAGCTATCGTCGCCGTTCGACTACCAGAAATCGGCCCTGGTGTACGTGCCCACCGACATGCCGGAGCCTGCCACCGCCGGGTACCAGCGCAGCCTCGAACAGGCGCTCATCGAGTTATGTAAAGCCTCACAGGGGCGGGCGCTGGTGCTCTTCACCTCTCACAGCGCGGTGCGTACCACGTACCGGGCGATACAGCGTCCGCTGGAAGAGGCGGGCATCATGGTGCTGGGGCACAACATCGACGGCTCGCGGCGGCAGTTGCTGGAGCGGTTCAAGAACAACCCCAGGACGGTGCTGCTGGGCACGTCCTCCTTCTGGGAGGGTATAGACGTGGTGGGGGATGCGCTGTCGGTGCTGGTGATCGCCAAGCTGCCGTTCGCGGTGCCCACCGACCCGGTATTCGCGGCCCGCGCTGAGGGGTTCGAGGACGCCTTCCTGCAATACTCGGTGCCCCAGGCCATCCTCAAGTTCAAGCAGGGCTTTGGCCGCCTCATCAGGAGCCGCAACGACCGGGGAGTGGTGGCCGTGCTCGACCGCCGCGTCATCTCCAAGCGGTACGGCCAGGCCTTCCTCAACTCCCTCCCCGAAGCCACGGTGAAGCACGGGCTGACGGCCAATCTACCGGGTGCGGTGGCGAACTGGCTGCGACAGTAACCTTCCCCACAGAACTCCCCACCTACCCCGCTAATTAACTCTTCCCTAATACAGACGTAGGCCCGTGACTTTGTTGGGCATTTCAGTCATTTAAGTGAGAGGAAGGCCAAGCATACGAGCGGAACAAAAGACTGCTGGTAAAGCGGCCCATACAAACGCGAAATACTGCCCCTAGTTGGGGTGTACTAGCATACCTAATACTTGACAAGTTGTGCTATACTAAGGCACGTTGTCTTCAGCTTTGTAGTTCCCTGCATAGCTTCCGACCTACCCCCAGGGCGTACGAAAACTGAATAGATCCTATACGAAAGGTGGTGGTGTATCTCTAACATCCTTTTGGGGCATGCTATTGCCCGTAACTTGGGATTATTTCGCAGCGAGGAAAGGAGATAGGAAGCTATGTCAAACGGGAATGACAGATTCCCAATTCGGCGCGTACTGCTTGCGCTAGCCCTGCTTCTTGGCGTCATTACCACGGCCCTGGTGATGCGCATGCAAGATTCGCAGAGCAAGAATGCCGCAGCAGGCACACCAGCAGGCACCCTGGCGGGCGCAGACCTGCGTGGTGTGGCTGTGCCGAACGGTACCGGGAGCGAGATGGAGAATCGCGCCAAGCGCGAGGCGGCCGACTTTATTCGATGGGGTAACCCCGGCCAGCAGATAGACTCCCAGTGGGTACTAGACGCACAAAAGCATATTGCTAAAATGCCGTCCGGCATCCCTGCCGGTAAGGTCGTTTACAACAAGTCACAGAACAACGCGCCCTTCGCGCTTGACCCCAACGCAATGATTAGCCTGGGGGCGCAGCCCGCTCAGTCCGACGGCTGCTTCCTGTGCTTCAACTACGGTATAGTCAGCGGTCGCATCAACTCTATCGCCATCGACCCGGTGGTAACCACCACCGTCTACCTGGGCGTGTCCAACGGTGGCGTGTGGAAGAGCACCAACTGCTGCACCGAGGGCACCGTCTGGTTCCCGACCACCGATGACCCGGACATGACTACCCTGACCATTGACGAAGTAACGATTGACCCCAACAATCACGAGATTATTTATGCCGCGACAGGCGACTTCCGCCCGTCCGGCGCTTCTCGTGGATCGCAGGGTGTCCTGCGCAGCACCGACGCCGGCGCAAGCTGGGTAGTGCTGGGCGAGAATATCTTCCCGCCGTTCCGCAACAACGGCCTGCCCATCGGCGGCTCCAGCCAGTACCAGGCGGTGAGCGCCGTCAAGGTGGACCCCAACAACAGCAACACGCTCATCGCGGGCACCAAGACCGAGCTCTGGATGTCCTATGACATGGGCGATAACTGGACCGGCCCTTGTTACACAAACTCCTTCACCACCACCGCCGCTAACCAGCGCCAGGACAACACCGAAATCCTGGTACGCGATGAAGGCACCACCACCACCATTTACTATGCGATTGGTGCTCCCTTCAACAACGCGGCAGCGGGCGGCAACGGCGCTAACGGCGTCTACACTGCCACCATGCCGAGCAGCGGCTGCCCCACTCCCTGGACGCTCATTTCAAGGGGCGACAATGGTTGGCCCGCGGGCCAGGGTAACGGCACCGCCGACAACACCAAGGGCGGCCGCATCGACCTGGCAATCGCGCCTAGCAACCAAACTGTAGTTTATGCCGCGCAGGCGTCACTTACCAGCAGCCTGATCGGTATCTATCGCTCGAGCAACAGCGGCGTATCCTGGACTCTGGTTGCCACACCTACGAAGTTCGTAGACTGCGTGGGCGGGGCAGGCATCCAGGGGCAGACCCAGTACGACCAGTATCTTGAGGTCGATCCTACTAACCCCGACTACCTATGGTACGGTGAAGTAGACATCTTCCGCTCGTCGAACGGCGGCGCTAACTGGAGAGACGCAAGCTGCGTGTACTCCGGCGGCGACTACATTCACCCCGACCAGCACGATGCACGCTACTTCCCCGGCCAGAACAATGAACTGCTGTTCGCTAACGACGGCGGCATCTGGTATACCAACCGCGCGTACAGCGTGACCGCTTCCCTACCCAGGCTGCCCATCCTCTCGCTGAACCATACGCTGAACACCCTGGAGTTCTACAACGGCCAGACCACGGGCAACTTTGCGACCAGCGACCAGCCCGGCGCCAACGGCGGTACCCAGGACAACGGCTCGTTCGTCAACATCTGGGAAGGCGGACAGGAGAGCCTCGGCCCCGAGCAGTGGGACCTGCGCATCGGTGGTGACGGCTTCTACGCCGCCATCGAGCCGGTGCACAACCAAATCTGGTACCAGGAGAACAACTCCAGCCAGATATGGCGCTCGACCTCCGGACCTTATGGTGTATACCAGAACGTCTCCGGCTTCGCGACCAACAACCCGTGGGCGAACGACGGCCGTAACTTCTCGATGCCTTTCGAGATCTACAAATACGACTGCCCGCCGACAGGTTGTACTCACCTCATCGCGGGTACGTACCGCGTGTGGGAGACCCAGAACGGCGCTCAGAACAGCGCGAGCTGGTACATCAACAGCCCACCGCTGACCAAAGCCGTACCGGGTCCCGGCTGGGGTGCCGCGCCGAACATCACCCAGCTTAGCTACGCTGTAAACATGTCGACCACGGCTATCGTTGGTACCACCGACGGTAACGTGCAGTACGGCTTCAACCTCGGCACGACGCCGGGCAGCGCGGTCTGGGTGAACGTGACAGGCGGCAACACGGTACTGCCTAACCGCCCTATCCTGGACGTGACTACCGACCCGGCCAACCCCATCATAGGTTATGCCGCGGTGGGTGGCTTCAGTAAGGCCACGCCGGCCACACCGGGCCACGTGTTCCAGGTGACATGCGCCAACGCGCCTAGCCCCTGCGCAAGCTTCAACTGGGTTGACAAGACCGGCAACCTGCCCGACTATCCTATGACGGCAATTGTCGTAAATCCGAACTTCAGGCAGCAGGTGTTTGTGGGTAGCGATGCAGGCCTGTACTTCACCAACGACATCGACGCGGCCGTCCCTGTGTGGACCCGCTTCACCAATGGCATACCTAACGTATGGGTTGGCGACCTGAACATCGACCGGGGCTTCACCACATTGGCCGTATGGACCCGCAACCGCGGCGCCTACGTATGGCCTCTGCCGAGCGCTCCGTTTGTTCAGCCCACTCCTACCAACACACCTATCATTATCGGCACACCGCCTACCGCTACGCCTACCGAAACGGTTGTCCCTGTGACTTGTAATACCACGGTGATGACGAGTACGGGGGCTTCACTGGTGCCCGGTGTCAATGGCAACACAGGCGTGTTTGCTGACGATGGCGTGGCAGTGGTCCAGTTGCCGTTCGCGGTACCTGTGTTCGACCGCTACTTCACCCAGGCATACGCCACGACCAACGGCCACCTGCTGTTTGGCGCGGCGAGCGTGGGCAGTTTCAGTTGCATAACAACCAGGGGTGAAACCTACGCGATCCATGCGAACGCGGGTGACCTGTGCACCAACGACTGCTCAGGCCCGACCGACGTATGTACATCCTGCGGTATCTACACCGCCACGATAGGCACTGCCCCCAACAGGCAGTTCGTGGTGCGCTGGTTGGCAGGCTACTACAACTTCGCCGGTCTAACCGAGTTCGAGGTAGTGCTCACGGAAGGCTCTAACAATATCCAGGTGATAATCGGCTCCGATGCCTACGGAGGAGCTAACACCAACTCGGGTATCCAGAGAGGCTACCAGGACAACGCCACACTGGTCCACTGCTACGAGGGTGGAGTGATTACCAACACCATGTCGATCACTTACTCGATAAGTGGTTGCGCAGCACCTACCCTCACGCCTACTCCTCAAAACACCGCTACGGCCACCGCCACAGCACCCACCGCCACAGCTACGACTACGGCGTGCCCGATTGAGTTCCAGGACGTGCCGCCTAGCAACGCCGCAAGCTCGTTCTACCCGTACGTGAAGTGCCTGGCCTGCCGCAACATCATAGGTGGTTACCCTTGCGGTGACGTCAATCCTGTGAGCGGAAAGCCTGAGCCATGCGGAGCTACCGGCAATGCGTACTACAGGCCCGATAATCCTGTGACACGCGGTCAGATAGCCAAGATCGTGGCCCAGTCCGCCGGCTATGACGGTGAGGCAGGTCCTCAGATCTACGCCGACGTACCGCCCGACCAGGTCTTCTGGATTTACGTCCAGCAGCTGTCCAACGACGGCGTAATGGGCGGCTATCCGTGCGGTGGTACCAACCCGCAGACCGGCGAAGACGAGGAGTGCGACGTTGAAGATCGCCCGTACTTCCGAGTGAACAACACCGCCACCAGAGGGCAGCTTGCCAAGATCGTGTTCAACGCTGCTGGGATTACGTACAATGGGTCTTCTCAGACCTACGCGGACGTACCGCCCAGCAATAGCCCCAGCTCGTTCTACCCGTACATCGAGGGTCTTTCGCAGCTGGGTGTGATGAGCGGCTACGCCTGCGGCACGTCCGATCCCAGGAGCGGACCGTGCACCGCGCCAAGCAACCGCCCGTACTTCCGGCCTTCGAATAACGTCACCAGGGGCCAGGCAGCGAAGATAGTGGCTAACACCTTCTTCCCTAACTGCCAGACACCTGCTAGACCCAGCGAGTAGCTGGGATAAGCACCGGCGAGTACCGGTAAGGTACGACGAGGGGAGTAGAGGAGGCATATGCCTCCTCTACTTTTTTGTTCGCTTTTCGCCCACTTGCCAAGCAAGGCCGTTGTCCATTACAGTAATAGACAGCCTGAACCGCGGGCACGGCAGGACCAGGGCTTAACAAGGGAGGAAGTACCGGTATGGCAGACAAGGTACGCCTGCGCATCGCGCCGTCGCCAACGGGCGACCCGCACGTCGGCACGGCATATATGTCGTTGTTTAACAAGGCTTTCGCACACAGGCACGGGGGCAGGTTCGTGCTGCGCATCGAGGACACCGATCAGACGCGCTACAACCCCACCTCGGTAGGCGAGATAATTGACAGCCTGCGCTGGCTCGACCTTTTGCCGGATGAGGGGCCGGGAATAGGCGGAGAGTACGGGCCGTACGTGCAGACTGAACGTCGCGAATTATATATAAGGCACGCTCACGAACTGGTTGAGCAGGGTCACGCTTACCGCTGCTTCTGCACCGCCGCACGGCTGGAGGAGATGCGCCGCGAGCAGGCAGCCCGGCACGAGCCGCCACGCTACGACCGGCTCTGCCTCAGGCTCTCTCCCGAAGAGATTGAGCGCAACCTGTCGGAAGGCAAGACCTACACGATACGCATGCTGGTGCCCGACGAGGGTACGACCAGCTTCCAGGACCTCATACGCGGGGAGATCAGCTTCGAGAACAAGGTGCTGGACGACCAGATTATCCTGAAGTCGGACGGTCTGCCCACGTACCATCTTGCGGTGGTGGTGGACGACCACTACATGGAGATCAGCCACATTACCCGCGCCGAGGAGTGGATCAGCAGCACGCCCAAGCATATCCTGCTTTACAACTATTTCGGGTGGGAGCTGCCGAAGTTCGCGCACTTTCCCCTGCTGCGCAACGCCGACCGCTCCAAGATATCGAAGCGCAAGAACAACACCTCGCTCAAGTGGTACCGCGAGCAAGGCTATTTGCCGGAGGCGATGATCAACTTCCTGGCGCTGATGGGCTGGTCGATGCCCAACGGTGAGGAGACATTTACGTTCGAGGACGTGAAGCGAGAGTTTACTTTCGAGCGGATGGCGACCAGCGGGCCGATATTCGACCTGGTGAAGCTGACCGCTATCAACGGCAAGTACATCCGCAACCTCTCGGACGAAGAGCTTTACGCGCGCCTGCTGCCCTACCTGCCTGAGGGGCTGGACCAGGAGCGCGTACGTAGCACGGTGCCCGTAATCAAGGACCGGCTGACGCGGCTGGGTGAGTTCGTGGAGCTTACGGCCTATCTGTTCGGCCCACCCCCTGATTACGACGCCGCGGGGCTGGTCCCGAAGAAGGGCACGCCAGAGATAGCGCGCGCCGCCCTCGAGCGAATACGCGACTTCCTGGCCGGGTTGCCGGAGCCGTGGGCGCACGAGGAGTGGGAGAGCGGTATGCGCGCGCTGGCAGCCGACCTGGGGCTGAAGGCGGGCGACATCTTCATGGTGCTGCGCGTGGCGGTCACGGGCAGCCCGGTATCGCCGCCGCTGTTCGAGAGCCTAGACATCCTGGGTAAAGAGGAGACGTTGGGGCGGGTGGACGCGGCGCTGGCGAAGCTGGGGTAGGGACGATAGTGGACGATGGACGATGGGTCCTGAGCCTGCGAAGGATGGACGATGGGTCCTGAGCCTGCGAAGGATGGACGATGGGTGATATAAGCCTGCAAAGAGGAGGCTTGTGTGGTGGCAGAGGGTGTGGCTCAACTCTTATACATGATGGATGGGGCGTTTGACGGCAAGGACTGGCACTCGCTGCTGGGCAATCTGCGCTCGTTGAGAGACGAGGACTGGGGGTGGGTCCCGCCGGGCGGCAACCGCTCCATACGGGACATTGTCCAGCACGTTGGCGGCAGCAAGCTGATGTACCAGGACCACGCTTTTGGTGACGCGAAGCTCACTTGGGACGCCTCGCTGGTTGACGGTGGGGAGGCGCTGGCGACCGTTTCTTCGGCTATTGCCTGGCTGCAAGAGGCCCACGAGCGCCTGCGGCAGAGCGTAGTCGCACTTGATGACGCGGAACTGCTTCGCCCGCGCATGACCAATTGGGGCGAGTTGCAGGAGACCCGGTGGATAATCGCGGTGATGGTCCAGCACGACCTCTACCACGCGGGGGAGATCAACCACATCCGGTGCCTGCGCCAGGAAAACGATAGATGGGCGTATGAGGCTGGATAACGAGGAAAGCTGCCCGCACGACCCCTACACGAGGCTGAAGCGTCGTCTAGATCAGCGCCTTGTTCCTGTAGGACTCCCACTCGCCGTTGGTGAAGCGGGCGACGTAGAATATGCGCTCCAGGTAGCGGGAGTGGGCCACCAGCACATCATCGCCTGCCTCCAATATGGCGTGGGAGGTGGGATCGACTCGGAAAATACGCCTGGGAGGGGGCGTGTCGCTGTCCGCGGCGGCGCTTGCCGAAATGCGGTCCGCCGACAGGTAGCCGCCCGACTTGCCTCGCGCAGGTTCGCCCCCACGTTCTGCCCCCCTGGAACGGTCGAGGTAGGCCGACGAACCTAGCGGTTGAAGGTTGGGAGCTTGGGCTGCCACTGCCAGGTCGGGGCCGGAGTAGCTGGGGAAGACGCCCAGCCATGTGCCGGTATTGCGCCCCCCTATCACGCGCTTGTCTGCTACGACGCCCCGTGTGTAATAGAGCGGCGTGAACAGATCACGCGTGCCTTTGATAACCGTCCAGCCGAAGTAAATGGTCCCTACCAGGCAGATCAGGCTACCCAGGCCGCACACTCCCAGCGTTACCAGGGAGCCTCGGGCATCGTTGTTGCTGACCCTGCCGAACTGCGTAACAGCAGCCAGTCCGGTGATCAGGGTGAGCAGACCAAGCACAACTAGCAGCAACACCGTCGCGGAGAGGGTGCCTAGCACCGGCGTGACATAGTTCACATGGGGCAGCCCTTTTTCGGCACCGCCTTTGATTTTTGGCTTCATGGAGCGTGCGCGCGTGCTCATAGGCTTGATTATAGCAGAGTGGTTAGTGGTTAGTTGTTAGTTGTTAGTTGTTAGTTGTTAGTTGTTAGTTGTTAGTGCGGTTGGCCGTTCGGCATGTTCTAGCGGCTAATAGTGATACATGCTTTGGAGCCGGAAGGTTCAAAGTGGAGAGCAGGCACATACAATACTGTATATCCTATTACTAACCCAGGGTACGAGCATCGTCGGCAGGAGAGAGGCAGAAAAGAGTAGACGCATTATATGTTATTGGGTCCATAGGAGACGCCCGTCGATTAAAATCGAGGGCTACACCTTGCGAAGTCTGCCACAGGGCAGACTGATTCATCTAGCAGCATCTATGAGAACTTAATGAGATGCTCCAGTCCCGCAGGGACTTTACAAAGTGTAGCCCTCGATTTCAATCGACGGGCGTCCCCTGCCGAGAAGGACCTCTCCCTACCACCAACCACCAACCACCAACCACCAACCACCAACCACCAACCACTAACCACTAACCACTAACCACTAACCACTAACCACTCCCCCCTGTGCTATAATGTGCCAGCCTGGAACCGTGGGCCATACCATTCGCGGAGAGAATGCGTGCCACTTTACCTGAACATCAGCGTGGCGCTGGTCGTGTTCATGGGGCTTACGAGCGGCGGCATCCTGTCGCTGGTGCTCATGTCCGAGAGGCGACAACAGACGAACTTCGTCATAATGCTTGGCCTAACGCTGCTGCTGGCGCTTGGCGGGGGCGCGGGCATGATCGCCGTGCTGCCGAACGTCGCCTCCAGCCTCACCAACGTGCTCGTACTGCTGGTGCTCTCCATGTCACTGGGCTACACGCTGACCAGCTTCTCGGTGCTCTCGCCCAGCAGAAAAAAGTGGGCCGTACAGGTGCCGGATAGCAACGCGCGCCCCGAGCGCACCGCGGTAGTCCTCTTCATGCCCGGCGAACCGCCCGAATACTCCGTGTGGAGCGCGGCCCGGCGGCTGGAATTGGCCGACGACCCAAAGGACGTGCCGCCCATCCTGCTGCGCCCGTTCTACATGCGCGACTTGAAGCATAAGTACGCGAGTATAGGCAGCAGCCCCTACCGCCAGCACCAGCACAACCTGGCCGAGGAGATACGTGGGCGGCTGGAGTCGGGCTACCGGGTGTACGAGGCGTACTACAGCGACCGGCCCACGCTGGCCGAGGCTGTCGTCACGGCGATAGGGGAAGGCGCCAGACACATCATCCTGGCCCACATCCGAGTAACCGACCCACCCGACCCCGTCATCCAGGGCGAGTTGCTGGAAGGGTTAGACCTGAACGACCTGGGCGTGAAGGTGACACAGGTGGGGCCGGTATGGGTATCCAGCTTGCTACCGCAGATATACGTGCGCCGGGTGATAGAAGCGGTCCCACAGGCAGATAGCGCGTCAGAGGACATGGGCCTGCTGCTGGTGGGCCGGGGGCACGGCACCGAAGGGGAGTCGGGCAGGGCCAGGCAGGAGCAAGAGGAGAGCTTCCAGCGCAAGGTGCGCCAGGCCCTGCTGCGGGTAGGCTTCGGGGAGAACCGCGTAGCAATAGGCTGGGTGCGTCGTTCGCCCAACTGCGCCGAGGCCCTGCAAACGCTGGTCGAGGCGGGTTGCAAGACCGTCTATGTAATACCCTCTGCCTTCGTAGCCGACGGCATCACCACCCTGTTCGACATCCCCGCGCAGGTCCAGTCTCTCGCGGCCGAGCGAGGGGTGAAACTCAACTTTCTACCGGCCTGGAACGCCGACAGCCTAGCCGCCGAGGAAATAGCCGTATACGTCAGGGCCGTAAGCGCGCCACCGTTATAGGGATTTGGGAATTGGGATTTCGGATTGCGGATTTGTTGGACACCTACTAAGTCCTAAATCCGAAATCCGAAATCCCAATTCCCAAATCGGTTATAATGTGCTGATTTGGCATGTGGGAGAGTAGTGAGAGCATGGCGAACGCGGGTGGAATGAGCAATATGGAGCGGTGGCTCCCCAGCGGCTACGGCTTCCGGCGATGGGCGCTGGTGTTCGCCGCCGGGGTAGCGATAGTGGGGCTTGCGCTCTCGATGGGCATAACCAACCTGTATCGCGCCTACGTGCTGCCCCAGAGTGGCACCCCTTTTATGTACGCGGCCACATTGCAGTTCATCCCGCACCCCTGGCGCGAGGTCCTGGTAGGTCTGGTCGGCCTGGCCGTGGGTATACTGGGGGCCAGGGGCATGTATCGCGCCGCCGAGAGGGCCGCCGCCAGGGGCAGGCAGTACGAAGTGCCGATGCTCGCGCCGCTCAGGGCCGCCCGGCGAGCTGAAGGGCCGCGCATCGTCGCTGTCGGGGGTGGCACCGGCATGCCCACCCTGCTGCGCGGCCTCAAGGGGGTCACCGACAATATCGCGGCGGTCGTGAACGTGGTGGACGACGGTGGCTCATCGGGCAGGCTGCGCCGCGATATGGGCGTGCTCCCTCCCGGCGACTTCCGCAACAACCTCGTGGCGCTCTCCGAGTCCGAGCCGCTGCTTTCCGAGCTTTTCCAGCACCGATTCACGGGGCCGGGAGAGCTTGAGGGGCACTCGTTCGGCAACATCTTCCTGGTCGCCATGAACGAGATTACGGGCAACTTCGAGCAGGCTATACGCGAGTGCTCCCAGGTGCTCAACGTGCGCGGCAAGGTGCTGCCCTCCTCCCTCACCAACATAGAGCTTTACGCCGAGTTGCAGAACGGGCAGGTGGTGCAGGGCGAGTCGGTCATACCGCGCGCCCCTTCGCCCATCAAGCGGATATTCATGCAGCCCGCTCACGCGCCCGGCTACCCTGAAGCCATTGCGGAGATACTGGGCGCCGAGTTGATAGTGCTGGGGCCGGGTTCTCTCTATACCAGTATTATGCCCCCCCTGCTGGTGGAAGATATAGCCAAGGCGGTCAAGAACAACAAGTCGGCGGTGAAAGTCTACGTGTGCAACGTCGCCACGCAGCCGGGCGAGACGGACGGCTACGGGGTGGTGGAGCACGTGCGGTCGCTGCACAACCATATCGGGCCGGGCCTCTTCGATTACGTCATTTACAACGCCAACCAGGCCGTGCAGGACCAGATACAGCCGGAGTGGGGCGTCACACCCGTCACGCTGGACGTGGAGGCCGCCGCCCGCTTCCCCAACCTTGAGTTCGTGCCCGCCGACGTGGTGCGCGAGGATAACCCCCTACGACACGACCATCACAAGCTGGCCGACGCCGTCATGCGCCTGTACGAGAACCGGGGCGGAAGGGGCGCTCCTGGTCGGGTGCGCAACCGCGACCGCGCAAGCATACCCTCACGCAACGGCACAGGACATGCGGAGATTAGCGAGAGGGAGAAGTTAGAGACCGGGGTTGAAACGTGAAACAGGGTTCAGAAACGTGAAACGTGAAACGTGATGCGGCTCGGGTGACAGAGTCGCAAATCACGAACCATGTTTCACAAGTGTCATCACGTTTCACGTTTCACGTTTCAGAATCAAGGAGGATAGCGCAATGGTTATGAAAGTCGGTATTAACGGTTTCGGGCGTATTGGGCGGCAGGTCTTCAAGGCGTTGCGGGACTACTATCCCGACGACATACAGGTGGTGGCCGTCAACGACCTGACCGACAACCACACCCTGGCTCACCTGCTGCAATACGACAGCAACTACGGCCCCCTCGACGCTGATGTTTCCGCCACCGAGGACACAATCATCGTGGACGGCGAGGAGATAAGGGCGTTCGCGGAGCGCGACCCGGCCAAGCTGCCCTGGGGCGATATTGGTGCCGAGATTGTCATCGAGTCCACTGGCGTATTCACAGACGCGGAGAGGGCGCGGGCGCATATCACGGGCGGGGCGAAGAAGGTGATTATCACGGCCCCCGCCAAGGGCGAGGACCTCACCATCGTTATGGGCGTGAACCATGACCGCTACGACCCGCGCGAGCACAACATCGTCTCCAACGCCTCGTGCACCACCAACTGCCTCGCACCCGTCGCCAAGGTGATATTGGAGAGGTTCGGCATCGTCAAGGGTCTGGTGACCACGGTGCACTCGTACACCAACGACCAGGTGATCCTAGACTACCCGCACAAGGACCTGCGCCGCGCCCGCGCCGCCGCCCTCAACATCATCCCGACCACCACGGGTGCCGCCAAGGCGGTGTCGCTGGTGATCCCGGAGTTGAAGGGCAAGTTCGACGGTTTCGCCCTGCGCGTGCCGACGCCCACCGTCTCTATCATCGACTTCGTGGCCCAAATCGAGCGCAACGCCACCGCGCAGGAGATCAACGGCGCGCTGATCGAGGCGAGCGAGAACGAACTGGTGGACATCCTCGATTACACGGAAGACCCACTGGTCAGCATGGACTTCAAAGGCGACCCCCACTCCTCGATAGTGGATGGCCTGAGCACGATGGTGATTGGCGAAAACCTGGTGAAGGTGATCGCCTGGTACGATAACGAGTGGGGCTACGCCTGCCGCGTGGCAGACCTCACGCAGTTTATGGCTGAGAAGAACGGCTAGAGAGTGGTTAGTGGTTAGTGGTTAGTGGATAGAAGCTCTTTGCTAACCACTAACCACTAACCACTAACCACTAACCACTAACCACTCATAACTTAAAGAGGTAGGCATGGCAAAGCTGACGGTCCGGGATGTAGATGTCGCCGGTAGAAAAGTGCTGGTGCGAGTGGACTTCAACGTGCCCCTGGACGCAGGGGGGCAGATCACGGACGACACGCGCATCGTGGCATCGCTGCCGACCATCCAGTACCTGCTGGAGAACGGGGCGGCGGTGATTCTCATGTCGCACCTGGGCAGGCCCAAGGACGGACCGGACCCGAAATTCAGTCTCGCGCCCACGGCGGCCAGGCTGCAAGAGCTTTTGGGCAGTAATAGCACAGTCAGGTTCGCCGGGGACTGCGTGGGCGACGAGGTGAAGCATGCGGCGCGCGACCTGCAACCGGGCGAAATCCTGCTGCTGGAGAATGTGCGCTTCCACAAGGAAGAGGAAGCCAACGACGCCGATTTTGCCGGGCGGCTTGCGAGCATAGCCGACCTGTACGTGAACGATGCGTTCGGCTCGGCCCACCGCGCGCACGCCTCTACCGAGGGAGTGGCCCACATTCTGCCCGCGTACTCGGGCCTGCTGATGGAACGCGAGATAAGCATCATGGGCAAGGCGCTGGAGGACCCGGAGCGACCCTTCGTGGCGATCCTGGGCGGGGCCAAGGTGTCGGACAAGATGGGGGTGATAGGCAACCTGCTGAACAAGGTAGATGTGCTGGTAATCGGCGGAGGCATGGCTAATACGTTCCTCAAGGCGATAGGCATACCCATCGGGCAGTCGCTGGTCGAGAACGACCGCGTGAGGGATGCCGAGGCGCTGAACGGGCGGGCCAACCTGCAAAACGTGCGCCTGATGCTGCCCAGGGACGCCGTAATCGCCAGCGAGGTGAGCGCCACCGCTATGCCGAGCACGGTGGACCTGCACAACCTGCCGCCTGACATCGACCAGCAAGGCTGGCGCATCCTCGACATCGGACCTGAGACGGCGGCTGAGTACGCTGCGGTCATACGTGAAGCCAGGACCGTTGTGTGGAACGGGCCGATGGGCGTGTTCGAGATCCCGGCCTTCGCGGCGGGCACGCTGGCGGTGGCGCAGGCCGTGTGCGACGCCACCCGCGAAGGCGCTACCAGCATCGTGGGCGGCGGCGACTCGGTGGCGGCCATCGAGCAGATGGGCTTGGCCGACTGCATCACCCACGTATCCACGGGGGGAGGCGCGTCGCTGGAGTTCCTGGAAGGCCAGACGCTGCCCGGCGTGGCGGCCCTGCGGGATGCGTAACAAGGCCGCGTTTCTGAAATGTAACCCCAATCGGTTATAATTGTGAGGGCGTCATGGTACGCCCTCACAATGCATTGTCAAGTGAATATAGGAGAGGCTCACATCATTCATGAATAAAGAAGCGAACCCACGTCCCACCGGCACCCCGACCCGCCCTACCGGCAACTCCACCGGGAGCCCTACCCGACCTACAGGAGCGGGTGCGAACACCAAGCAGGCCGCGTCCAACCGTCCCGGAGGTACCGTACGCACCGGCTCCACAGGCTCCCAGAACCGCAACTCCAGCGGGACCGCACGCAGGCAGCCGCCGAAACAGCAATCCATTGGACTCAAGCCCTTAGACATCGGCCTGCTGGTGCTCGGCGTGGCGGTTGTGGTGGGCGTGATATTCTGGGTGCTGGCAGGCCAGAACACGTCGCCTACCCTCACGACCGGCACCGGCACGCAGCAGCAAAATCCCGGCCAGATCGACCCGGCGAACCCGCCCAAGCTGGCCGAGGGCAGCCCCGCGCCCGACTTTACCCTGCCCGGCGTTGACGGTCAGACCTACAAGCTGAGCGACTATAGGGGCAAGGTGGTGCTGCTTGAGTTCATGGCCCCCTGGTGCCCGCATTGCCAGGCAGACGCGCCAATATTCAACCAGGTCGCTCAGAACTTCCAGGGGCAGGACGTACAGGTGCTGGCGGTGAGCGCGACAACCGAGAACAAGGACCGCAACGGCCCCATCAGCATGACCGACATGACGTGGTTCCGCGACCAGTTCGGCGTAACCCACCCGCTGCTGTTCGACCAGTCGGTTGCCGCCGCCCAGGCTTACCAGGTCTACTACTACCCTACGGTGTACATAGTGGACAAGGAAGGCAAGATCGCCAAGTTCGTCCTGAGCGAGCAGGGCAATCCCCTCACGGTAGAGCGCCTGACCAACGAGATCAACAGCGTCCTTCAGTAAGTTATGAGTTGTGAGTTATGAGTGTTGAGTTAGCCTGCTACGGCTGATTCAGCACTCATAACTTTAGGAAGGCGGAAAAGAGTGGAAGACGCGACGCAACTCAAGACTGAAAGCACAACGTACAGGACGCTGCGGTATCTCACGCTCGTGTCGCGGTTGGTGCTGGGGGTGATATTCGCGCTTGCGGGGCTGGCTAAGCTGGGCCTGCCGTTCGCCATGGCCGAGAGCATCAGGGCTTACGAGATGGGTCTGCCGCCATTCATGGTAGACTTCATGGCTAACGTGCTGCCGCCCGTCGAGTTGGGCGTGGGCATATGGCTGCTCATGGGCCTGTTCACACGCTTTTCGGCGGGTATAACGGCGGCGCTCATGGTGGTGTTCACCATCGCGGTGACGCAGGCGTGGGTACGGGGGCTGGACATCAACTGCGGGTGCTTCGGAGGGCCGATGGGCGCGGACGCTTCCACCACCCCGGCGGCGCGGGCCATCATCGGCGCGATGGGTCCGGTGGGCGTGTTCCTCACCAACGAGAAGGCCGACCTGATGACAATTGGGCGCGACCTGGTCTTCTTACTTATGTCAATTCACCTGATACTCGTACCCAGCGTCTTCTCGATTGACCAGTTGCGGCAGTCGCGGCGGCAGCCTACGTACGAGGAAGATACCTACTACGACGAGGACGAAGCGTATGAGAAGGCCGATGATAGCCGGGAACTGGAAGATGAACACCGACCCGGACAGCGCGTTCGAGTTGATGGACTCGATGCTGGAAGACCTTGACGCCTTTTCCGATATCGACATAGTCATCTGCCCGCCATTCGTCTCGATAGAGACATTCGCGGACCTATTCGACGGCACGAGCCTCTACCTGGGCGCGCAGAACATGCACTGGGAGGAGCGCGGTGCCTTCACGGGCGAAATCTCGCCGCTGATGCTCCAGAACAGGTGTGACTACGTAATCCTGGGGCACTCGGAGCGTCGCCAGTACTTCCATGAGACCGACGAGGACGTGCAACGTAAGGTGATAGCTGCCCTTCGCCACGACCTGCGGCCCATCGTGTGCGTGGGCGAGAGCCTGGCCGAGTACGAGGCGGGCGACACCTGGCACACGGTAAGCAGGCAGGTGGGCCTGGCGCTTGGCGGGCTGGACATGCAGCAGGTGGTGATCGCCTACGAGCCGGTATGGGCCATAGGCACGGGCAGGGCGGCCACCCCGGAGATCGCCAACGAGGTGATAGCCCAGATCCGCGAGAAGGTGCGCAACATGCATGGCGACGAGATAGCCGACGACACCCGCATCCTGTACGGCGGCAGCGTCAACGCCAACAACATAGCAGAGTTCGTGTCGATGCCGGAGATAGACGGCGCGCTGGTGGGCGGGGCCTCGCTGGACGCGGAGCAGTTTGTGCGGATTGTGGCGGTGACGAACGAGGCGAGAAATAGGATGTAGGGAGAAGAGGAGAATGGATAGCTTACCGAGCGGGAGTGCTCGGCAGGGGCACCGCCTCTTTGTTAGTACCTGAACGCTGCGGAAACGATCTTTCCTATGACGTATTTTGACTGCTTAGCCTTATGGCGTCTTCAAGCCACTTTCCTGCAGTAGTTGTCTTTGGATGTTCAGGCCCTAGGTACTTGTGAAATGTTCTGTACGCACTTGTCAGGCATCCCTGTGCCTCTTGAAAATTGCCTCCTTCTAGTAGGGCTACACCCAAGTTGGCCAGCCATGTAGCTGCTTCTGGGTGGTCTGGACCATATACTGCTTCGCCAATAGCAAATGCTCTCTCGAAGTTAGAACGTGCCCCTTGCAGGTCTCCAAGTTCTCGTAGTACGGTGCCTAACATGCTTAATCTCACTGCCACATTTGGATGATTAGGACCGTACACGGACTTATCAATGGCAAGTGCCCTCTCTAAGTTGGAGCGTGCCCCTTGCAGGTCTCCAAGTGCTCGTAGTATAGCGCCCAAGTTATTTAAGCCTACAGCTACATGAGGGTGATCAGGGCCATGCACAGACTTGATTATAGCAAGTGCTCTCTCGAAGTTGGAGCGTGCCCCTTGCAGGTCTCCAAGTTCTCGTAGTACGGTACCTAAGTTATTCAACCTTGCAGCCACAGTAGGATGGTCTGGACCATACATAGACTTACCTATAGCAAGGGCTCTCTCGTGGTTGGAGCGTGCCCCTTGTAAGTCTCCAAGTACTCGTAGTACCGTGCCTAAGTTATTCAACCGTATAGCCACTGTAGGATGGTCTGGACCATACACTGCTTCGCCAATCACTATTGCTCTTTCAAGCTGGTCTCTTGCCTCCTTGTACTGTGCTCTATGCTCCAGATATAAGCCCACCTCGTTCAAAACATGCGATAGTAATTCACCAATTCCCTTAGTAGTAGGTATTTGTAAGTCAAAAAAGGAGATCACTGCTAACGCGTGCGGCAACACACTAGCTGCAATAGGCCATGTACCCATGCCGTCTATTCTATAGCTGAAGCCATCTCCCACTACACGTAAGGCTGCCTCTATCCACGTCTGCCTCGCATCAGGTGACAGTTTATCGCGTACTACAGCTTGTACCAGACGGTGGATTGATATACTGCGTCTATCTTTGTCTACCTCAACCAGCGAATACTTGCCTAACTCTCCAACTACGTCATCCAACTTAAGAGGTTCCGATACTGCTTTCTTGAGGCTCTCCGGCAAGTGGTCAGCCCCTGCTACGATCATGTCTAACGGAATGTCCTCAGGAGCGAAGAAAGCGCACAGATTCAGCAGGTCGGCTGCCGCCGGTGAGTGCCCGCGCACGGCTTGGAATGTTAGCTCCCAGGTAGCAGCTATGGTGGCTGGATAATCGTCCGAAGGGATGAATGCCTTATCTCTGTACTCCTGGAACAAGGGCAGATAGTCGGCTAGCGATTTCTGTTTCTGCTCCATGTATGCACCTGCCTGTGCCAGGGCTATGGGCAGAAAACCCAACCCCTCCGCGAGTTTGCCTGCTGTGGCTCGGTCCTTCTCCCCCGTGCGTTTCAGCAGGAAATCAACGGCTTCCTCCGGCTCCAGCACTTCTACAACTACGGGTTGAGCGTATTGCCGCCAGTTCGGGTTGCGGGACGTAATGAGCACATGCCCGGTGCCGACTTGAGGCAGATACTTCGCTATTTGCTTGCCATCCTCCGCATTGTCAAACACAAGCAGCCACCTGGTGTTCTCCCTCAGCCAGCGTAAGACTGCCTTAACATCAGCATCCTGGTCCCTGGTGTCTAGCTGAGATATTCCCAGTTCGCCCGCTAAAGCTGCAAAATCGGCTGCGAGCGTGGTAGGTTCCTCAGCACGCACCCACAACACAGCATCATATTCGCCTGCATAACGGTAGGCATATTCATTGGCAAGCTGTGTCTTGCCAACACCACCCAACCCGTGTAGGGCTTGAGGCTGCGTCAAGGCGGCGTGCTGGCCGGAGGTAAGTTTCTCAAGTAGGTCTTGAAGCAATTCCTCACGCCCGGTGAAATTGAGGTTGCGGGAGTGTGGCACCGTCCAAACCCTCGGGAGGGCGGGCCTCGGGGGTAGGGGCGGCGTAGTGCTGGAACGCGTCGCAGAACCACTTTGCCTGCTTCGCCTTAGTGCCTCCGCTACTTTCGCTATTCCTTGTGCGACATTGGTAAAGGCTTCATCTATATCCGGCCAACTCCTGACAGGCTTCCCATCGGTTGGTAAGAAGTTTAGCTTTCCGAATATCGCACCCTTCCAGTACACGGAACGTATGATGATGGGAATAACACTCGCTTTGCGGGCCTCGTGCCGTTCCATAGCTCGCTTCAACTCCACGCT
Source organism: Chloroflexia bacterium (assembly GCA_036388595.1). GTDB lineage: Bacteria > Chloroflexota > Chloroflexia > QHBQ01 > JADMIH01 > JADMIH01. The sequence continues at coordinate 59,620 of DASVRN010000100.1, forward strand.
GGAGCAGTAACGGGAGGCAAGGAAGTCAGAACTGATAAGAAGGAGTATTATATCTGCGCTATTAAGGTGCTCATCTATCTCGTGCTCCCACTCTGTGCCCGCGCTGATGTTGCGGTCGTGCCAATTACTGATCACACCGTTGGTTCTCAATATGCTAAGATGCTTTTCAAGTTTGTCGCGAAGGTCCTCATCCTCATGTGCATATGAGTAGAACACCTCCAATGGCTTTTCTGCGTCAGACATACGTTGCTCCCCAAGGCGAGGTATGAGAACACAGTGGCTTGTGTATAGCCACATTATAGCTGTACTAATGTTTGTAGGGAAGTGATAGCGCGTGCTTACAGATCGGGCAATAGTTGTAGAGGAATGGACAGGGTCTAATCGCGAGCAAAGCCAACAAGCATCCACCTTCTAGGATGCTCGTTGGCTTTGTTCAGACGATACTTACTTGTATCTTATTACCGCGAAGTCGGTGTCGAACATGTCTTCCTGGCGCAGGGTGGCGGAGCCGACTACTATCACCTTGCCGTCGGGCTGCACCGTCATTGCCAGGCCGATATCGTGAAAGTCGTCGAACTGGGTTGCTACCAGGCCCTCGTCGCCGAAGCTTTCGACCTTTGTGCCGTCCGGGTTCAGCAGCATGAGCGCGATAGCGTCGTTGTCGTCAATCGAGCCTGCGGTGAGCAGCTTGCCATCCGGCAGCCTCACAACGTCGTAGTTGAGGTCGGTGCCCTGCCTGTAGCCTACCTTGCCGTCGCCCCCAAAGCTTTCGTCGGGCGTGCCGTCGGGGTTGTACTGCGCCAGCCCGAAGCCGGGAGAGGCACAGGCGTCGGTCTCGCAGAAGGTCACATCGATGTACACGGGACCCGCGGCAACAATTTTACCGCCGGGCAGCACTAAGAGAGCTTCGATATAGTCACGGTCCTGGCGGAAGTCGGTCATCACCACGCCGTCCCTGCCGAACTCATCGTCCAGGCTGCCATCTTCGTTGTAGCGCACCAGCGTGTAGTCGTGCCCTTCCATCCCGGTGCTAGGATCGTCCGAACCATAGCCACCTACTAACACCTTGCCGTCGGGCTGCACCGCCACCGCGTGCGCCATCGCATCGTTGGGGAACGAGGTGACCACACGCCCGCCGTCACCGAAACTCTCGTCAAGCGTACCATCTACGTTGAGCCGCACGGTCGCAAAGCTGTGTGGGTAGCGCCCCGTCATGCCCGCGAGCACAATCTTGCCATCGGGTGCCAGGGTGACCGCGTGCGCCTCCTCCTCCGAGGAGCTGCCCTCGGTCTGGTCAACAGCCACGAGCGCCTTGCCGTCCTCACCGAAGCTCTCGTCCGGGCTGCCGTCCGGATTGTAGCGAAGGGCCGCAAATACCAGGTGGCCGGCATCAAAATCCAGCGTGGTGCCTACCGCTATGTACTTGCCGTCGGGCTGCTGGATAAGGGCGTGTGGCTCGCTATAGTCGTACTCAGAGTCGGTGACGTTGACCACCAACTTGCCGTCTTCTCCGAAGGTGGTGTCCAGGTTGCCCCTAGAATCGTAGCGGGTAAATGCAAACTGCGCCTTGGTCTTAGGCCACGTCTCACCCAGCACCACGATCTTGCCGTCTGCCTGCACAATTGCACCAACGGCCTCTTCGGGGCTGCCTCCTATGTTAGTGGTTACCTTCCCGCCTTTGCCGAATGACGTATCAAGTGTGCCGGCAAACGGGGACGCATCAACATGGGGAGTCCTGGTGGCACGGGCTGCCGTTCTAGTTTCAGAGGACTGTGGGGCGGGTTGAGGTGTGCCCTGGGTGGGGCTGACTTCACCGCAGGCTGTGTTCAGGATGAGGGGCAGCACCGCGAAGGCGGCAACGATAAGCTGAGTTGGTCTCGTGGGGTACTTGTTTGGCATTCTTGTATAGAGTCCTTTTCTATGTACGTCATTGTTGAGACTTTCTATATAGTCGCCGGTATGTGATCTTTATTGCAGGAGCATACAAGGATGCTCAGGCTAACGCATCAGCCTAAGAGTGGAATGCGGTACATACAATGATGTAGCGGAGAGTGTAGAACGATCGGAGCCAGAGGCTGCGACCCACGCTGCTACCGCTACTGGGACCTATCTCCCATAGCTCATTACAACTGCATGTAGTATCCTAGACCCAGGAAACGTTCGTGCAGGGGCGGAACGTGAAGGCTATGTCCCGACCTTGCCTGTGCTATGCGATGTATGAAAAGCAGGACATTTGCGTGCGTCTCGCCACAACACGAAGACAGGTAGTGCCAGCAGTCCTACTCGTGGCGCATGCATGTACTCCCGGAGAAGCGGTGATCTGAGGTATTTGAGTCAGTCAATAGCTGGATTTGAAGGTGTAATGGCGGAGCAAAGGAAAGCCGCCTGGTTTCATCTCGACAGTAACCCTTGGGAGATCGCCCCTACGTGAATGGCTCGCGTCATTTGAAAGCACACCCACAACGGTCCGCATTCTGGAAGCTGCTGGTGCGTGTTCATGTGCTGCTGTGGCTGGGCATCATCGCAGGTGTAACGCTAGCCATTGCCTTTGGGGTGAGCGGTGTTGGAGAGACCGGTGTGCTCCTATGCTTGATCATATACCTGACCACCGTAGCACTTGTGGGCTTGCTTGTCGGGCGAGCGTTGGGCCGCTCCAAACAGCGTCCGATCCTTCAAGGCTCTAGTGCAACGGAAGCACTAATCTTCGTCACCGATGCGGTAGCTGCGTCTGCGCTTATGATGGGTTTTGTCCTGCAAGCAGCGTCAGCAACCTACGGCCAGGTTTACGGCCGCTTAGGCTTTGCCTTCATGCTTACGGCCGGTGTAGCCTGGCTAGCGAGCTTCATTGCTGCTTTGAGGATCTACTTCCGCACCGGAAATAGGATGCTCGTTGCTCTCGTCTGCTGTTTCATCTGGATCAGCATAGTGTTTGTATATGAGATTCTGACCGGTCGCCAGTATTGGGGCTTCTGAAGTAACCATTTCGGTATCTAGAGTCATCCTCTTGCTCCGGTTGTTCGGCCTGCATACCAAGAGTAAGGCTGGTAAGAGATTTGAACTATTCTATGCTGCGGTAGATGCTAGAGGGGCCGGGGCTACTCTTCGTCGTCCAAGGGTGAGGCTTCCGGCTCCTCTTCTTCATCCTGCCTATCAGCTTCATTTTCATTTTGGCCTGTGTCTGCCCTGGGGGCGAAGCCTATCATACCCGCCATCTCCACCACGCCCCGGCGCATCAACTTGTCGGCCTCGGATAGGGTGGCGCGGAGGGGGTTTTGGGGGTCCTGGTGGGCCAGCATGTCGCGCACCTGGCGCATGAGGTCGAGGGTCTTGTTGAAGGTCATCACGAGGTCGCCCTCGCTCATCTGCATCTGGTCGAGCAGGTCGGCTATGGAGGTGCCTTTACACCAGGCGCGGGCGGCCCCGTAGAAGTAGGGGTTGTAGCCGCGTGTGAGGGCGAGGTCCTGGCGGCGCTCGGCGGAGAAGATGGCGTTTTGCAGGCTGTCGAGATCGCGGCGCAGGTTGAGCAGGTAGCGCGGCAGCAGCAGGCGGTTGAGGAAGTCGATGTCGCGGTCGTAGGCGAACCAGGAGAAGACTTCCGCCAGGTCCTGCGGCTTCAGCCCGTCAAAGTAGCCCCCCTCCACCATCTCGGTGATCATCAGGGTGTTGGTGTCGAAGATGTCGGCCAGCTTGCGCGCCTTGTAGGTTGGCTCGCCCTTGCGCAGGTACGCGAACTGCACCAGCACAGTGGTAAGACCCTTAAGTGTGTTCTGAAGGCGGGTTTCCTCGTAATGCCGGCGCTCGGACAGGCGCTTCTCGGCGGCGTCCCGGTCGAGCAGGAGGCGGGCGCGGAGGCGGCGGTTGCTGCGGTGCTCCTTGCGCACTGGGCAGTGGTGGCAAACGTGCTCCCTCTCGGCTTTAGTAGCCACAGCAAGCTCGGCCCGCGCTTCCTCCAGGTTGGCCTTCGCCTTAGTAGAAACCTCCTCTATATGCTCCAACTGCGCCGCCCGGTACTCCTCTATCCAGGCCTGGATGTCGGGGACAGCCTGTAGACCCAGGCCCGCGCTCTCCCGCAGTTGCCCTAGCTCCTCGGCGGGTAGTAGTTCCTCCAGGGGCATGGTGGGGGGCACCGCAAGCGTGGTGAGGGCAAAGGGCAGGTCTACCGTGACGGTGACGGTATGCAGGTAGTCTATCTGCCGGTACTCGGTGAGCGCGAAAATTTCCCCAAGCCGCACGCCCTCTTCTCCCCGGCTCACAGGCAGGAACAGCCCAATCACTGCCCCGCCCAACCCTCTCCCCAGGTATGCCGCCCAGCCTTGCCCCTCGATGTGCACCAACGCACCTTGTGGCAAGCTGCGGAAGGCTTTGCGGAGTTGGTCGCGCTCAGGTCGTCGCCAGGGCAATTCGGTGCGGCGCGACTCGATATAGCTCACGTTCTGCTCGGCCTTGCGCTCTCGGCGGCGCAGGTCGTCCACCTCGCGGCCCCGGTGCTCGTATTCGTCCAGCAGTTCCTCGCCGTTGTCGTAGCCGATAAGGCAACCGGCGGGCACCTCGGCCAGGCGGGCTTCCTCGTCCTCAAGCTCCTGCTCCAGGTCGCGCAGGCGGCGGCTCTGCTGGAAGTTGAGGAGGGAGGCCCGCATGACGGTGAGCACCCGCTCTCCCCTCGGCGCGTCCCACAGGTTGAGCACCGAGTTGTAGCGCATGGTGAAGGCGCTCTCCACCGGGCGTAGAGGTCCCGTGGCGATGTTCAACGCCTCGTGGAAGGTCACCCAGGGGGAATAAGGCAGCACCACGTGCCCCTGCTCGTCAATACCCCGGCGGCCCGCCCGGCCGGACATCTGCTGGAACTCGTTGGGGATGAGGGGGCGGCGAGATACACCGTCGTACTTGCTCATGCCGCCGATGACTACAGTGCGAGCGGGCATGTTTACGCCGAGGGCCAACGTATCGGTGGCGAACACCACACGCATAAGCGACTTGTTGAAAAGCTCCTCCACAAGCTGCTTAAGGATGGGCAGCAGGCCCGCGTGGTGGAAGCCGAAGCCCCGCCGCGCCAGGTACGTGATGAACTCCACCTGTTGCAGCCTGCGGTCTTCGGGGGTGAGACGCTCCAGGTAGCTGGCGAGCACCTCGTTGATACGCTGCACGATCCGGCGGTCGCGCATCGCCTTGAGGCGGGTCATGGAGCAAATTTCGGCGGCGGCCTCGCAGTCGCGGCGGGAGAACTGGAAGTAGATGGCGGGGAGCAGGTCAGCCCGCTCTAGCTCCTCCACGATCTCGCGGGGGCCGGGTTCGCGACGCTCTCGCTGGGTGTTGGTGTCTTCCTCCAGAGTGGGGCCACGGTAGCGCCCGCCCTGCATCTTGCGCTTTAGCTCGCCGCCCACGTTGAAATCGACCACCTGCTGGCCCTGGGCGTTGATGACCATGTTGAGCGTGCCGTCGAGGAAGTAGTAGAGGGAGAGAGGCACGGCGCGTTGCAGGTGGGTGACCAGGTGCACCGGCTGGTGGGTGCGGGTAATCCAATCCGCGATTTCGGGGGCGTTGGTCACCGTGGCGGAGAGGCAGACCAGTTGCACGTGCTTGGGGCACATGATGATCGACTCTTCCCAGGTGGTGCCGCGCTCCGGGTCGGCCAGGTAGTGGACCTCATCGAAGATGATGCAGCCAACACCCCAAAGCTCCGAGGGCGTCTGGAGGAGCATGTTGCGCAGCACCTCGGTGGTCATGACGATGATGGAGCCTTCGCGGTTCTCTATCACGTCGCCGGTGAGGAGGCCCACGGCGTCGCCGTACTGTTCGCGGAGGTCGCGGAACTTCTGGTTGGAAAGGGCTTTGATGGGGGTGGTGTACATCACCTTGAAGCCCTGGCGCGCCGCGCGGAAGATGCCGAACTCGGCCACAACGGTCTTGCCGGTGCCGGTGGGGGCCGCCACCATGACACTCTCGCCCGCCGCGAGGTGCGCGATAGCCTCCTCCTGGAACGGGTCGAGGGGGAAGGGATAGCGCCCGCGAAACTCCTCTACGAGGTGTTGGGCTTCGGGGGTGAGGTTGCCGGGTTGCGGTTCGGCTTGGGTGGTCTGCTTGGGTTTGCGGGGCATAGGGTGGGTTTTCTAGGTGTTTGTGGAGGTATGAGCAAGAGGTGGGCCGTGAGTTGCACAAGAATGGGCCACAAGTGGAGTGGGCAGCAACATGCAGGGTCCGACACTGGCAGTGCTATAATAGAACCATCAACGTGATCGAGGCAGGGATAACACATGAGCGCAGACTACCAGGATATCATCACCATCGAACCCGGCAAGCGCAGTGGGAAGCCCACGATTCGAGGCATGCGAATCACCGTATACGACGTACTCTCCTATCTGGCAGCCGGTATGACCCATGAGGAGATATTAGAGGACTTCCCTTACCTGACTGAGCGGGATATATTGGCCTGCCTCAGTTACGCCGCTGACCGAGAGGCTCATGTGGTAGTCACGCATACGTGAAATTGCTTTTCGACCACAACCTCTCACCGCGTCTCGTTCAGAAACTCTCCGACCTTTATCCTCAAAGTGAACACGTATACAACATTGGCTTAGATAGGGCTACGGACGATGAAGTTTGGCATGTAGCTCAGGATAGTGGCTATGTAGTTGTAACGCGAGATGCCGACTTCAGTGACTTGAGTACGCTAAGAGGATTTCCACCCAAAATTATCTGGATACGTATTGGCAACTGCCCTACTAGCCGAATAGAGGCAGCTTTACGTGCCCAGGAGGAGCAGATCAGCGCATTCGGCGACGACAGCGGCAGCGGTATACTTATGATACTTTAGTTCCGGCTACAAGAATTCACCACGTCGTACAGCCACGTCAGCAACAGCAGTGGTGAAGTTTATCAGATTGACCTACTGGATTAGGATGTCGCATGCAAGAGTCTGTTCAGGGTTACGAGCCTGTAATCATAACCAGGAAAACGGGCGACGAGCCTTTCCACTTGGACAACAGCCCGCTAGAACACAAATTGCTGGACTTCTGGAGGTGGGCGGCTTCCGATCTCGTAGGCAACACCGCAAGGGGCGTACTTGCTGAGTACATCGTGGCTATGGCTCTTGGGGTGGCAGAGGGAGTGCGCCTTAGCTGGGATGCCTTCGATCTAACAACTCCGTCAGGTGTGAAAATTGAAGTGAAGTCAGCCGCTTACCTGCAGGCCTGGTACCACAAGAAGCTATCTGCTGCCATCTTTACGATACGGCCAACCCGCGTCTGGAATCCCGACACAAACGAGTTAGATCCGGAAATTAAACGGCAGGCAGACCTTTATGTGTTCTGCGTGCTCAAGCATAAGGACAAGGCCTCTCTTGACCCACTCAATCTCAAGCAATGGGACTTTTACCTGTTGCCTGTTGGGGTACTGAATGCACGGATGCCAGTCCAGAAGACGCTTTCGCTGTCGAGCTTGCTTAGGCTTAGTCCTGTTCAAGCTACATACGAGACCTTGCGTGATGCTGTGCTAGCTATGGATTGCAGGCGATGATAGCTAAACCCCGCACCGACGGCCTATACCGCACCGTCGAATCCAAGACGCTAGACACCGAGGGTGAGGAGGGCACGCCCTACTGGAACTACCTGCGCTTCTACCCGGACGGCCACGTAATCAGCACCTCCACCACCGGCACGCCAGCGCAGATCGTCACGTGGTTCGCCCAGGAGGGTGTGAACGACACCTACTTACCGATGGGTGACTACCGGGCTGATGGGCCTACCGTTAGCTTCACTACGCAAGCCAGGGCGGAGAACGTTGATAGAGACGGCTATGAGTACGAAACAAGGGTGGACTACACGGTAACAATTCAGGACGAGAACGCTAATCTGCTACTGGTGACAACGCACAGTCACATCAACGGGCATGTGGGCACCGAGTTGTACGAGTTCGTGAGCATGGAGGACAACTAGAGGCACGACGGGCCTAGAATGCGAACAGCCCGGCTAGCTCAGATGGAGGGCGCAGCCGGGCTGTTTTCGCTTCAGCCAGTTAGATTATGGCTTAGGGGCGTTGGGGTTCTTATTTTTGTTGCCCGGATGGTTGGGGTTGTTCTTGGGGCCGCCCGCCCAGGGTGGCTTACCGGGGCCACGTATCGTCTCGCCGTTGATGGTGTACACTTCCAGGCTGGGCACGGTCGATTGTGGCGGCTGGGCGGCTGGGTTGCCCTTGTTCTTGTTCTTGGCCTTCCCGAACGCCTTGCCCTTCTCGGCTTCGACCACGCCCGTCACCGTCACCTGCCGGCCCGCGTACTTATCGAGGGGGTACGCGCCATTGGCGTAATACCAGGGCGGGCCGGCGGAGAGGCGATAAAGTGTCGCGCCGCTGCCGTTCTTGAGCAGGTAGCTCTTCTCGCCGCCTGCCGTTTCGACCACCAGCGTGCCGGTGGTGGTGATTACGTTTTCGGGGGCCTTGGGCGGCTTGGGTTTGTTGGGCTTGGCCTGGGCGCTCGAACCACTTACGAGCAGCGCCAGTACCACCAGGGTAGCACCAAACGCGGCCCAGAATCTGAATGTGCGTGACATGAACTCGGTTCTCCTTACAGTCTGCTACGCCCGCGTGACGAAAAGTATTGCTATTGTGATTGTATATGCAGCAGGCAGGCCGGGGAATAGCTCATTCGGGCTATGAAGCGCTGCCGGTTACGCGCCCACAGCAGCTTCATAGATAGAAGCAGGCCCCTACAGCTAAGGCATGTCACTCGTTCTAGACTGTTTCTGCCCCCTATGGAGCCTATAGATGAGGTAAGCCGAGAAGAATAGAACCACGATGAACGCGACGAATACGGCAAGCACCGTTAATAGAGTAGTTATGGGGATGTAAGCAGTGCCAAAAGGTTTTAGCTCGACAAAGTTGTCGCTGCTGATCGAGCCAGAGCCACCAATATGGATGTGCCACCCTTCCACAATGGTAGATGGTCTAAACGAAGAGTAGATGGAAATCTCGAACGCAGTAAGGAGCAAGATGAAGAGGAGGAACGTAACACCGATACCTAAACGCTTTGCAAGTGTAGGGGATTTGCTCATGTCAGGAACACCGCTGAATCAGGCGTAGTAAGCACTCGTCGTTTAGCCTATTTTACTACCACTTACCTGTAGTGCCAAATAAAGAAAGATTACTCAAGATGGCAGATTCAGAAGTAAAGCAGTAGGCAAGGCTTCTCAGGATGCCCTTAATACCGGCTTGCACAGGCATATTACAGGACAAGCTGTAACACGCACTAGAGATTATGCAGGCGGGTAGGGACAGTGTGCCCATATCAGCTTCATCGGCAGGAGCAGCCCGCGCCTGTTCTCCACCCGCTCGACCCGCAACCCTGCCTCACGAATAAGCTTCTCGGTATCCTGGTTCAATCTACATCCGCCCGCGAGCCTCGACCACACAGGGGCAAGCGCGTCCTGCATCTTCGCCTGCACGCGGTTCCCGGCCCTGACGTGTTCGAGGAAGCGGGCGGTAGCGCCGGGCTTTAGCACCCGCCTGACTTCGGCCAGCGCCGTGTGAGGGTCGGGGATGGTGCAGAGTGCCAGGTTACACACCAGTGCGTCGAAGGTGGCGTCGGGGAAGGGCAGGCGCATGGCATCGGCGGCCGCTACGACTACCCCGGCACGCGCCGATTTCGCCCTGCTGCTCAGGCGAGGCAGGCTGGCGGGGTCGAACTCGGTGGCGACCACCCGCGCGGCAGGCGAGTAATATCGCAGGCTCAGCCCGGTACCCGCCCCAATCTCCAGCACCAGGCCATCGAGCGGAGCTATTAGTTTACGCCTGCGCGGCCCAATGAAGAACATCTCCGGCGGCCCCTGTAGCGCCAGGTCGTAGAAGAATGGGTTGGTGGCTGGTGAAGTAGGCATCGGGAGACGACGGACGACGGACGATGGACGTTAGGAGTGAGGAAGACTGTGCAGTGGATTATACCCCTCCCCAGCAGAACCCCGCAGATGGTTCATCTACCTGCCGTTGGGGTACTTCTGGTTGTATCTCAGGGTGCCTAGCTGGGTAAGCAACACGTCGTAGGGGCGGGGGTTCTCCGGGTGAGACTCGAATACAGAGCGCTCGAAATATTGCACCGTGTAGGTCTTGCCATCGATATCCGACTTCTCCTGGAACGGCTCGCTGATGGGATAGCCCTGCTGAGCCAGCCCGCCGTTCTGCTGCCAGTACTCGAAGAACCGGCCGGACACCGTCTTGCCGGTCTCAGGGAAGGTGCGGGAGGTCTCCACGGTGGCGGCCTGGTCGGAAGGCTCCACCTTGAAGAAGCCCTTCATGGCCGAAGCGTGGTCCTGGAAGTGGCAGTGGTACATCCACATGCCGGGGCCAACCCCCTCACCCGCGATGACCATGAAGCCAAAGCTATCGCCGGGAGCCAGGATGTGGTTGTCTTCGCGCCCGCTGCTGGCGTTGGCCGGATTGGCGGGGTTGCCGTCGATGGGCCTGCTGGGAGTGACCCAGCGGTGGGCGTGCAGGTGGAACGTGTGCACTCGGTTGCCGTGCGAGATCACCAGGAACTCCACAAGCTCACCCTGGCGGGCCGTGGGCGTGGGAGTGTCGGGGTAGATGCGGCCGTTGAGTGTCCTGTCGTGGCCGACGATGACGAACGTCCTGGCGGGGCGGACCTCCCCGGCCTTCCTGACGATGAGGCCGCCGTAGAGACCCACCAGGATGCCGGTGGAGCCTTCGTCGTCGCCCATCACGTGGTCGTGGTAGTGCCAGTACCCGGCGGTACCGGCAGCCGCACGCCACTGGTAGGTGCGGGAAGCGCCCGGCTTCACGAACGAGCCGGAATGGCGGGTGCCATCGCTGTCCTGGTTATAGTGCACGCCGTGTACGTGCAGGCTGACATCGTCGCTCAGCTCGTTCTTTACGTTGATGTTCAGCGTCTCCCCTTCGGTCATTTCGATAGTGGGACGCATGCCGTTGTTGCCGAAGTCGGGGGCCACGAAGGCCATATTGCCGTCGGGCAGCTTGCGAGCGATAAGGTTGAGGCTGCCCTTGGGGTGGATCACCTGGTCGGGAAAGCTGGTTTGCGCGGCTACCGGGCCGGTACCTGCGAACATAAACGCTGGCATCAGCCCGACCACCACGGCGACGGGCAGAGCGATGCGAGCAAAGCGCCCCGGCACCGGCAAGCGCTCAAGTCTTCCGTTCTCTACGCGGTCCAGTGCCCCCAAGAGCAGGTCCACAACGTAGGCGTAGGCACCGGCAACGACCATAACCACGAGCACGTGCTGTAGCAGCGCGGCGGTGGAAACAGCGGTCGCGTCATGCGCGGGGTGACTATCGCCGGGGAAGAGGCCACGCAGCAACGTGCCCCCACTCATAGCGGCGGCATACAGGGCTGCCAGGCCGAGCCGATTGTTCTGCATGCCCCGGCCCGCGAGGAGCACCGCCAGGCACACGAACGGCAGTGACATTGCGCTGTCCCGCAGCCAGCCAAGCGTGCCGTAGTCTGCCTGTGTGTGTTCGAGGCCCGCCAGCACGGTCATGTGCAGCCACTGGATAAGGGCCACGCCGCCGAATGCCAGGAACACGATGCGTACGAACGTATTCTGGTTGAGGACCGAGGTTGAGGGGGCCGGAGCTTTCAAAGGCTTACCTTTCTGAGTTTGTGCATATGGATCGGAGGCCGCGCTCTATAGGTAAAGCACAGCCTCCGACCCTCGTCATGTCAGACCTTGTTAGCTTATTCTAGCGGATTTCCTCATGCGGAGAGCGGTGCCGCCAGCAGCCAGCGCCAGCCCGAGGGCCAACAAACCATACAGCCAGCCTGCCGCGTCACCGCTGCCGGTGCGAGGCATGCCTACCGTGCCACCGGCACCCACCGTCACAAAGCCTGCCATGCCCTGCGAGTAGTGGATGGAGCAGATGTACTCGTACCGCCCCGGCTGGGTGAAGGTAAGCGAGTACTTTTCGACCACCGGGAAGGGTCCGCCTTCGGCCTGCGCGGCAGTACCGGGAGGCGTCAGGATGCCGGAGTTGTAGAAGCCGCTGCCCGTGTGAGCCGGTTGGCCGGTCGGCAGGAAGTTGATCAGGTTGAGCAACACCTGCGGCTGGCCGTCAGGCCCCGGCACGATATCCACTAACGTCGGCTCCGCACCGAATATGACGTTGTGAAACCCACCTACGGGATCGACCCACTCAATCGTATCGCCCACGTTGAGGTTTACTTCGTGAGGCGCAAAGCGCACGTAGGTGAGTGGGAACGCGGGGTCCTGGCTGCCGTAGCCAGCGAGCACGTGGTACGTCTTGGTGCCGCCTGCGTCGGTATGGGGCGACTTGACCGCGTTGCGGGCCTCAGCCTCAAGCTCAAGCGCCTTGGCTTCCTCGGCCTGCATCAGGGCGGCAACGTCCGCGTCGTACTGGGCCTGCGTCTTAGGGAGGGCGCTGCCTGGGGCCTGCACGACCACATTCTGCACCATGCCCCGGACCTGACCCGTCGGGTCTACGCCCGCGTGCAGGGTACATATGGCAAGGTAGGTACCTGCCTTCGGGAAGGACAGCGTGTAGGACTTGGGGCCGGGGGTATCGGCGGCGATTACGCCGGAGTTCACAAACTGCGAGCCGTCGTAAGAGTTACCGCCCTGCCGGTTCCAGAACTTGGGGTTGCCGGGGATCTGCGGGGGCGGGCCACCTGCACCGGGACCGCCCGGACCACCAGGAGGGCCACCGGGAGGGCCACCAGGAGGAGGTCCGCCTGCCTCACCACCCGGAGCACCTGGCGGCGGGCCTGCCACCTGCTCCGGGAACGGATCGGGGCCGAGGAACACAACATTATGGGGTTCATTGCCCGCGTTGAAGTTCCAGGTGATCGAGTCGCCCTGGTTGACGGTGATGGTCTCCGGGAAGAAGCGTATCGACTGCCAGGAGGCGGGCCGGCCTTGCTCCGTCTGTATCGCGTTGCCGACCAATACCTTCCAGTTCGTGCCACCCGCGGGCTGGCTCGGCTGAGAGGCCGCGGCGGGACCCGCGCCCACGGTCAGGGCCAGCAGAGAGGCTGCGAGCACCGAAGAGTTGATTACTCTTAATTTTCGGGACATTACTTCCAATCCTCCACGAGATAACCAAGTAGTTGTTTTGCATTTTGCACGTGCATTCTCAAGTTGTGCGAGCATAACGCCCTGTGTAGAGCGGAGAAACACCACCTCCTTGTCTAACGTCCTGCGCTCCCCCTGATTATTCAACCGAGTGCTATTCACCATCCAGACCAAATGCTGTTCATTTTATGCTCAGCATGTGCGGACATAGGCGAGGCGTTCCGGCGTAATAATCAGCTGCCACATAGGGTATGACGTGGGAGCGCAAACAGCAAAATACTGGTTTGCGCCGATCTGATAGCAGTAGCGACACAGAGTGTAGCGCGAAGAGAAGGATATGTCAATATATTCTCGCCATTTTTGCACAGCATCCCTGCTACACGGGTCACCGTTCCGCCACCTATATCTAACCACAAAAAGGCGGGTTTGGGGTCGCACAAAAACTCGCACAAGAAGCGACACGCGTATGTGCCAAGCAGAAGATGCGGAGGGATTTGGGCTGTTATGGATGAGATTGACGGAAAACGTAGTGCGCGAGGGTTATCTTGTTACCGGCAAGAGCGGTGTCTCCCAGGAGCAAGGCATCCGCTACCTAGACAAGCAAGGCGATGCCACCAAAAGAACAAGGCCCAACAAGTGGCGTCTATTTCTGCTGTATCCATGTGCGGTGAAACTGTTTAGCTCCATGCTCGTCCTCACGTCGTTGCACCTTCCTGTCCGGTGGTTTCATCATTGTTGAGAGTGGGGGACATCATCCTGACCAGCAGGCTCAGGAGGGTGGGCCAGTCGTTGAAGTTGCTGCCCTGGCCGCTCAGGACGTGCATCACCCGGCCGTGGAGTTGGTTCGTTCTGCTCTCCGGCGCATTCTGTTCTTCCATTCCGGTAGTGCCATCGGTCCACAGCCTCACCAGGAAAACCTGCGAGGTGTCGGGGTCTTGGCCTGGAACAGCGTCCATTCTGTACCTCCGCGAGCAATATGCGTCGCCCATGCGTGCTGAGGGCCATCAACACGCACAGGCCCGCAGTTTCATTCTAGGAGTTATCGGGCTATAATGGGCGTTACAGAAACCGTACAAGAACCGTACAAGAGCAAGTGCGATGGACCCCACGAAGCAGTTCGGCCTATGGCTAAGGGAGAAACGCAGAGCGCTCGATCTCACGCAGCTTGAGCTTGCGGAGAAGGTCGGCTGCTCCGATTCGGCCATCCGCCTGATTGAAGCGGGGCAACGCAGACCCTCCCGCCAGGTAGCCGCATTGCTGGCCGTGCACCTGGGCATCCCATCTCACGAGCGTGACAGGTTCTTGAGTTGGGCGCGCGAGCCGCATGGCTCCGACGGGCATAGTGCCCAACCCACTCCACAAGCCACGGAGTTAGGCGAGGTCCCCACCAACCTCAAGGAAGAGCCGACCCGCTTTATTGGCCGCACTGAGGAGATAGCGGCGATTGAGCGGCTTCTACTGCACGGTAACATGCGGCTGCTCACCCTTACCGGACCTCCCGGCGTCGGTAAGACCCGGCTCGCGCTGTCAGTGGCGGCCAGGATACTCCATGGCCGCTCAGCGGTAGGCGTAGGAGAAGCGGCATCGCCCCAAGATGCTCCCCCCAGAGATTTCAGGGACGGGGTATTTTTCGTCGGGCTGGCGGCGATAAGCGACCCCGACCTTGTAGCGGCGGGCATCGCGCACGGAATCGGCCTTCGCGAGTCCACTACCACACCGTTCGAGCTGTTGAAGGGACACCTCAAGGGTAAGCGATTACTCCTGGTGCTCGACAACTTCGAGCACGTGTTGGAGGCGGCCGCACTCATTTCCGGCTTGATGCCCGAAAGCCCCGGCGTCTGCTGGCTCGTCACCAGCCGGGAGCCACTGCGCGTGCGCGGCGAGCAGCAATTCGAGGTGCCCGCGCTGCCGTGGCCTGGTGAGGAAACTCTGCCCGTCGGGGAGATGCTGCAATACCCGGCCATCGCGCTCTTCGTGGAACGAGCGCAAGCGGTGGACGCGGGTTTCCGGCTCTCGGAGGAGAACGCCCCGGCTGTAGCCACCCTGTGCGAGGCCGTTGACGGGCTGCCGCTGGCGATAGAGTTGGTGGCGGCACGGGTCAAGTTGCTGCCCCCCGCGGCCATGTCGCAGAGGTTCAGGCCGGGGCATGGCGGCGCGTCGCTACCCCTCCTCTCCGGCGGGCACAGAGACTTGCCGGAGCGCCACCGTACGTTGCGCGGGGCTATCGGCTGGAGCTACGACCTGCTGAACAAGGAAGAGCGCGCGCTCTTCGCCAGGCTGGGGGTGTTCGCCGGGGGATACACGCTGCCTTCGGTGGAGGCGGTGTGCAACGCCAGGGGCGACCTGGATACGCCCATGCTCGATGGGTTGGCCTCGCTGCTCGATAAGAGCCTCGTCAAGCGCGAGGACGAATGGGGGGACGAGCCGCGTTATTCAATGCTCGCCACTATACGCGAGTACGCGGCAGAGCGACTGGAGGAGAGCGGCGAAGCCGAAATGGTCAGAAGCTGGTACCTCGAATATTACCTGGCGCTGGCCCAGGCCGCACGTCCCCACCTGTTAAGTGCGGACCAGAGGGCCTGGCTGGCGAAACTGGACGCGGAACAGGCCAACGTCCGGTCGGCACTACGTTGGGCTATAGATGCGGGCAGGATAGAGGTAGCCGCTCGTATAGCAGTGGCGCTCCTTGCCTACTGGTACGTGCGGGGCAACATCAGCGAAGGGCGCGCCTGGCTGGAGGAGATTGCCGGACGTGACGAAATGCACTCGCTGCCTGTGAGCCTTCGGGCAGAGGTGACTGGTGCCGCAGGTGCCCTGGCGAGCGCCCAGTGCGACCTTCAGCCTGCAATACGGCTGCTGGATACCAGCCTCGCGCTCTCCCGACAGGCGCAAGACAAAGAGATGACGTCGGACACCCTCCGCAACCTCGGCACGGCAGAGATATTACGTGGCGATTATGCCAGGGCGGAGGGCCTGCTGAGGGAAGTCCTAAGTCTATCGAAGGAGCTAAGGCAGCACCGCCGGGGGGCGATAGCCTTGCACAACCTGGCCTGGGTGGCGTTCTTCACGGGCGACTACGGGCAGGCCCAGGCACTTGAAGCTGAAGCGGCGCCGCTCTTCCAGGAGGTGGGGGACAAGTGGCACGCGGGGCTGGCGCGCGCCCTGTGGGCACTGGCCCTCTGCCGCGGCGGCCACCCGGACCAGGCGGAAATGATGGCGGAACAGGTTATCACGGAGTTGCAGGGCCATGCAGGTAACAACCTCGCGCTGGGCCTTGCCATTACCTGCATGGCGGAAGTAGCCAGGCACCGCGGCGACAACAGGGAGGCCAGGCAGTTGTACCGTAAGTCGCTGAAGGAAGAGGGCGACACGGGCAGTTTCGCGCCAAAGGTGTTGAACCTGTTGGGCCTCGGCTCACTGGCGGCGATAGAAGGCGACGCAGAGAGGGCAACGATGTTGTTCGGCGCGCTCGATGGACTGGCTGCAAGGTTGAAGGCGCGGGTTATAGCACCCTCAGCCGTACCGGAATACGAACGGGGCCTGGCCGCAGCCAAAGCCTCATTTGGCGAGGCGCATTGGGCGGCGGTATGGTCGAGGGGCGGGGCTATGTCTCTGGACGAAGCCGTGGCTTTCGCGCTGGCAGAGGCCGGGCCCGATTGACAGGGTGCTCCAGGGCCTATCTGCAAACTGCTGCGTGTGCGAGATGGTATCCCCTTTGTCATTCTGAGCGCAGCGAAGAATCTCGTCCCTCAGCACCCAAATATCACCCTTCCTGATGCCAACAGCGTGCTATGGTGCTATGGTGCAATAGAAAGGGGTAACATCTCGGTGGAGGACGAGATTCTTCGCTACGCTCAGTACATGACCAACAAAGTTTTGTCGTATTGAGCACCTATTTCTCAGCCCACGTAGGGGAGGCCTTGTCCGTGTAGTGTACATCTTCAGCCGCTGGTCTATATTGGACAAAACTTTGTTGGTCATGTACTCAGAATGACAAGGTCCACCTTTGGCCCCTTGTTTCTACATCTTGCACATAGCCCCTAGTGGGATTAGTCCGTGAACTCCTGCACGAACATCTTCCCGTACAGCCCGCCGTCCAATACCCCTATCCCCACCTTGCGGAAGCCGTCCTTGAGGATGTTGGCCCGGTGGCCGGGCGAGTTCATCAGGCCGTTGTGGGCGATGTCGAGCGTGGGGGCCAGGGCAAGGTTCTCGCCCGCCAGCCGGTACTGGATGTTGGCCGCGTCCATGCGCTGGAAGGGGTCGGTGCCCTCCGGCGTGTCGTGGGCGAAGTAGCCGCGCTTGAACATGTCGTCGGCGTGGGCGCGGGCCACCAGCACCAACTCGGAGTCCATCACAAGCGGCTCCAGGCCGTGCGCGACGCGCTCGCGGTTCACCAGCGCCAGCATAGCCTCCTCGGTGGAGGGGTCGGCCGTGGCATCGTTCACGGTGAAGTTGAGTTGCACGCCTTCGTCTTCACTACCGCCGTTCTCACCCCCCTGCCCCGGCGCGCCTTCGCCCGGATTCGTTGGGGGCCGCACCGTGATGAAGCCTAGCGCCTCTCGAGCGGCAGGGCCAAAGATGCCCTCCAACGGCCGCTCTATCGTGAGGGTCGTATCTACCAGCCTGCCTGCTAACGGCGAGTTGAGGATGTCGTTGCGCATGCCAGTGCCAATCGGTATGAGCGCCAGCATGGTGAGGAACACCGCCGCGCCTATAAGCCCCTGCGCCGCGCCCGGCAGCACGGCCAGGCCCCGGCTGGTGGGCGAGTAGTTCAGGCGGAAGAAGAGGCGGCGCACCAGCAGGGTCTCGACCAGGCCGAACAGCGCCTCCATCAGCACCCACAGGCCCACGAAGGCGAGCGGCACCGTCCACACGGGGTTCCAGTTGAAGGCACTCGTGAGCCAGGCGGCTACCGCGCGGTAGAAGGTAAACGATATCAGCAGGGACAGCACGAACCCGACGAGCGATAGGAGCACCGCCAGGAATCCGCGCCGGGTTGCCGCCCACGCCGACATGCCGACGCTCGCTATCACCAGCAGGTCGGGCCAGGAGAAGCCGCTCATGACGCTTTCACCTCAAAGTCTGTGACCACCTGGACCGCGCACGCCTCCCTGAACGCACCCGCGAAACGGACGTGGTCAGGGTGCGTGGCGTACTCAGATAGCCCTTCCATGTTGTCGAAGTACATCACGAAGCAATGGGAGAACGATTGGTTGCGCCCTCCGACCACGTGGCCCCATTCCAGGTGTCGCAACGAAGGCACCCGCTCCGGCAGCCGTTCAAGCTCTGCCTCTATGCGGGCGCGTTCGTCGGCGGGCACGTCGTCCCTGTAGCTCCACTGCAATATGTGCTGAATGCCGTACGTTTTCAGCTCCATTTTCACTCCGTCACTCCGCAAACGCGGCCATGTAATCTCCTCATTGTGTATACGCAACAGGGGCTAGTATAGCATCAAACGGGCCGCACATCAGGCGGAGAGCGGCCCGCACGGGACGGCACCCCGCATCACACCGTCAGGGTATCGTGGCACCTTAATTGCAGATGTATGTGGTTTACGGCCGGTATGCTATGAAAGCAACGCTTTGCTTGCTGCCGTCTGTTGCTCACCTGCACGCCTACACAGGCCCAGCTATGTTCCGAGTTAAGGGCAGTTTTCTAGGGAACAGACCTGCTCGCCTGGACCTGGTTACAAAGCCGTAACGCATCGTTGACCATGCAAGGAGGAGGAATGATGGCAGGAAGTTTCAATAGGCTTGGCAAGGGACGGTGGCTATTGTTGCCGCTCGTTATGATTATGGCGCTGGTTGTAGGAGGCGTTTTTGCCGCCCGGCCGGGTCTCGCCGCAGACCCCACTTCGGGAAGTATAGGCCCCGCGGGCCCGACGCTCACATGGAACGGCACGGGCACCGGCCCGGCCTCGGAAAGCGAAGATACATGCGTGGAAGGCGTGAACTGCGATACGTTCACCCTGAACGTGACAGGCAACCCTGCTGACTGGATAGGCAAGCAGGTGCGTGTGTCTATCAACTGGACCAACAGCGCCACGACCGACTACGACATGTACATCCACAAGGGCGACAACGACGGGCCGATTGTGGCTCAGTCGGGTCTTGGCGGCACAACTATAGAATCGGCCACGCTACACCCATACCTGGCAGGCACAGGCACGGGTACCTTTACGGTGCACGTGGTGTACTTCGCGGCCACTGCCGCGGACCAGTACTCAGGCGTAGCCGAGGTACAGCCGGTGCCGGTGGTGCCCACACCCATTGGTGGGGGCGCGGGTGCCGCGTTCTACGACAACTTCCTCGGCCCCAAAGCTGAGGGCACCCTGGATGCCTCCGAGCCGACGCTTGGGGTGAACTGGAAGACAGGCAACGTGATGTACCTTGCCCTGTTGCATGCCCTCAGGTGGACGTTCGATGACTGTACGGTACCGGCCACATCTACCTTTACCGATACCGTTGACAACCAGATTACCAGCGATATCGAAACGCTCGACCCGATCCTAACTCACGACCCAGTGCTTGGGCGTACCTTCGTGTCGCAGCTCAGGGGTAGTGGCAGCGCCATCGACATCACCGACGATGACGGCGAGACCTACATACCCAGCACGGGAGCCACGGGCAACCAGGGAGTGGACCACCAGTCAATCGCCAGCGGCCCCTACAGGCCCGGCTCCGAAGGCCTTGCCCTCACCGAGTATCCCCATGCTGTGTATTATTGCGCCCAGAGCATTGTGGCAGCCTTCTGCTCGCGTAGTGACGACGGCGGCCTGACCTTCGGCACCCATGTGCCGATCTACACCCTGGCGGACTGCGGCCTGGGTGGACTGCACGGGCACGTGAAAGTAGCGCCCGATGGCACCGTGTACGTGCCCAAGCCCTCATGCGGCTTTGAATCACAGGCTGTTGCGGTGTCAATTGATAACGGTATGTCCTGGCAGGTCCGCACCGTACCCATCAGCGCCGACCCGTTCAGCGACCCATCTATAGAGATAGGGGCAGACGGTACCGTTTACTTCGGATCCATCGACAATGACGGCTTCCCGATGGCGTCAGCCTCCACTGACCGCGGTCAGACATGGTCGACTCCTGTCAACGTGGGAGCGCAGCACGGCATCAAGAACTCCGTATTCCCCGCGGTGACGGCCGGTGATGGCGACCGAGCGGCCTTCGCTTACATCGGCACCACGACCGAGGGCAACTACGCGGCTGAAGAGTTTACCGGCGAGTGGCACCTGTATGTGGCGCACACGTACGACCGCGGCCAAACGTGGGTTACTACCGACGTAACACCCACCGACCCCGTGCAGCGCCGCAACATCTGCGGCAGTGGCCCTTGCCGCAACCTGCTCGACTTCTTCGATGCGGTGGTTGACAAAGAGGGACGCGTGATCGTCGGTTATGCTGATGGCTGCGTTGGCCCGTGCGTGAGCAATCCCTTCCCCGCGGACGGCTCGGCCGGTTTCAGGGCTAGGGAAGTAGTCATAGCGAGGCAGTCGGGCGGCAAGAGGCTCTTCGCTAAGTACGACCCCGCCGACCCCAGCAAGCCCGATCCCGCCAAGGCTTGTAACGCGGAAGGCACGCCAATACCCATACCTTCCCTCACACCCACAGTCTGCCCGGTGCAGTTCCAGGACGTGCCCCAGAGCAGCGACGTTAGCTCGTTCTACCCGTTCATCCGCTGCCTGGCTTGCAGGCACATCATGGGCGGCTACCCATGCGGCGCGGCGAACGAGCCTTGCGGCGCTACCGGCGACCCGTACTTCAGGCCCGGCAACAACATCACCAGGGGACAGCTTGCCAAGATCGTGGCAAACTCGGCCGCCTTCAACGACCAACCCGCGGGGCAGACGTTCCAGGACATCCCGCCCTCGGAGCCGTTCTACCCGTTCATCGAGCGGCTGGCTATCAGGCATGATATCGGCGGTTACCCCTGCGGCGGCCCCGGGGAGCCTTGCCAGGAGGGCAACAGGCCGTACTTCCGGTCTGCCGCTCAAGCCACACGAGGCCAGATCTCTAAGATCGTGGCTAACGCGGCCAACATCAACGAGCCGGTAGAGGGGCAGACCTACGCCGACGTGCAGCCAAGTGAGAGCGAAAGCTCGTACTACCTGTTCGTGGAGAGGCTGAGCCAGCGAGGCGTGATGGGAGGTTACCCGTGCGGCCAGAGGGCCAACGAGCCTTGCGACGACCAGAACCGCCCGTACTTCAGGCCCAACGAGAACGCCACTCGGGCGCAGACCTCCAAGATCGTGTCCAACACCTTCTACCCTGACTGCCAAACTCCCGCGAGGGCTAAGAGATAACGGATAAGGACGAAAACGCCAAGACGCCAAGACGCCAAGGACGCGCCAAGAGATTGATGGTTAAGATGGTACAAGAGGACCAGAGCACGACATATGTACTCTGGTCCTCTTGACTACGATATCCTACTTAATCTCTGCGCGTCCTTGGCGTCTTGGCGTCTTGGCGTTTTCGTCTTCACCAATGTAACCTGCCGCGTAGTGTAAGGGGAGATATTGTACCGTGCGTACCGAGAGCACGCTGGAGACGTGGAATCTCCCGTGTAGTAGCTTCGGGCGGTACTGCTGGACCCGGAATTGTACCCGCCGCGTGAGGAATATGATGCAAGCCAACGCCGAGCTAATGAACAACATGATAGACCTGATGCAGGCGGGCAAGTGTCCTCACCGGCCGCTTGCTGCTTCGCTGCCCCGGCTCACTGTCACGGAGGTGCGGCAGGTAGAGATGGCCGCCTGCTTGATGGGTGCCGCTCCCGGCGCGGGCATCCCCGACCGCGACTTCATCTCGCGGCTTCGGCAGCAGGTAGTGGACGAATGTAGTAAACTAGAACGTGGTTAGAGGGTAAATTCCAAGCACAATACAATCCGTCATCACATCGTACAACCAGGAGGAAAGTTTACAAATGGACCTTGCGGCATATTGGGCGAGAATTAAGACGGCAGGCATCGCCGCCCTGGTGGCCGGGGCGCTCACCCTGACGCTGGCGGCTTGCGGAGGCGAAACGAATACCGGCGGCAACGGCAACACGGGCGGCAATCCCACCGCTACGAGCGCTCCCTCGGATACCAAGACCAGCAACCGCGTAGACGTCGGTCTTGACGAGTGGCTGATAGACCCGAAAGATTTGCAGATACCAGCAGGCAACACGACCTTCGTGGCTAAGAATGTAGGCGAGTTCTCCCACAACTTTGTGGTGCAGAAAGACGGCAAGGACGTCGGCGGCACGCCTGCATTCACGCCCGGCGAAAGCCCCAAGGAAGTCACACTCGACTTGCAGCCGGGCACCTACACCACGATTTGCACGGTGCCGGGCCACGCCCAGCAAGGCATGGTGGGCACCCTCACCGTCGGCCCCTAATCTAAACAGTCCCGCACCAAAAGAGAAACACCTGTCGCGAATAACTTGCGACAGGTGTTTCTCTTTACTCACAAATCCAAAATCCAAAACCTAAAATCCAAAATCCAAATCACCCCGGCGGCCAGGTCAGCTTGCGCCCGCCTAGCACGTGAACGTGGACGTGGTCCACCGTCTGCCCCGCCTCGGTGCCGGTGTTAATCACTATGCGGTAGCCGGTCTGCTGGACGCCCATGCGGTCGGCAATATCATTGGCTGCCAGCAGCAAGCGCCCCAGTATCTGCGTGTGTGACGCGTCCACCTCCCACAGCGCGGTGAGATGCTCGCGGGGGATAACCAGCACGTGAACGGGAGCCTGCGGGTGGATGTCTTTGAAGGCGAGCACCGCTTCGTCCTCGTACACAATGTCGGCCCGCAATTGCCCTTTCGCCAGCCTGCAAAAGACGCAGGTATCTATCACCTGGTCGCTCATAGTGCCTCCGTTTCAAGTTGGTACGACGAAGAACAGTTAGCTTTGCTCGTCCTTCGTCATGTGAATTACCCTGCCGTCAGCCTGGTGATGCGGGCAATTCAGTCGTCCTTCTTGCCGTCTTTCTTTTTCTCCTCGTCCTTGTCCTTCTCCTTTTGCTTGTCGGCGTCCTTATCTTTCCTCTTGTCCTGTGGTTCAGGTTGGGCAGCCGGTTCCGGGGGTTGGACGGCGGGCTGTTGTGGTACCGGCGTCGGCTCAGGGCCCAGGCTCAATGTTACGGTGACCACGTTGCCGGGTTGCAGAGGCGTGCCGGGGTCGGGCACCTGCCAGGCGACTGTGTTGGCGGCGAAGTTGGGGTCGCGCACCGGCTCCGTCTGCCCCAGCTGCAACCCGGCCAGCCCTATCGCGCCGTTCGCCTCCTCCAGCGTCTTACCACGCAGGTCAGGCACCACGGCGGGTTGCGGTTGGGCGGCAGGGGTCACAGCCGCGCCGGCCCCGGCC
This sequence comes from Chloroflexia bacterium, assembly GCA_036388595.1. Classification (GTDB taxonomy): domain Bacteria; phylum Chloroflexota; class Chloroflexia; order QHBQ01; family JADMIH01; genus JADMIH01. Next base: position 83,023 of record DASVRN010000100.1, read on the forward strand.
ACCGAGCCTGTGGCCGTGTTCGTCTTGGGCCACAACACCGCTATTGCCCCTGCCAACAGCAACAGGGCCAATAGTGGCAGCACGGCGAGGGGGCCGGGCCGCCTCCTTGTCTCTGGCTCGGTCGACTGCACAACCGGCACATAAGGGCGTGCCTGCATCGCAGTGGTAGACCTTGTGCCCTGGGGTGGCGCTACCGGAGCTACCAGTGTGAGGGCCTCTGGCGATGCGGGGGGCAACGTGGCGGCAGCTAGTATATCCGGGGCGGCGGGTGCAAGATCAGCAGGGCCGTAGTAGGGCATCGCTATTGGGCGATCCCCGACAGGTTGCGGTGCCTGCGAGGGGTCGTGCGCTTGCGTCGGCTGCACGGCGCTGGACTCTAGCTCCGTAATAGCGGCGGCCACTTCCCCCGCGCTTGTAAGCTTATCGGGAGCGTCATCGAGGTACGTACGGTCCAGCAGAGCCACGACATGAGCAGGCAGAGCGAACATGCGCGTGCCTGCCACCCTCGGATCGGCTGTGCCCACGAGCATGAGGCGCAGCAGGCCACTGAGGGCGTGGGGATCGTTTTCGGGAGTAGAAGAGGTGAAATTGGCGCCAGCGCCGCGCAACTGCTCTAGGCCCATGATGGGGTAGAGACAGGTATCGCCGGAAGGGGAGATGCGCAGCGCCTGGTGCGAGAAGGTCCAATCGCTCATGCCTGCCTGGCGCACCGCGTGCAAAGCCTCGGCTGCCTGGCGCGTGGCGGACAGGGCGAGGGCTACATTCGGAGTGCCACCATCTCCGGCATAAAGCGCTTCGGCGGACGAGTCGCCCAGGCGGGCCATAACCCAGTAGGGCCAACCGTTCCACTCCCCGGCATCGTACACACCCGCGATGTTGGGGTGGTGCAGGGCCGCGGCTAGCTGCCCTTTGCCAACGAACTCTTGCAGCCGGAAAGGGTCGCGTGCCTCGGACGCAGAGAGGAACTGCAACGTGACCGGCCTCTCCAACTGCTCATCGACGGCATGGTAGAGGCACACGGGGGCCGCGTCTCGTAAGAAGCCCGGAATTGTGACCTCTTGCGCTATCCTGTATCGCCCGTCTACGAAATCATCAGTGCGAACTTGCATACGACCCGCCTAGTGTCGCTGCTCCCTCGCCCTCCTGAGCCGTGCCGCCATGTCCTCTTGCGGGGTCTCAGGGGCTGTAGCCTGGGGTGGAGACTCCGGCGCGGCATGTGAAGGAGTGCGAGCCTGAGCGGCTGAAGTGGAGCGCCCGGTACGACCTTCAAGTTGCAAGTCTCGTGCCGAAGCAGCCGTAGTCAGGCTTTTCTCGCTTGAGTCAGGCGGCGGGATGGGTGTTGCAGGTCCGGCGTCGAGACGCTCCCGGCTGCGTTCCTTGGCACCGAACAGGGCGGCCACCTGCGGCGTGCTGGCCTGTGGCGCGGTAGCGGGCACTGTGCGCCCGCTCCAGCCAAGTCGCCGCCGTACCTCTGCCCAGGCACGGTCAACGTCGGCCCTGGTGATCGCCAGCCTGCGCACGCCCACGTCGAAGGGCAGCAACAGGATCGCCAGGAAGAGGAGCAGGGGCCACAGGTCGCTGGTGCTACGGGCGGGCGGCAGATTGTGCTCCAACGATGCGGATGGGTTATCCAGCGAGAGCACCCTGCCGCCGGTGAGGGCAGCCAGACGAGCGAGCAGGCCGCTGTCGGTGGGCGCGCCCCGGTACTCGGGGGAGTAGGGCACCACCATGCCGAGAGTCTGGCCCACGCTGCCTATCTGTTCGCTTGCGCCGCGTACTTGCAACAGGTACGCGCCCTCCTCGGTGGCCGGGAAAGTGCCTTCGTAGCGGCCCGCGGCGGTCTGCTTGAGCGAGAGGGTGGATGTGACGAGGTCGGGGCCAACCACCTGCGCGCCCACGGTCAGGTCGCTGATGAGCGAGCCGTCTGGCTGTGCGGCGTCCACGCTAACGCGGGCGGTGCCCCCCTCCCACTCCACCCGCGGCTGGAGCAGGTTACCCGCCTCGGCCCCGGTGCTCCAGCGCAGCGCCTGCGTCCAGAAGCGGGGGAAGTCGGGCCAGGCCACCCAATCAGTAGCCCACTGCCCCTTGGCGTCGGAGGTCCAGGCCACCACCCGGCCCAGCCCGTACTGCCACTGCGCCAGCACGGGGTCGCCCGCGTCACTGACCAGCGCCACCTGCCCAGTCGGCTTAGGAGAGGTTCCTACGTAACCCTGTAAGGTTGGTAAGCCACCCAAGCCATCCAATATGGCTGAGGGCGAGGTGCGGGCGGGCGCGAACGGGTGCTCGATCAGGTAGGAGCGGGCGGCTATGTGGCTTTCGTGGGCGAATATCTGCGGCAGAGCGTTGCCGTCTTCGGTGGAGTAGAAGCGACCCTTGCCCACCGTAGCCAGGTTTTGCAGGAAAGCCTCGTCGGCTTCGGAGCCAACCGCCACGCTCGACAAGGTGATGTCATTGGCCTCCATCTGCTTGAGCAGGCCCTCGTAGTCGCCGCCCTCCGAGATGCCGTCAGTAAGCACGACGATGTGCTTGCTGCGCGCCTTGCTAGCGATAAGAGATTGTACCGCTGGGTGCAACCCGGAGTAGATGTGGGTGCCGCCACCGAGGGAAATGCCCTGTATGCGGTCGTGGAACTGCGTCGGATCGCCCAGTGGCTGCAATTCGACGGCCCAGGTAGCCTCGCTGTCGAAGGCTATCACGCCCACGTAGTCCTTGCCGCTGAGTTGGGCCACGGCCTGGTAAGCTGCTTCCTTGGCGAGCGAAAGCTTGGTCACGCCCACGCCGTTGAGCACGTGGCCCACGCCCATCGAGCCGGAGCGGTCTATCACCAGCACCATGCCGACGCTTGGGATGTCGAGCTTGGAGGGCAGGTTGAGGTCCACCGGCAGCATCTCTTCGAGCGGGGTGCGCCAGTAGCCCCCGGCGGCGTAGCTTTCGTCGCCCCCAACCACCACCAGCCCTTTACCCAGGTCGCGCACCGCCACCTGTAAGCTCTCAAGCCCCGACGTGGTGAGTGAGGAGGCGGGCACGTTTACCAGCACTATGCCGTCGTAACCGGCCAGGTCCGCTATGCCGGTGGGCATGGAGGCTGGAGGCAGCACGTCGGAGTCAACTGAGGGGGCGATGGCTGCACGCAACGCTTCAGCCTCCCCTTCCTTGCCCTCTACGATCAACACGCGGGGCTTGCCGAGCACCAGGGAGAACGCACTGTACCTGTTGTTCTCTGAGCGCGTGTCGGTGCCCGTGGGGGCTACCACCTGCACCGAGTAGGTATGAAAGCCCCTGACGGCGGGAGGGAGGGTCTGCACGTAGCTGTTGGTGCCGCGCACCAGGCGGACCTCCTGGGTGCTGAGGGGCGTTCCGTCCAGCGAGATGAGCAGGGTGGCCGTAGTATCCACGCTGGAGGAGATGCCGAGCTGGAGGGCCACACGCTCGTTCTCGCGCACGGGGGAGGGGGCGCGCAAGCTCTCGACCCACACCTCGGGGCCGGTAGCCGCGGGGAGAGGCACCACGTCTATGGCTACGCCGTTCGCTCCCGCCAGCCGCGCCGACCACTCCGCGCTGCCGAGGTTCTCGCGGCCATCGGAGATGAGCACCAGGCGGCGGGCCGTATCGCCGGGGGCCACGGCAAGCCCCAGCCGTAACGCCTCGGCAAGGTTGCTGTAAGTGGTGGAGGGGGCGCTTGCGAGGTCTGGGACCGTCTTGTCTGCCACAACGGGGCGGTCCACCAGGGCCCCGGACCCGAACACAATGACGCCCGCCGCGTCACCTTCCCTCAACTCCGCGATAGCCTGGCTTACATAAGCGGCTTGTTGGGCTTGCGCCTCTGCCGATACGCTGTCCGAGCGGTCGAGGAGGTATACTACCGACAGCCTCTGGTCGGCGCGTGTTATGCCCGCTCCCGCGAGTGAGAGCACCAGCAGCACCACTATCGCCAGCCGCAGCCCGAGGCTCCACCGTCTCGCCCCACGCCGCAGGAACGCCAAACTGGTGCGCGACAGGTAGACCGTCAGCGGCACAAGCAGCAACAGCAGAAGCAGCACGAGCGGGCGCGAAAACGACAGCCCGAAATCCCCAACCATGATGCATTATAGCGGATTTGGGAATTGGGAATTGGGATTTCGGATTTGCTCCGTATCCAACTAAATCCG